>JAHJXZ010000185.1 GCA_018827205.1 Gammaproteobacteria bacterium | reverse complement strand
GAAAAGGCGCGGCGCTAAATGCTGTGCAATTAGCCGAGTTGTTGATAAAACACTATCTGTAAAAGATACTTACCTAGAAATTTGAAGAATCTTTCGAGCTTGGCAATACTGGCTGAGTTGATTGCTGAATGGGGTTGCGTCTCTGGACGTGACAGGCAGCAATTTTCAACATCCTCTCGCTGGTCGAGAAAAAAAGATAAAACAAGGGATAACGCTATGGTTCGGGTTCGCAAACTGGTGCTGGCAATCGCAGCTGCTTCGGCGCTGTCATCCGGTATGGCGCACGCGCTGGGGCTGGGTGAAGTGACCCTGCAATCGGCGCTCAATCAACCGCTGGTGGCTGAGATTGAGTTGCTGGAAGTGCGTGACCTGGCTTCCAACGAAGTTATACCGACCCTGGCGTCCCCTGAAGCATTCAACAAAGCCGGCGTTGATCGTCAGTTCTTCCTGACTGACCTCAAGTTCACCCCGGTACTCAAACCCAATGGCAAAAGCGTCATTCGGGTGACCTCCAGCAAACCGATGCGCGAGCCTTACCTGAATTTCCTGGTTGAAGTGCTCTGGCCGAATGGCCGTTTGCTGCGTGAGTACACCGTGCTGCTTGACCCGCCGCTGTATACCCCGCAGAGCGTTATTCCTGCCGCTGCACAGATGCCTGCAGCCGCTCCGGCCCCCGCGCCCCGCGTACAAACTCCAGCGCCCGCACCACGTCCAGCAACTGCTGCGGCTCAACCGGCAGCGCCAGCGGCTCCAGCCGCACCTGCTGCTCCAGCTGCCAAGCCGCTGGAAGGCAATGAATACAAAACCACCGCCAACGACACCCTCTGGGAAATTGCCCAGCGTGCGCGTGCCGGCGGCAGTGTGCATCAGGCCATGTTGGCGATTCAGGATCTGAACCCGGATGCCTTTATCGGAGGCAACATCAATCGTCTGAAAAATGGCCAGGTACTGCGTCTGCCTGATGAGCAGCAGGTCAAGAGCCGTGCTCAGGGCGAAGCCATCGCTCAGGTTGCCGAGCAGAATGCAGCCTGGCGTGAAGGGCGCAGTGTCGCTGCGAGCGCCCGTCAGCTGGATGCCACCAAGCGTACCAGCGCCGCAGCTACTCCAGCCAAAGTTGAAACTGGCGATAGCCTGAAACTGGTTGCTGCTGATAGCGGAAAAGCTACGGCCGGTAGCGACAAAGGCGCAGCTGACAGTAAGGCACTGACTGACAAATTAGCCGTGACCCAGGAAAGCCTGGACTCCAGCCGTCGTGAAAACGATGAGCTTAAAGGTCGCATGACGGACCTGCAGAGCCAGCTCGACAAACTGCAGCGTTTGATTCAGTTGAAAGACGACCAGATGGCCAAACTGCAAGCTGATCTTGCTGCGCAAGGTCAGGCTCCAGCTGTTGCCCCTGTCGCTCCAGAGGCTGTCGTAGCTGAAACACCGGTTGCTCCAGTTGAGCCTGCACCACAAGATCCAGCTGCAGCGACACCCGTAGTGCCTGCAGCAACTGGCGAAACGGATTTTAATTACAGTGAAGAGCCCGCTACCCAGCCAGAAGCCGTTGCACCAGTCGCGGCGCCTGAGCCAGCCCCTATTGCTGCCCCCGAGCCAGCTCCGGTAACCCCCGTTGCCCCAGTTGTCGAGGCTCCGGTAGTGGCCGAACCGCCAGCTGAAAGCAGCACTATTGATGATCTATTGGCTAATCCGATGTTGCTGGGCGCCGCTGGTGGTGGTGCGCTGCTGGTATTGCTGATTGCACTGATGATGCTGTCGCGCCGCAATGCACTGAAAGAAGCCGAGTTGCAGGAAAGCCTGGCTGCCGATGACGGTTCGTCCGATCTGGGCGCAGGTCTGGATCTGCCAGATGACAGCTTTGCCGGTTTGGCTGACGATCTTGATGGTCAGCAAGCTGATCTGCCAAAT
The DNA here is from genome assembly GCA_018827205.1 of Gammaproteobacteria bacterium. GTDB lineage: Bacteria > Pseudomonadota > Gammaproteobacteria > Pseudomonadales > Pseudomonadaceae > Aquipseudomonas. The sequence continues at coordinate 45,719 of JAHJXZ010000185.1, read as the reverse complement.
GAAGAACGTGTGACTGCGCAAACTGGCGATGCACTGGGCGAAGCAGATATATACATCGCCTATGGCCGCTTCCCTCAGGCTGCTGAGTTGTTGCAAGGCGCGATCAATGATGAGCCACAGCGCAGTGATCTACGTCTGAAATTGATGGAAGTCTATGCCGAGATGGGTGACCGCAATGGTTTTGCCCGTCAGGACAACGAACTGCGTGAGATCGGCGGTAGTGCCGCTGAGCTTGATCAAATCAAGGCTCGCTACCCAGCCATGGCTGTTGCGGCTGGTGCAGGCTTTGCTACTGCGGCTGCTGAAGAGAATCTGGACAGCTTCAGTCTGGACGACCTGGCCCTGGACGAGCCGAGCCCGAAAGCCGCTACTGACGAGCAGGATGATGCATTCGATCTGAGTCTGGATGATCTTGAGTCCGAACTGGATCGTGATCTGCAGGCTGCCGGTAACACTGCTTCCCTGGATGACCTGGACAGCCTGTCTCTGGATGACGATCTGGATTTCAGTTCGCCGGTTGAGCAAGCCAATAACAAGGATGATGACCTGGGTTTTGACCTGAGCCTGTCTGATAGCGGCGATAGTGGTCTTGATCTAAGTGGTGATCTGGCTGATTTCAGTCTGGATCTGGATACCCCAGCCAAGCCAGCTGCGGCTGCCGAAGATGACTTCCTGCTGAGTCTGGATGACGAGCCAAGTGCTGCGCCGGTCGTGCCTGAGCCAGGGTTTGATCTGCCGGATGAGCAGGCAGGCGGTGACTTTGATCTATCGGCTGATTTCGATCTGTCGCTGAATGATGAGGCGCCTGCGCAGCCATCGGGCGATAGCTTCGCTGCTCAACTGGATGAAGTCAGCGCTGAGCTGGATATTTTGTCTGACGATCTGGATCCGCCTGTTGATCTAGATGCGCCGGCAAGTACCGCCTCGTCCAGTATGGATAATGACGATGACTTCGACTTCCTGTCGGGTACCGACGAGACAGCAACCAAGCTCGATCTGGCTCGCGCCTACATCGACATGGGTGATACCGAAGGTGCTCGCGATATCCTCGATGAAGTCATCACTGAAGGTAACGAAGGTCAGCAAAATGAAGCGCGTGAGCTGATCGCTAAATTGGTCTGATACATGTCTGATGGTCTTACTACAACGGCAGCCGCTTCGGCTGCCGTTGGCGTATCTAAGGGCCAGTAAATGCGCGGCATTGCGCCACGCAGTTTCCGCAACTATCAGAACGATTTCCGCAACTACCCACCTATTTGACCGGGTTTACCACCTTCCCAACACGGCGGTATACGCGCTGGGTCATGCCTTGAGTGGTGTGTCCTAGCAGGTCTGATGCATCTTCCAGGCTGACAATTTCCGATGCTGCCTTGGGGCGAATGTCGCGGAACTGGAACTGCATGATGGCCGCTGCCAGGTCGGGGTCTTTGTTAGCGATCGCCTTGGCTGCAGCTCGCTTCCGGGCCGGCTCAAAGCGAAGTCTCAGCATGTTCTCTGTCAGCTGCGCGCCGTTCTCGTTGGTTATCAAGTGCGGACGGGTGCGGTCCAGCTGATCCAGTAGGCGGCCCAGGCCGGTGCGCAGCCCATCGATGTGCAGGCGAATGCGCAGCTTGGTCGAGGTCTTGCCCTGACCAACCATCAAGAAATCATCGCCCACGTCAGACCAGCGCATCTTGCGTACGTCCGCCGGCCGCTGCCCCGTTAGATAGGCAATATCCATTGCCAGGCGCAGGTCTTTCGGTGCCTCCAGGTATAGCGCCTCCCAAACCTCGTCCGTGACGTAAACGTCGCGCGGCTCTTCCTTGTTGCGCCTGACGCCCCGCGTGGGGTTCTCTTTGTTGTAGATGCCCCATTCTCTGGCCATGTTGAACGCATGGGAGAGCAGGGCAATCTCGCGGTTTGCCCGCACTGGCGCAGTCCTGGCGTCCCGGTACTGGGCGATAATCTGCGGGGTAATGGCATCCATCGGCGCACTGTCGAACGCCTTGTACAGCTGGGTCAGGCACTTGCGGTTATCGTTTTGCGTCTTCACGCCCTTACCTGGGATCACGTCCCTGTCATAGCGCCGCAGCAGATCGCCAACTGTCTTGGCTGCCAGCGGCACCTGCTTGCGCTCCAGCTGCGCCCACTTCACCCGCGCCTCATCGGCGTCAGTTCCCAGCGGTATCTCCTTTCGCTTCCCTGCATCATCCCGCCCGGCGTAGTAGTAGCCGATCCATTCCTCGCCTGACTTCAGCTTGCGCACCCGCCGGATCATCCGTGGCGGCAGGTCGCGGTTAGCGGGTTTCTTCGGGCGCATGCTTTACCCCACGCGAGACAAGTCCAGCGACCAGGGCTCGGCCACTGCGTTTGTGGTTGATGGTTTCACGCCGGCCAGCTTGAGGCGGGCGTATACCCGGCCAACAACAGGGCGATTTGCCCCGCTGGTGACGAACTCCCAGCCTTTCAGCTTGAGCCAGGCGATTTGTTTGGAGGGTAGACGATAGCCGGTGATCGCAACCAGCTCGTCGTCTTCCAGGGTTTCGGTCTGGTGACCGATTTGCTCTGCTGCGCTCATGGATACCTCTCTACCCCTATGTCGGGGAGGGTGGGAAGGGGTTAGCGGGTACGGAAGCTGACGCCGCCGAAGCGAACTACGCCCGGCTCTTCGCCTTTCACATCCCGCATCAGCGCATAGGTCTTCGGGGCAGTCTGGGCTTTGCTCCAGTTCAGCCCGGCCTCATCCAGAAAGCTGGCCTCAATATTTGCCCAGCGTCCGATCAGGCGCTCCCACACGACGCCAAGCGCCGCGATCTTGTCGAAGTGGTCGCGCACATCTGGCACCGCTTCAAGCAGCAGCAGGCAGCGGTTAAGGTCGCCGGGGTCGTGCGGGTAGCTGCCGTCATTTGGCAAGCCGCATGCAGCCATTGCCATGGCCTTTGAGCTGGCACCGACACGGCCCGTCGCAATCCAGTTGAGCACCTTGGTTTGAATTTCAGGCATAGCGAATACCTCTCCACCGGCTCAAGCCGGCACAGTTGATTGGGGTTTGATCGGGGTTAGGGGTTACTTGCGGTGCTTGCGGTTGCGGGCTTTCTCGCCCTTGCTGCGAGTCTTGCGCTTGTATGGGTCGCGGTCGTTTTCTGTGCCGCCTTGAAAGGTTAAGGCTGGAAGCATTGCGCCGGCTGACAATGCCAGAGCAATGGCAGAGCAGACTATTCGGCGCATTGTTCCCCCTTAGGTTTCAGGCTGGCCAGCTTGGCGTCGATGCGCTTGATCATCTGCTGCAATTCTTCTTCGTCTTCACGGCTGATATAGGCTTGATATAGCTGAAGGCGAGCATCATGCAGCAACGCCACCAGCTCAGCGTCAGGCTCTGCCACTTGGTCGGCTGGGTGGGTGTAGAGCTTTGCCCCTTCGCCAAGTCGCCGCCAAACTGCTGGGTCGCCATCGATCTGCCAAACCATATCGCCGTCGCATCGCACTTCGCCAACATGATCAGCACTGCCCGCGCCAGCAGCCATAATGCGCTGGTGCTGGGCTACGGTCATAAGTGGTTCGTACTGGCAGATACTGGGCTCGCTTTCCGCTTCCTCATCAAACCAGCGTCCAATCTCTGGCTCATCCGGCAAGCTCACGCGATAACCAACCACCTCAACAGCCTCGCCCCCTTGGCTGGACAGTTGGGCGCGAAGTGCTGCTATCTGCGGCATCAGATGCCGGAAAGCCTGGAAGGCAAACGACCGCTCATAGTCGCCGCCGCCTGCTCGCACATACTGGCCTTCGTCATCCCACCACTTCGCAAACTCTTCGTAGAACTCAGAATCGTCCAGCGCTTTCAGTTCTTTGTCCATGTCAGTTACTCCGCTCGGTCATTCGCTTGAATTCATCCAGCGCTTGCTGGCCTGTCAGGATCAGCGAAGGCACGGGCACCAGTGCGGCGCGCAGCTCTGCGATTTCCGTGCGCAGGGCAGATATCTCGCTGGCAAGGCTGATCTGTTGAGCGGTGCCGATAAGCCCAAGCAATGCAGGCGTCGGCGCAGGCTGTTGCATGTGGTGCACTTCGGTTGGGTTTGGCATGTCAGTTACTCCGCTGCTGGTCTGGAAGCGTGACGCTCAAAGCATCACCGCCAGGATTGGGGAAGGTTGATCCGGTACACCATTTCCACCAGCCCTTATCGTTCTTTTCCCAATAGCCACCCATGATTGCGTGCGCTTTTGTTCCTGCTGGATATTCGCTCCACGGTCTATCTACTGGCTGCTCACCTCTCATACATCACCGCCCTGACTGCCTGCTGATGGGGCGGCTGGTAGTTCCTGCCAGTGAGTTATCACGCCTTCATGAACGGCAATGCGCCCGTATTCGTCCCAATTGTCGATCAGCTCATACCAGCCCTGGCGGATGTAGTAAGCATCTTCCTGCTCGCTGTATTCGACACACTCGGTATCAGGGTCTGATAGATCATCAGCTTGCACAGTCCACGCTTTCACGTACTCGGCCCGTATGCGCCGGCCTTTGCCATGGCTGTTAAGGTAGTAAGCCAGCACTGGCTTGCCGCACGCCGGAAGCCCGTCAGCCGACAAATTCCACTCCCGCACCTGCTCACCATGGCTAGGCGCTGAGAGGGAGGCATTGCGCGCCATTTCCATAGCCACCTTCGCCCAGTGCAGGCGGGCGTCGGCCTGTTCAACGGTCTCGCCCTCGAACTGGCCTTCGTAGATCGGGTTACGGGTTTCGCCGGTACTGGATACGAACGGCGTGCTTTGCATCGGTGCTTTCTCACTCATGGACTTGCCCCATTACTTGCCCGGCGAGCACGGCGGTTTCCTTCAGCTCACTGAGCAGAAGCTTTGCGTGGTCGTCGGAGGTTGCGTAGAAGTAGCCGCTTGGCCTGCCATCTGGCGACTCGTAGTCGAAGCTGTACAGGTTCCAGGTGTGGCCGTTGACGTGGCTGGATAGCGGAAGCTCAAGCGTTCTGGCCATCTGCTTGGCCCTGTTCACGTTGATACGCAGCCACGAACTCAGTGATCTGGATGCCCAGGGCCTGGCCGCCGATGCTCGCGTGGGTACCTACATAGCGATTGGCGCGCTTTAGTAGGGCGATTGATTCGGCCAGCTGGTCAGGCGCTTTGAGTAGCGAGTTGATGCGCCGCACTTGGGCGCTTTCGGTCATGCCGGTCATGCGCCGTACTCCTCATGCGGGATCACTGCGCCGGCCGGGCTCTTGAAGCCCCAGCCCTGGCGCTGACCCCAGGTGACGAAAAGTGTCCACGCCCCATCTGGCGCGACCTTAGCTATTCGGTGGAACTCGCCGCGGTGCATGGCTGCCGTGGTGCCGGGTAGGCGCATCCTCCGGCGAACGCCGCCGGCCTGCTCCCGCGCCTCGAGGTAGCCGCCGCGCAGGATGAAGGTGCGAAACTGCCAGGGGTGGTCGTGCATATCGCGGCCTATGTCGGCCAGCAGGATGTGGTGCACGCGGATCTGAAGCCGACCAAAGCGCAGGAACCACCAGCGCCGCATGTACCAGCTATCACCCGGCCACAGCGCTGTGTCGTGCGGCAGGCGAATGATTCGGCTGCCATCAGCGATGGCAAGGTGGTCGTATGGCGTGCGCTGGGCGCGCTTGATGATCCAGTCGGCAACAGAAGGCCGAGCCAGCAGCTTCGCGAGGAAGCGCCAGAAGAGGCTTTTCATGGTGGGTTACTCCGGCGTGATGGGCGTGCAGCGAAGGCAAACGCACTTGGCTACAGGCAGGCGGGTGGTGCGGCAGAAGGTTTCGGCGGTCATTGGCTCGGGTCCTCGGCCGCCAGGCGCTTCAGCTGCTTGATCAACTCCGGCAGCGTTTCTCGCTGGATCAATACATGGCGCTCTTCCTGCTGGATGACCAGCAACCCACAGGCATCTGAGTGGACAAGCAGGGCTGGCTCGCTTCCAGCGCCATCAATGTAGGGCTGCCAGATCACTGCCGCCTGGCAGCAGGTCATAGCGTTGGCGGTGATGGGCTTGCTCATTGCGTCACCCGCTTGAACTCGACTACCCAGACCCAGGGGTTCTCTGCCCAGCCACCTTCGCCGTTGATGCTGTTCCACAGCCAGGCAAATGCGGTGACTGGCGACTTAGACGTGATCTGTCCTTCTTCATCGTGGCCACAATGGAAGCGGCCGGTGCTGATGGGTGAGATACCCTCGGCACGCGCCTGCGCCTCGCTGATGTCCTGCAGGCGCTCTACACGCACTGCGGTTATTTCCAGTAAGAGCCGGCAGTCCTTACGGAACATGTGAATGCCTGGCTTCCAGGGTCCGCCGTAATCGGTGCGGTTGTCGCCTTCGCGGTAAACAACCCACTCTTGGTCAGGGGCTTGCGCCACACGTATACGTGCCCATGCCTCGCGCACCCACAGGCGGTCGCCGGGCTTGCCGTATGGCGAGGGGATTACATCGTGCTCAAACTTGCCGGAGTCGGGGTAAATCTCACGGCGGATCAGTAGGCTGAACTTGCCTTTCTTGGGGTGAGCGCTGGTGATGGTGGCCAGCGGGTGCGCCGGATCAGCAATGCCCCAGCCTGCAAGCATCTGATTTTTCAGCACTCGCCGCGTCACAGTTTTCTGCCCGCTCAGGATCGCACGCACCATGGGGCCGTTGAACAGGATTGGTTTTTCAGTAGGCATGGTTATCCCTCGCCAGTGGCGTGAATTATTGGAAGTGACTAGGGTCTATGTTCACCACCCTCCCGCCCGAGCATCAGGCAGGGAGTGGGCGGGTAGGGTGGTTACAACCGGCGGCCGCGCCTCGGATTGAGAAACGGCTTGCCGCGCTCGCCTGCTGCTGGCACGAACTGGGTGCAGATGACCACCACGTCTGTTCCGTCCTGCCGGTGCACTGGCATGGTGTGGAAGGGAAGGTGGCTGCAGTCATGAAGGCGCTTGAAGCAGGATTGGCAGCGGCTGCGCTTGGGGTGGTGGGTCATGGCCGCAGATCGTCCCAGGGCTTCCCGACAAGCTCCTTAACCGCGCCCATGCTTTTCAGCAGAGTGCCAAGCCGGTCTTCCTGGCTGGCCACCAACGCCTGATCGAGAAGCGCTGACTTGATCAGCCGAAGAATTTCGTTGAGCTGGGAGCGGTTCTTATCCATCCGCTCAAGCATGCTGCTGACTTGGCGGCCCGCCCGACTTACCTGATCAGCCAGACTTAGCTTTTCGATCAGCTCGTCGTCATCGTCGCGGTCGTCGTAGTCGTCGCCCAATTTCGTTGCGGCGTCTACCCGCAAAGCCAGCTCTTCAATCAGAAGCAGCAGGTACTCTTCGCGGTCGTTGTCGGGCTGGATGGCAAGTCTCAGCTCCATCGGCCCCAGGGTTTTGCGGACGACAGGCACACCCTTGCGTCCAATCAGCACGGATGAGTGCATAGCTTTCTCCAGGCAATAGCAGCCCGTTGCGCTGCTGGCGCTGGGCTTGGGTGGGTTACTTGATGTGGGCGGTGTTCTCGTCGCCCGGATCGGCGCGTAGTTCGCGCAGGCTTTCGTTGTGAAATTGCCGCGCCACGTTTTCGCTTATCTCGAAAGTGTGGCGCGGGCTTTTCAGTGCATGGGCTGAGCCTTCCGGCCCAAGGGCGTGCAGGTTTATGACCATGTTCTGGATTGCTTCGGATATGACCGTGATGCCGTGCCAGCGCATGAGGTCGGCGAGCATGGCGCGAATGCCAGGGCGCACTTTGTGGCGCAGTTCTTCCTCGCCAGCCTTTGCAGCTTTTTCAGCAGACTTCTTTGAACGCTCCTGCGTGTTCTTGGCCATCACGCCTCCAAGTTCATCTTGGGGCCGCGTGTGATCTTGAACTCATCCAGCAGGCTCAGGATGGTGCGTGGAGTGCTGCCAATGGCGCGCGCCATGCCGATGATAGTTTCGCCTGTGGCAGCCAGTGGCTTGATCTGTTCAGCCTGCTTTGCGCGGCGCTCAAGGCGCATCTGATTGAGGCGCTCGCGTGCATAAAGGATGCCGGGCATCGAGTTCTCTTGATCAAGCCAGCGCACCTCTTTGTTGAGGCGCTGGCGGGCCTGAAGCTGGGCATAGCGCCGCGGGTGCTTGGCCGGATCTAGCTTAGCTGCACAGCCGAGCATGGCTTGCTGCTGCGCGTGGCTCTGAAAATGCGGGGTACTGATCATGCTGGCCTCCGGTCAGGCGTGTGCCTGGGTTTGGGTGCCGTTTTCCAGGGCCTGCTGCAGCCAGGCCGCTTCCTTCGGTGTGCGACGGAAGCCCAGGCAGCGGCCACTGGTGCTGTCGATGACGTGCACCATGCCCTTGCCGGCCATTACGGCCTGGGTGCGGTCCGGGCGGTAGCCTTGCGAGAGGTTGCGCCCGGCGAACGCCTCGCGGGCCTTGCGGGCCAGTTCGAGCAGATCGGTCAGTTCGTTGACGCTGGCCTTGGCTTGTTGCAGTGCGTTCATGGTGTGGCACCTCGGTTGGTCATACCCATAAGTCAGCCGCACCAACCCGCCAGACTTCCGCAAGGCTGCGTGCTGGGTTGGCTGCTTATGGGTACGGGGAAGGGTGCCCAGGCCCGCTACTGGCGTCGGCCTGGGTGTGTTGCGTCAGCGGTGATCGTCGTCGTTCGGGTGGGCTACCGGTTACCCGGCCCATGCGCGGTGACATGGACGCCACATTTGGCCGCTGCCTGTTCGGCATTGGACGCAGCCTTCAGGCTTACTGCGCCGCACGGGTGTAGCGATGGCTTAATTCATTGGCCTGCTCTCCTGCTGCGCGCTCACTGGGCAGGCAGTGGCCACCTGTGGAATTGGTGCCGGCACGCCACTGCCGGCTGATCTTCGGGTGTAGTGGGCCCTGGCGGTTCCGCTCCTGCGTCCCCTGATCCGGTGGTGTTGCTACCTTCTTGCCCAGTGATCGCGGCAAAGCGTTCAACTGGTTGTGATGCGCGAAATTGCGCATCGGGGTGTGATCTCGGACGGACTCGAACCGCCTCTTGCCTGCTTGACTGCCAGCATCCCCTGGCGCGATCACACCCCGATACGTCCTGCATGCAGGTGATCGGTGCCTTATGCCCAGGCGGCAAACCTGCTTATCACCGGGCGCTGCTTCATGCGTTGCCCGGCGGCGTCCCGGTCGTGTTGCGGGATTCTTTCAATCGACGCTGATTTTGCCGCTGCCTGGCTTCTTGATGGTCTTCAGCATTTCCCGCTGGAGTTCCCCAATCGCCCAGGCTGCTGCCATGATCGCGACATCTCTGCACATTGCGTTCTTGCCTTTGAAGCCGTCGCAGCTGATTCCGTCCTTGGTGACGGTCACAGTGCCCAGGCGACTTAGTGCCATTTCGTACTCGTCCATCTGCCTTCTCCGGTTGTCATCCCAAGCAGCCCTGTCGCCAAGGCTGCTCAGTGATGCTGTCCGTTTTTCTCGCTATGCCCTTCGGGTCATTCACGCGGTTCGGTCATCACCTCGCACTGTTCTGCAGCATCCTCAGTTCGCTTACGAATCAGTGCGCCGATCGCCTACTGGCATAGCGTTTTGTTCACCTGACTTACTGTCGCCCCACAGGTGATGGCCGGGGCTGCCTCGCCGGTTGCCCGGCTAGCTGTTCATGGCGCGTGTTGTTAAAGAGTGGCGGCCTTTCGGCCTGGCCGGTGTTTGCCGGCGATGGGTTAAACATAAGCCAATGCCTAATCAGTGTAAATAGCCAATGCCTAATTTATTTCAGGCGGGCGAGTCATTGCCTAATCTAGGTTGATCAAAATACTGTATGTGCATACAGCAAAAGGAGAGGCAGATGGCCAAGAAGAAAGCCCCGCAGCAAAGCCGCACTGAACTGACTGGATTGGAAAAGCTGGGGCTGCGGGTTTCCGCGATGATCAGCTCGCCAAAGGCGCAGCTAGAACGCCAGGCGAGGATTCACCGGCTGGATACAGATACGGATGAAGCGTGGGGAGGTGTGATGGAGTTGCTGGCGGAGACGGACGGTCTGCGCCTGGATTATGCGGAGGAGGGTGATGTGATCGTGCGCTGGGATGCGCCTACGGATGACGATCGGGTGGCAGAGGTTGAGGAGTTGGTGCCGCTGGAGGAGGCTGCGCCTTTTTGAACACGCATTAAAAAGCCCGCTTCGCGCGGGCTTTTTAATGCGTTTCTGGGCATCAAATCATCGGTAAAACCATTCCTTCCGGTGCCTGTTGTATGCGAAGACCGGTGCCTTTCAGCTCGCGGCCTTCATTCTCAACCCTAACACGCAGCAATCCAGGCGCGTCAACCATGAAGGGAGAAAACACAAAGCCAATCTGAATGGCTCTCAACTTATTGCTCGCAGGTTCGTCGCCAAGCGATTCAGGTGGAGCCTTACCTTTTAGCTCTTCTTGCGGCACGCCACCTTCCGCAATTAGCTCGTCATCTTTATAAACTTTAACTGTGAGGTGTTCGAAAGGCTTAGAAACAGGTGTAGTTACCTTAACCGTTAAGCAAAGCTTTGAAAGGACTACAGGGAAGTTTGCTACTAATAGCTTTCCTGAGTAGCAGCCAATGTAAGATACTTTCCCGCCGACCTCATGCCTTACGTCGTCAGAGAAAATAGTAAATACATTCCTGCTCATGAGCGTATCTCTCTGGCCAATATGCTTTCTTGAAGTTTGATTGCGTGGACAATTGAGTTGTAATCGGCTGTTAGGTGCTCGCTTAACTTGCAAAGAGTCTCTAGTGTGACCGAGTCGCGACCCTTCTCTATTCTAGCGATGTGCGGCTGGCTGGTCTGCATGAGCTCCGCCAGCTGGGCCTGTGAAAGACCTCTCTTAAGCCTCAAGCTTTTTATTGTTTCGCCCTCGCCAGAAATTGCTGCTGTATTCCCTAGCCAAACTCGAGCCTCCGAAAGAGCCGAAGATTTATCTTCGTCTTTTGTCCAGTCGCTAATAAAACTCGAAAGTGCGCGGCCTTTTTTAGGTTGTGGCGCCGGCGTTGAATAATTTATTTTGAATACACGGCAAGGCACCGGAGTAGTAGATGATTGCTCTACAAGCTCGGATGAGTCCGACCATGTTGTTAATCTAGAGCTCGTCATAGGCTTGGAGTATTCGCTTTGATAGTTTGTGTTCAAGGTCGTAGTCCCATTCCCTAGGCGCAATTGCTAGTATGTGATACTCATCTTCTATGGGCTTGTACGCATAAATAACCCTGTAGGGTAGAAGTTGATCATTTGCATCCCAAACCTTTAGCCGGAATACATTACGCCCAGTGTCCCTAACCTCAATCCAGTACTGAACATCAAACTGGCCAGGCGGCTCTCTGTGAAAAAAATTCTGAGACAGCCTGTCTAGCAGGCCTTCATTGCCTTCAAACTCTTCAAGCAGCGCGATCAATCTAGACGCTGCCCAACGGTCAAGCCTCCAGATACGCTCCAGATCGTCTTCAGCTTCTGGGTGAAGAATCAGGGTCGCCACTATATCGACCTAGGTATATTGGCACAAGTTTCGTTCACCGCCATTGCCATCATTTTTTCTTCCTTGGTTTTGGCTTCACTTCCGCGGTCCAATCAGGCGAAAAGGCTCAAACCTAGAGCTTCTTGGCGTTCCATACGAGCAGCACCTTCGCGTGAATGGTGACATCGCCAACGGGCACAACACGGTCTTTGTGCTTCTCGTTGTCGGAAATCATGTCGAAGCTATCAGCATCTGCCTTCTGCAGGCGCTTGATGTAAAGATCGCCCGCCCAGGTCAGAACGTACACGCCATCACCGGCAAACTCGGTAACGCCTCGGTCTACGATCACGGGGTCTTTGTCGTTTATCGTGCCTTCCATCGACTGTCCCCAGCCGGTGATGATCGAGAGGTTAGCGGGGGAGGTGTACTCCAACCCAAGCCTCTCAAGCTGGGGGCCACTGACCACGACATTGCGCACGAAATCGACGTAATCCGCCGGCACCTGGCCGTGGCCCATTGATGCGCGGACATCGTATTGAGGGATCAGGATGTCGCCATCGGTAAGCTTTGCTGGTCGAGAAAAGTCCCCGGTGATTACGTTTGATGGTGTTTCCGACAGGCTCTCAGCAACGGCCTTAGCCATCCGCTCTTGAGCTGCCGCGCTCAATGACTTTCCGCTGTGCTGCTTGATCATCGCCAACACTTTTGCGGCAGCGTTTGTTTTGCCAGAGCCCGGGGCTAGTGTGAGCTCGTAGTCAGCCGGGGCTTGCTTTGCATTGGTGGCAGGGGAAAATTGCAACCCCGCAAAAACATTCAACTCAGCCCCCGCATCATCACCTTCATTAAGAAACAGGTTGTTTGCTGATCGTTCGCTCAAGCCCCAGTGGCTAGGGCCAACAACATCCGAGAAGAAGTCGATCACCTCGATCAGTTTCGACTTATCGATTCTGCCTGTCTTTATCCAGCCCTGAACAGATGGCGGCGCAATGCGGAAGTGCTCAGCTAGAGCCTTCTTCGAAAGGTTTTTGATGATGCGTGCTGCGTCAATTGCAGCACCTAATTCTTGACCAGTAAGCATTGCCTAATTTACGCCTCGAAGTGGTTGATTAGGCAATGGCTTGCCTTGTGATTAGCTAATGCCTTATCTTGTCTCCAGTTGAACTGGAGAATGCCGAGATGACCCCTACCGAAGCGATGGAAGAGGCCGCCAGGATTGTTGGAGGAAAGGCAGCCCTGGCGACTCTTCTTGAGATCAGCGCTCCGACCGTTAGCCAGTGGTGTTCGGGTTCTCGCCCGGTCCCTGCTGAGCGCGCCCTGCAAATTGAAACTGCAACGTCCGGTCAAGTTCGCCGTGAGGCGCTGTGCCCGTCTTTCCCTTGGAAAGAAGCCGCGGCCTGATTTGTTGAATACAGATTCGCCCAGGTGGCCGCCCAGCGCCACGCGAGAAAATTCGGAGTTTCGCAATGGAAGATTTTGAGTGGACCTTGCACCGCGCAGTTAAAGCCGAAAACGGCAGCGCGCTGGCCAAGCGCATGGGCGTTAACGAAAGCCGCCTGCTGGATTGCGCGAACCCCAACCGTGAGAACCATCGGATGAGCCTTGAGCTGTTCGGCCAGGTGCTGACGCATCTGCCGGAGGAAGGCCGTCGGCTGGTGCTGGGTGCACTGCTGAATGAGTTTGGTTATGCACTGGTGGAAAAGCAGCCAGCAGCCCCGAAGGAGCTGACTGCTGCGCTGCTGAGGCTGCACGCCGATCTGGCGGACGTAACGCGCCTTGCCTTCGATGCGCAGGCAGACGGCCACGTATGCAGCAGCGAGAAGGCAGCGCTGCTGAAGGAGGCCGATGAGGTGGTGCAGAGCATGGAAGTGTTCAAGCAGTCCGTCAAAGCCGCCTGATTTCCGGGCACAAAAAAGCCGGGATTGCGGCCCGGCTTCTTCACTACACACTCGAGGCCGATTATGCACACCCATTCCCACTCAAGCAATACAGCAGGTGCCGCGCCACGTTTTCCGATTGCGCAAAACGTGGCGCGCACTATGTCATCCCGCGAGATAGCCGAACTCACCGGCAAGATCCACAAGAACGTGAAGCGCGACATCGCCGCCATGCTGAAGGACCTGCAGATAGATGCGCTCAGTTTTGAGCACATCTATCAGGACACTCAGAACCGCGAGCAGACCGAGTATCTGCTCGACCGCGAGCACACCGACTGCCTGTTGACCGGTTACAGCGCGCCACTACGGATGAAGGTGATTCGCCGTTGGCAGGAGCTTGAGCAGGCCCAGGCCGCCCCAGCTCTGCCGAGCACTCTGCCTGAGGCGCTGCGCCTTGCCGCTGACCTGGCCGAGCAGTGCACGCACCTGCAGCTGGTGGTGACTGATCAGGCGCCGAAGGTTGCGGCCCTGGCGCGCATTGCCGTTGCCTCTGGCTCTATGTGCCTCACCGATGCCGCGAAGCACCTAGGCGTTCAGCGCGGCGCCCTGATCGATTGGATGCGGGCAAACCGCTGGGTGTATCGCCGCTCTGGCAGTGATCGCCTTGTGGCCTTCCAGCCGCGCCTTGATGCCGGCTTGCTCGATCACAAGGTGACGCTACTGGGTGTTGACGAAGAGGGTGCCCGTCGCCTTGCCAGTCAGGTACGCATCACGTCGAAGGGCCTTGCCGTGCTGGCGCAGAAGATCGGGAGGGCTCAATAATGGCCGGCGATTGGATCAAGTTTGAGCTGATCACTCTGGACAAGCCCGAGGTTTGCCAGCTGGCAGATCTTTGCATGATCGACCCTGATGCGGTGGTGGGTAAGTTGCTGCGTATTTGGGGTTGGTTCGATCAGCACACCGAAGATGGTAACGCTCCGAGCGTTAGTAAAAAGTTACTGGATCGTTTGGTTGGCGTTACCGGCTTCTGCGATTCGATGATTTCAGTCGGTTGGATGGTTGAAGTTGATGGTGAGGAAGGCCACTGGATTGCCCTGCCAAACTTCGGCCGGCACAACGGCGAGACCGCTAAGAAGCGGCTTCTAGGGGCTAAGCGCGCTGCTTCCCACAAGGCGCGCGGCACTGCTGCTAACGCTAAAAGTAACGCTGGCAGCGTTAGTGATGCGTTACCTAGAGAAGAGAAGAGAAGAGATAAACAACAACACCAACACGCGGTGGACCCTCGCGCTCAGTTCGAGCTGTTCGAGCAGTGGCAGCCCGATGAGATGTCGTTGAAGACTCAGACCAAGATGCAGGGCGTCGACCCGGCCTTGATCACCCCTGAGCTGCTGGCTGAGTTCGTGAGCTTCTGGGTTAACAAGCCCGTTGCTGACAGCCAAGGCGGCTGGTGCCATCGCCTTGTGAAGCGGGCTGGTGCGCTGAAAACCATCGCCGCAGCATCACCGGGTGCTGGTGCCCGAACTTCCCGCCCTGGTGATCCCGATTTCGATGAAGGCGGCTGGTTGGGTGGCAAGCCATGATCGCCGCTCAGCGGGTTACCCGCCAGATCGTCAGCGGCCACTCTTCCACCCTGCCAAGCCTGCCAGCGCCGAAGGCAACGGACGTGGTTGCGGCCCTGAGTGCTGCCGAGCGCGGTGCCGTTGAAGAGCTGATCAACAAGCTGTTCCGCGAGATCCGCAACGCCCGCCCAGCCTGGCGCCAGGCGTGGGGCTCGAAGGAGGCGCTTGAGTCCGCCAAGGTGACTTGGGTGCTGGCCCTGGTGGAGGGCCAGGTGCGCGACTGGGATCGGCAGATTGAGCACGGCCTGCGCCGCCTGCGCGCCGAGCCAAGCGACTTTGTGCCATCCCCAGGTAAGTTCGTTGAGTGGTGCCGGCCAACGCCTGAATCCCTTGGCCTCCCGCCTACTGAGCGGGCCTACCAGGAAGCGTGCCGCAATGCGCACCCATCCGCGCGCGGTGATGCGCGCTGGTCTCACCCGGTTATCTATCACGCCGCCATCGATGTTGGCCTTGATGTGCTCATGCAGTTGAGCGGCGTGGACACCTGGAAGCTTTTTGACCGCAGCTACTCGGTGATGGTGCGCCGTGCGATGGATGGCCAGGCCTTGGGCGACGGCGTGCCGCTTGGCCTTGGGCACGACAGCCAGAAGTCGCTGGCGAAGCTGGCCGAGGAACACAGTCAGCAGTTTGCCCTGCGTGTGCGTGAGACGCAGGGCATCCCGCAGGACGGCGCAGCAGCCAGGGCTGCGCTGCTGGAGAAGATGCGGATCAAGCGGGAGGTGGTGTGATGGGTGAGCATATCCGCTGGAAGCCAAAGCTGGATAGCCGGCTTGACCCAATCCCTGACTGCTGGCTGACCAATGCCGGGTACACCGTTGCCAAGGTGAGAGCGCCTGCTGAGCGCTTCACCATCACTCGCCCCGGCGATGCGGCGCCATTTGCCTACACGGATGCCGGCGATGATGTGCCGAAGCTGATCAGCGCCGACATCGAGGCCAGCAAGCCACCGGGGGTCAACTGATGGCTGGGAAGGGTGGCGAGATGCGCACTACAGGCGATGTGCTGCTTTGGTGGTTGGAGCGGGTTGAGAGCAACCGCGAGACATCTGACAGCTACAAGCGCAGCACGCGCTCGATGGTGAAGAAGAACATCGTTCCGGTCTTGGGTAAGGTGCTCATCACTAAGCTGGATCGGCGTGTGCTGGATGACAAGCTGGTTTGGCCGATGACGCAAGACGGCAAGAAGGCAGGCACTCAGCAGAAAGCATTCCAGGCACTGCGCCAGGCCTTTTTGCTGGCTGAGAAGACGGGGCGCATCAAGGCCAACCCGATGGCCTCGCTGACCTTCAAGAGCTTCCACCGCGGTGCCATCGGCAGCAAGCCGGCAAGCCTGTCTCGGGTTGACCTGCCGGGCCTGGTGCAGCAGTTGGCGGCGAACTTCGACCGCGACCCAGTGAATGGCCTGCTGCCCTTGCTGATGCTGGCCCATGGCACGCGCATCGGCGAAACCCTGCAGGCGCAGTGGTCGCACATCTCGCTGGCTGAGCGGGTGTGGGTGCTGCCTGAGCTGAACTGCAAGTCACGCCGCCAGCACATTCTGCCACTCACCCCTCAGGTGCTGGCCTTGTTGGCGCGCTATCGCCAGGCCTTGCCGGATGCTCGGGCACAGATCGATTGGGTGTTCCCGGTGCGCGGTGGTGCTCGGCTGTCGCCAACCACTGCCAGCGCAATGTTCCGTTCAGTCTCGGGCGGCACGTGGTCGAGTCATGACCTGCGCAAGCTGATGCGCGATTGCCTGGCTGACCTGGGCGTCGACTTCTTCATCGGTGAGCGGCTGATCAACCACAGCCTGGGCAAGGTGTCGGAAACCTACCTGACCCGCGACGTGATGGAGCGTTGCCGGGAGGCGTTGGAGCGCTGGCATGCCCGTCTTGATGAGTGTGGTTTCAGCCTCGCCCACGGCGTGGATATGGCCGCTCCTGCATCTTCACCAAATCCCGAAACCCCAGAGCCTGCGGGCGCTGTGGCCATTTCCTGAGTTTTCAATTGTAGAGGATGAAGATGGACGGAAAAGAGGTTTGTAGCTGCCGCATTACCCAAGGCCGCGCCGGCGAGAAAGGCAGCTGGTGCACTCAGTGCGGGCGGAAGGTTTACGAAGTCGACACGCGCCCGTGCTCTGGGTGTGTTCACTTTTCTCCGGTGGTGGGCGGCTCTGTATGCAGCCGGCACCTTATGGTCGTTGTGCCGGACATGCTGGTTACCTTCAAGTTGAGCGAAGGCTCCTGCTGGACTTCGGCCGAGGTGGCGGCATGACTCAAGTCGTGAACTTGACCGGTGGGGCTGCCAGCCCGGCAAAAGGATGGCTCAAGCCGATGTTTCCGCACTCAGGCAAGGCCCACTACTTCACGAAACAGAAGGGGCTTGCCGTTCTGACAAGCCATGGCCGGGCAACCTATTGGACGGCCCTGTGCGGCGTCGATGCAGTCAGTACCGAGAAGATGCCCATGTTCGAACCCGGCAACTGGGATCGTTGCAAGCGCTGCGCACAGAAAATCGCTCGGGAGCTGTCTGCATGAGCGCAACCAAAGCACTTCAAGCCCTTGGTCGTCTCAAGCAAGGCGCGATGAATAAGACCGAAGCTGCCTATGACCTGCTGCTGAAGCAGCGCCTGCATGCCGGCGAGATCCAGTGGTACCGCTTCGAGGGCGTGAAGCTGCGGCTGGCTGACAACACCTTCTACACCGCCGACTTCTTCGTGATGAATGCCGAGAGCGTACTGGAGGTGCATGAGGTGAAGGGCTTCTGGACGGATGACGCCCGGGTGAAGACCAAGGTGGCCGCCAGCATGTACCCGTTCAAGTTCTTCGGTGTGCAGCGCGGCAAGCGCAACACCGGTTGGCAGGTAGAGGAATTCTGATGGGGCGCCAGGTTGCTGTGATCCCGTTGGTGCGTTGCGAGATATGCCAGGGCAAGGGCGTGACGCCTGGCATCTTCCACGTGCTGACCTGCGCCGGCTGCAACGGCGCAGGGCTGATCGATCGCGCAACCAACCAGGCGCTGAGCCTTGAGCAGATGGTGCAACAGCTTCGAGTAAGGCTGAACCGGGCGAACCGTCAGGTTGAGCAGCAAAGAGAACAACTGGAGCGCGCTGGCTTGGTGCCTGTCACAGGACCAGCAGCGGACTACCAGGGCAACAACAAGAGGGGCGTGAACGGCGCGCACCTCACTGGCGATTAGGGGATAGCCATGGCGATGATTCGAGACACCGAAGAGATGCTTGAGCAGTGGGGCTTGTGGGTGGTTCAGGGCTCAGGGGTTTACTGCTGCGCTGCACCCAGCGAAAGCCGCACGCCAGCCATCACAGATGATGAGGCGCTGCTGATCGACCGGCTGATGGGGCGGCTTGGCAATCGCTACCCCGAGTGCGGTGAGGTGTTGCTGCGGTACTACACCAGCAGCAGCTCTTTTGCCCAGGTTGGCAAGCGGATGGGCTTCGGTGAAGAGAAGACCCGACAGCTCTGGAAGGCCGGTGTGGCTTGGATCGATGGGGCACTTGAGGCTCGAAAAGAGGCCGCTTGACGCCCCGGGCCGAAACCCCTATATTTCAGCTACTTTGCGGTTTTACCGCTTGAAAAGCCCTGGCCGCCGCGCCGGGGCTTTTTCGTTTCATGCTCGCGAGAGTGCTGTCTAGTTTTTAGCAACTGTATAACGTTGAAGCTTCTTGAAGGCTTATTATGATCGCTGCGCCGCATAGTGCGGCTACCGACAATGAGCAAAAGGAAGTGGCTTTATGCAGATGTGGGAATTGGTTCGTCGACTTCTGGGTGCTACTGGTCCCAATCATTCATTTACTCCCGGTCTGGTAGCCAATCAATACCGAACTGACCTTGATGGTGAGGGCACGGCGGATTTTCCAAGCACCGCAGAATTTTCGGAATGGGCTCAAGATATTAGTGACGCCTTGGAGGCCGAAGGTCTAATTAAGTCGTTCAATCCGCCCGGGGGCGCCGGCGCTGTCGTTCTTGGTGCGATGGTTTTAACTGAACTTGGATATGAGCTTTCGCATTCTCTGAATGGTCGCAATGTTGTTTTGATGTTCGAGTCAATGATGGTCGAAATAGAGCGTGGAGAGATCCTGCGGATCCTGCACCAGTTAAATTCCTAGCCACGTACCAAACACAACGAAAAAGCCCAGCCTGTGTGCTGGGCTTTTTCGTTTTAGATCCCTAGCTGTCTACCAACAGCTCTTGCCCGCCGTCACACGCGGGCTTTTTATTCGGAGAAGCAGATGGACCCGACTACTGCCGGCAGCGCTCTGCTTGCCAAGTACGGTGCCGTTATTGCTGGCTTTGCCGGGGCGATTCTATCCCTGAGCTTTTTGAAGGGGCTGACCCGCAAGCAGGCTTTTGCCGCGGTGATGACTGGCTTCCTGTCCTCTGTGTTCACCACGCCTTTCGTGGTCGCTTACTTCGGCCTGCCGGCTGATGTTGAGTCACGTTATGGGGTGGCCTTCCTGATCGGCCTGCTGGCCATGAACCTGATCCCGGCGATCAAAGCTGCTGGTGAGCGGCTGTTCGCCCTGCGGGGTGCTTGATATGGCAACCATCCTCATCGGCTTGGACGCCATCCTGTGCTTTGTGATTGTCCTGGCTGCAGTGGATTACCTGCGCGCCGCCTCATTCATGGATCAGCCTCTGTTGTGCGCAGCCTTCTACCTGGTGGCCATCGGTGCGTTCGGCGTGCTGGTCCAGGTTGGCACGGGCGTTGTCCCGACTATCTGGTCTGTGATGCTGCACCTGGGTGTCACGGTGTATGCCGCGGCGCACTATCCGGACATCTTCCAGCATGACTGGCCTTGGTCAGGGCAGGAGCGCCGCAAGGCACGCCCCTGATGCGACAACCTTTTGACGTTTTTATAGATTTACATAAATCTTATTTTTTTAAGCCGAAAACAGGAGGGGACCCCAGGCCCCACCCCCTACCGCGGGGAAGGCGTTGAGCCGCGCGGTAACCGACTATTTTTCGATTTTCTAATGCTCCACCACACCCCCTTTACCGCAGCGGCTGGAGGCCCCGTCTTTACTGGGCTGCGTAGGAGTCCGCATGGTTGCGACCCTTGTACATTCCGGGGCGCGTTTGTGGTCCATCAATGCACTGGCTGAAGAGTTCGGCATAGATCGCCGAACAGTGAAGAAGCGACTGGAGGGAATCACACCGGCAGGCGAGGTGAACGGTTACCAGGCCTGGCGTCTTCGAGATGTGGCCATTGCGGTGATGGGACCGCAGGCCGCTTACGCCGGTGACCCTGATTTCATTGATCCCGACAAGCTGAACCCAACTGACCGGCTCAGCCACTACCGCGCCGAGCGTGAGAAATCCAAGTGGCTGGCTGAAGAGCGCCACCTGATCCCGGCGGGCGAGGTGGAGCAGGTTGTCGCCACTGCGTTCAAGTCGCTAGCGCAATCGCTGGATACGCTGCCTGACGTGCTTGAGCGTGACTGCGCGCTAGGCCCTGACGAAGTAGAGCGAGCAATCGAAGTGGTTGATGCCGCGCGCGAGGGGCTTTACCAGCAGCTGCTTGACGTTTGCAGCACCCTGAATGAGATGAATGACGATGCGGGCGAGAACAGCTGACATCGTTCGCGACACCGCCGAGATCATCAGGCCACCGCGCCGCATCCTAGTCAGCGATGCAGCTGAGCAATACCTGTACCTGAATGAACCTGGTGGATATCAGGGCCAGTTCACCTTGGATGTTGCGCCCTACATGCGCGAGCCAATGGACATGCTCGCCAGCCGCCGCTTTCAGGGTGTGGTCTTTGCTGGCCCGGCACGATCGCTGAAAACGCAGTCTCTTATCGATGGCGGCATGACTTACGCAATCGTCTGCGACCCAGGCGACGCGCTCATTGTGCAGATGAGCCAGGAAGCGGCCCGCGATTTTTCCAAGATGCGCGTAGACCGCGCAATCAAATACAGCAAAGAGTTGAAAAGCCGGCTAGCGACTGGCCGCTCCGATGACAACATCCATGACAAGTTCTTCAAGAACGGCATGGTTGTAAAGATCGGCTGGCCTGCTGTCTCGCAGCTTTCGTCGAAGTCGATCCGCTGGGTATATCTCACCGACTACGACCGCATGCCGGACGATGTAGAGGGTGAGGGCGATGTGTGGTCCTTGGCTCTAAAACGCACGCAGACCTTTTTGTCTCGCGGCATGTGTGCTGCTGAGTCGTCGCCAGGTCGTGAGCTGAAAGATCCGAACTGGAGGAAGCAGAGCCCGCATGAAGCCCCACCCTGCGGTGGGATCATCGGCCTCTACAACATGGGCGACCGCCGTCGCTGGTACTGGCAGTGCCCTGACTGCCATCACTTCAGCGAGCCGGCACCTGGCATCGGATGTTTTGACCTGCCGAGCTTCGAGGAGCTTAAGGAAAGCATCAGGTCAGCTGATTTGATGAAGCTGGCCATGCGAAGTGCGGTGTTTATCTGCCCTCACTGCGCAGTGCCTGTTTCAGAAAAGCACAAGCGCGCTATGAATCGGACTGGCCGCTGGTTAGCGGAAGGTCAGGAGATTGATCGTAACGGCGTGATCACCGGCGAGGCGCGGCAGAGCAGTATTGCAAGCTACTGGCTTGGCGGTATGCCGGCCGCTTTCCAAGGGTGGGAGTCGATCTGCCTTCGATACCTGCAGGGCGTCCATGCCTATGTGACGACCGGCGAAGAAGAAAGCCTCAAGACAACCACCAACCTGGACCAGGGCGCGCCATACATGCCCCAGCGCGCCGAGTCGGTGCGCTCAGTTGATCTGCTGATTGTCAGGAAAGAGGAAACAATCAAGTTCCAGGTTCCAGCCGGGGTGCGGTTCATCACCGTATCAGGTGACGTGCAGGCGGGTGGCAAACCACGATTTGTTGTGCAGGTCGAAGGCTGGGGTGCTGAAGGCGAGAACTGGCTGATAGACCGTTACAACATTCGCGAAAGCAAGCGCCTGGATGAAGACGGCAAGCCGTTGCAGGTCGATCCAGCCGCCTACCTTGAAGACTGGGATCTGCTCACAACAGAAGCAATGCAGAAGGCTTACCCGCTGTCAGATGGCAGCGGCCGCGCGATGCTGCCGGCGCTGTTCATTTGCGACTCCGGCGGCAAGGCGGGTGTGACTGAGCGCGCCTACGACTACTACCGCAAGATTAAGCGCGCCCGGCTTCATCAGCGGCTGATGCTCATCAAGGGCGGCAGTGCAGCCAATGCGCCCAGGCTGAAAGAGTCCTACCCGGACAGCCAGCGTAAAGACCGAAAGGCAAAGGCCCGAGGCGAAGTGCCGGTTTGGTTGCTCAACACCAACCTGCTCAAGGATGCAGTAGACGCAGCGCTTAAGTGCGAAAAGCCAGGCCCGGGCTTTATGCACTTCCCGGAATGGTTGGGCGATTGGTTCTTCGAAGAGATGACCTTCGAAGTACGCACCCAGCAGGGCTGGAAGAAGCCGGGCAAGGGCAACAACGAAGCTTTCGACTTGGCCGCATACAACCGCGCCGGCGCAATCAAGCTCGGCATGGAGAAGATTGACTGGTCCAACCCGCCGCCCTGGGCGCGCGAATGGGACCACAACCCGAACGTAATTCAGGCAGAAGCAGGTGCTGTTGCTCAGCCGCGCCCTGTTGATCCGCCGAAACCACAAACCAAGAAGCCCGCCACGCGCCGGGTGCGCATGCAGGTAAACCGCTGATGGCCTACACCCGCGATCAACTACAGGCCGTCGAGGCTGCCATTGTGGCCCTGGCCCAAGGCGAGCGCGTGGTTGAAGTTCGCTTCGGTCCGAATGATTCAACCCGCTACGCCACTGCCGAACTGCCGCAGCTGATCGCGCTGCGTGACCAGATCAAAGCAGAGGTCGCGCTCGCAGAAAACGGCCGGCGCCCTCGCGGTTTCCGCTTAAATCATCGCCGGGGGTTGTGATGGACTTAGATACCCTCAGCAGCCGCGGCTTCATCATTGATGGCCAGCCGCTAACGCCGATGACCAGCTATGACGCTGCCAGCCAAGGCCGCCGCCTAAAAGGCTGGGCGCCAGGCTCAGCTGGGCCGACACGGGCCGTAGTCAGCCAGCTATCTACCGTGCGCGCCCGCTCGCGAGACGCCGCCCGCAACAATGGGTGGATCGCCAACGCCATTGGCAACTGGGTCAGCAACGAAGTAGGAGCCGGCATCAAGCCGCGCTCTAAGTCGCCTGACAAAGCCTTCGCAGAAGCAGCCAACAAACTGTGGGATGAGTTCACCGCAGAGGCTGACTATGACGGAGTGCTGGATGTCTACGGCCTGATGGCGCTGGCGGTGAGAGGCCGCAAAGAAGCCGGCGAGATGTTCGTTCGCATTCGCCACCTGGAGCTGGGCAGCGGTACAGCCGTGCCAGTGCAGTTTCAGCTCATTGAGTCGGAGCAGGTGCCACATACGCACCATGAGCAACGGCCCGATACCGAGATTATTGCCGGCGTGGAGTTCAACAAGAACACCGGCAAGCGCACTCAATACTGGATGTACCGCCGTCACCCCAGTGACATGGCTCAGTCGAGCATGGAGCTGATTCCTGTCCCTGCCGCAGAAGTTATCCACCACTTCGCCCCTTTGCGCGCCGGCCAGGTGCGCGGCATGGCTGAGACGGTGCAGGCGCTGGTTAAGGCCCGCGACTTTGACGAATACGACGATGCCGAGCTTGTGCGCAAGAAAACTCGCGCCAACTACACCGGCGTAATCAAGCGCGATGCCTTCGAAGAATCGGATTACCAGTACGACCCGTTCACCGGTGACCCAATCGACAACTCAACCGGTAGCCCGGTGGTCGGCATGGAGCCAGGCACATTCCCTGCGCTGCTGCCAGGTGAAGACATCACCCTGTTTGATGGCGACCAGGGCGGCGGCTACGGCGACTTCATGCGGCAACAGCTGATGGGTATCGCCGCCTCGTTCGGCATGCCCTACGAGCTTGTTTCGGGTGACATGGGCAAGGTTAACGACCGGATTCTGCGCGCCATCCTCAATGAGTATCGCCGCCGCATCGAGCAGTATCAGTGGCTCTACACCATTCCGCAGCTGTGCCAGCGGATGTGGGAGGCGGTGATTGATGCCGGCGTGCTGGCTGGTCGGCTCAAGGTCAGTGATTACGCCACCAACCGGAAGGCTCACGTTGCCACTGACTGGCGGCCACACGCTTGGCGCTATCTGCACCCGGTGCAGGACGCCCAAGGCGAGCTGATGCTCATCAAAGGCGGCCTCGGCTCCCGCGCCGCCGCCGCAGCAGAACGCGGTTATGACGTGGAGGATATCGACGAGCAAAACCGCATCGATACCGAGCGTGCGGCCAGTAAAGGGCTGCGCTACAGCCACGATCCCGTTCAGGAGGAGGCGGAAGACCCCGCCCCAAGCGAATAACAAAAGGCCCGCCACGTGCGGGCCTTTTCAATTCTGGAGACACCCGATGTCCAAACCTACTGGAATTCTGCAGCGCCTGTTCAGCCGCGGCCAAGGCGGCCCGCTTGTGCAGCAGATCTACTCGCGAGTGGTAAACCGTCCGTTGCTTGTAGAGCCAGGCATGGCCGAAGCGCTGATCGATGGCTGGTTGCGCGGTGGTCTGGATGCGGGCGGCGACGGTCAGCCCCGGCAGATCATGGAAAAGGTTGGCCACATTGCAGTGCTCGAGGTGTCCGGCGCGATGACAGCCCGCGCGATGGAAGTGCCCATGTGCGGTACTGCGCCTGTCAGCTATGAGGGTCTGATGCTGGCCTTCGATGACATCGAGGCAGACGCCAACATCACCCACGTGGTGCTCCGCCTTGAAACGCCAGGCGGCGAAGCAGCCCAGGTCTTTGACTTGACTGACCGCATGGCCAAGCTGCGCGAGAACATCACGCTGATCGCCATGGTTGATGACTACGCCTACTCCGGCGGTTACGCCATCGCTGCCGCCTGTTCTGAAATCTGGGTAACCCGCACCGGCGGTGTTGGCAGCGTGGGTGTGGTGATCGGCCACCGCGATGTTTCCGAGCAAAACGCCAAAGCCGGCATCAAGTGGACCTATGTTCACTCCGGTGCCATGAAGGTTGCAGGCAACCCCAATGAGCCGCTCAGCGAAGAAGCCCGCGGCTTTATGCAGGGCGAGTCTGACCGCCTTTATGAGCTGTTCACCAGCAGCGTCGCCGCGTATCGCGGCCTTGATGTCGAGCAGGTAAAAGCGACTGAAGCGGGCCTGGTCTTCGGTGAAGCCGCCGTCAGTGCTGGTCTTGCCGACCACCTGGGCACGTTTCGCGATCTTATGGCTGAACTCCAAGGCGGTGTTTATGCCCGTAAACGCCTGACCTTTGAAGGTGCTGCCGCCGGCGTAAGCCAAGAAGAGTCGACCACAGCCACGCTGGAGTCGGTTGAACTCAATGTGGAAGAGGGCGATGGCGGCACTGTCGAGGCCGATCCCGACAGCGAAGTGCCAGGCACCGTAGAGGAAACGCAGGATCAGCCAGATGCAGCTGCTGACGCCCAACCGCTGGAAGCCGCTGCAATCGCCGAGCAATGCCAGGCCGCTGGCCTGTCAGCGCTAACCGCCACCGCCATCAAGGACGGCTGGACCGCCACCCAGATGCAGGCCGCGGTCGAACGCGCCCAAGAAATCAAAAACCTTTGCACGGCCGCGCGGCTGCCTCAACTGGCTGCTGGCTATATCAACGCCGGTACCGGAATCGAGGTGGTGCGCCAAGAGCTGGCCAGCCGCTTGGCCGCCGGGCCGAACCTGAGCACCCGCCACTCGGCGAGCACCAAGCGTGAGGCCTCAAGCCCCACAACCACCTATGCGTCCGTATATGCGCGGCGCAACGCGAGGAAAGCAACATGAGCGTAAAACTCGAAACCCGCCGAGTCGGTGACTTCGTCCTTTCCGAAGCCAACGGCAGCCTGTCGCGTGATGACATCGTTATTGATACCGGCGTACTGGTGCCCGGCACTGTCCTGGCAAAGCTCACCGCAACCGGTAAGTACGTGCAACTGGCAGCGGCTCCGGCCGACCCGGTAACTGGCTCACACGTGCCGGTGGCAATTCTCTATGGCCATGCCGATGCAACCGCAGGCGACGTGCCAGCAGTTGCCTACACGCGCCTCACTGAAGTGCGTGCCGACATGCTCGTTTGGCCGGAAGGCTACGACGAAGCCGAACAAACCGCTGCGCTTCTGGCTCTGGCCGGCAGCCACATTGTGGCGCGCTGATCGCCGCCTGACTGACCTCAAGGAGTAAGAAGCAATGGCTCATCTCGACATTTTCAACGATGACGCTTTCAGCGTCGCCACACTGACCGCTGCCATCAACCAGCAGGATTACCAGCCTGGCCGCATCGGCGCCCTCGGCCTCTTCAGCGAAGAGGGCGTCACCACCACCACCGTCACCATCGAATACAACAAGGGCAAGATTTCCCTGGTTGCAGTCGGTGAGCGTGGCAAGCCGGTCAAACCTGCCGATCGTGACGCCCGCAATCTGCGTTCTTTCGTGGTTCCTCACCTGAAAACCGGTGACTCGCTGCTGGCCGATACCATTCAGAACCTGCGCGCTTTTGGTAGCGAGAGTGAGCTGGAGTCCGTCCAGAACGTGGTAAACCAGCGTTTCGCCAAGTTCGGCCGGGATCTGGAAACCACCCTTGAGTTCCACCGCATTGGCGCGGTCAAGGGCCTGATTCTGGATGCGGATGGCACTTCGGTGATCTACGACCTCTATGAAGAGTTCGGCATTACCCAGGAAACCGTCTCGCTGGTCCTGGCCACTGCCACAACCAACATCCGCGGCAAAATCATGGAAGCCAAGCGCAAGTCGGAAGCTGCCCTGGGTGCCGCCATGGTCACCGGTTATCGCGCGTTCTGCGGTGCCAGCTTCTTCGACGACTTCGTTGGCCATGCCAAGGTCGAGAAGGCCTGGGAGCGTTACAACGAAGGCGAGATGCTGCGCAACGATGCCCGCGGCGGGTTCGCCTTCGGTGGCGTGATGTGGGAAGAGTATCGCGGCCAGATCGGCACCCAGGCATTCATCGGCGCTAACGATGCTTACCTGGTGCCAGAAGGTGTGCCAGACCTGTTCATCACCCGCAACGCCCCGGCGGACTACATGGAGACCGTAAACACCCTCGGTCTGCCTCTGTACGCCAAGCAGGAGCCGCTGCCGATGAACCGTGGCATTCAGATGGAGGCTCAGAAAAACCCGCTGAACCTCTGCACCCAGCCTGGCGCGATCATCAAGCTGAGCAAGTAATGAGCCGCCAGCAACTCAAGGCGCGTGCTGCTCGCGCCATCTTCCAGCGCATGCGTGAGGAAGGTGGTGGCGGGGAGCCGTTACTGGGTTCGTACTCCGATCACGTGCAATCTGTTCCAGTAACCGACCTTGAACTGGTCATCCTGCGCGACATCGAGCGCGTAGGGCCTGATGGTGGGCTGGTTGTGGATCAGGTGCAGATCAGCGTACTGGCCGAGCAGCTGTGCAAGGTTCGCCGCGATGGGCTCTTTGTTATTGGGTCTGACCGGTGGCTTGTGTTCGATCCGGTGCGCAATGACGGCGTCATCGTCACTGCTGCAGTTAAGTCAGCATGAGCGGCGTAAAGCTCAGCGCCAAGGGCGGCCGCAAGTCGCTCGAGCGAGTTGGTGCGATCGACAAAAAGCTCCGCAAGGCGGTGCTCATGGCCATGAACGATACGGGCGAGTCTCTGCGCTCCAACATCCTCAAGGACATGAGCGGCGAAGTGAACATCAAGCGCCCGGTTATTCGTGACCGGGTGCGGCTCACTAAGGCCCGTCGCCTGGGTGACGTGGTGCGCATCTGGGCGCTCAAGAAGGGTTTGGTGCTCAGCCACTTCCCTCACAAACAGCTCTACGAGAAGCAAAAAGGCGGCAAGCGCCGCAAGGCTGGGGTGCGCGTAAACGTATCCGGGCAAACCAAGGTGCTGCCCGGCGCGTTCATCGTCAAAACCCTAGGTTCAGGCAGCACGGACGGCCTGATCTTTGTGCGTGAAGGCCCCAAGCGCTCACTTGAAGAGCGCCGCGGGGCTGGTGCCTATGGCGCCGACCTGCTGCGCCAACCAATCCGAGCGCTGTACGGGCCGTCACCCTCGCAGATTCTGGAAACCCGCAAGCCGGACTATGAGGCCGAAGGCGACAGAATCCTTGATCGTGAAATTCGCCGGCAGATTGAAAGGGCCAAGCTGTGAACGACAACCCGCTGAACCTGGCAGACCAGGCCCTGATTGATCGGCTTTCGACAATCACCCCGGCCAACGGCTACTTCACCGATATCGGCACGCGCATCCACACCAAGTGGATCGCCGCGCTGCTGGATACCGAGGATCTGGCCTATCCCTGCATCACTGTGCAGCCCGATGAGTGCCCGCCGCCGCTGGATGGCGCCGGCGCCTGGTTGTTCTTCCTCGGCCGCAAGGTGATTGGCCTGGTTGACCCAGGCCACCCGGATGGTTGCCTTGAGCAGCTGAACGACATCATCGCTGACCTTGGCCGCTGCCTTCACGTGCCCGAAGGCCAGCCAAACCCATGGGGGCCAAAAGGCCCGCGCAAAGTCGTAACCAAAACCATCAACCCGTTTCTACCAGATCGCGAAGTACCGGTCGGGACGGTCTCCATCCCCGTGCAGCTGCACGTCGTCATAAACGGAGCGTAAGCCCATGAGCAACAAATCGCAGGTGGCTGCTCCGCAGCCCACCTTGGAAGAGGTCGTCCTCGAAAAAGCGCACGAACACGCCGGCAAGAAGCACAAGGCTGGCGACACAATCAACGTAACCGCTGATCAAAAGGCCTGGCTGACCAAGCAGGGCGTGATCGGCGGCAAGCAGGAGGAGCAGAGCAATGGCTGATCTACGCGGCGCATTCCTGGGTAGCGGCAAGGTCTCGCTCAAAGACCTGCAAAACCCCAAAGGGCATATCCCGATCGGTAACTGCAACAGCTTGCAGTACGCGGCTGAAGCCGAAACCATCGAAGATAAAGACTACA
Organism: Gammaproteobacteria bacterium; assembly: GCA_018827205.1. Taxonomy (GTDB): domain Bacteria; phylum Pseudomonadota; class Gammaproteobacteria; order Pseudomonadales; family Pseudomonadaceae; genus Aquipseudomonas. Next base: position 16,889 of record JAHJXZ010000185.1, on the reverse strand, counting down.
CAACCCCAGGTGGCGGCCTGGACGCATCGGTGCAGCGCATCAGCGCACTGAACGTCACCTACAACGCCCGCCACTTCAACAAGGCCAACATCGCCCGCGCGATTTACGCCTCAGCGACCGATATAGCCTCTGGCACTGTCACCTCCGAAACCCACAAGGCCTACAAGGGCTCGTTGATCCGCCTTTCGAAGCCAGTGGATGCAGCGGTGACCGTTGTGGTCAAAAGCACCGGCGGCTCACCCATCACCTACGTCGAAGGCGATGACTACCTTGTCAGCCCGGCAGGCGTAACCATCATGGAAACGGGCGACATCGTCGACGATGCCGATATCGAGATCGACTACGGCTACCCGAGCCACGCCAACATTCAGGCCCTGGTTAACTCCGGCAAGCGCTACAGCCTGCTGTTCGAGGGCCTCAACGAAGCGCGCTCCGGCAAGCCGGTGATCATCGAGGTATTTAAGGTGAACCACTCGCCAGCCAGCCTCTCTGTGATTGCCGATCAGTTCGAAGGCATGGAGTTCACAGCCAAGGCCGAGAAGGATCAAACCCGCATTGGCGTTGGCCTGTCGCAGTACATGGAAATTCTTGACGTCGACTGATCTGGTTGGCCAGGGATGGCCATCACTTCTTACGAGGCCGTTTTAAATGGATGCAGCAGCTCAAGCCTGCCTTCGCGTATTGCTACTGCCTGGCCGCGATATGGCTGGCACTACCGAGGCGTTTATTTACCTCGCAAACCATGCAGAGCCAACCCTTTGCTTGGAGCTATGGAGCCGCAAGGCAGGGGCAAGCATTGGCTATGCAGTGCTGGAGCTGGCTGGCGAAGAAGAAGGCCCAGGCGGTGTCACGGTAGGGCTGTACGAATTAACTCAACTGCTCTCGGCAGGTTCTCCATGCCCAGGTCCAACAATCGCGTTGTCAGGTGTTTTATGGACTCGCCGGGAAGTTCTCGAACAGCTTGAAGCAGGCGATTCTTCTCTTCCGTAGGAAGCTGCGCCTGGTCTAAACGAAACTCGATTAGCTGCTTTAGCGACTCTTCGTGAAACTTGATGGTCACGGTGCCAAGTATCGCGCTTACGCCACCATCATCAGCCAGGAAGTCCATACCGGCAGCTGTAATTCGCTGTTGCCCGCCAAGGCCCATAGGGTCTTTGCCGAACTTGGTAAAGCTTGTTGTTACAAGCTTGTGCTCATTTAGGTAGAAGAGGTTGGCAATGCCGGTGGCCTCATCGATGCCAGCGTCACGGAGCACGTTAAAAGCTGCCTCCGGGTACTTGGCCGCAAGTGCTTGAAGTATTTGGAGTTGGATCGCTCGGTCTAGCATGGCCGCTCCTTGGCGAGTGCTTGCAAACTATTGAGCAGTGCCGTCACGGCATAGTGGCGGCATTGCTACTTCTTGCTTGGCTCGAAGTCTGGGTGTTCAGGATGATCGGTATGGCTGGTTGGCAGGGTTCCGAATCTGTGACCGTCAGCGCCTTTATTGAGCACTAATTTATCGCTCATGGACTTCGCCACCTTATGCAAGGCGTTGGCTGCGGTTTGCTGAATCGAAGTTAGGGAAGAGGTGTCCAGGCCATCCAGCAGCACCAGGGTGAGCGTGGATTGCAGCGCCAGTACGTCGAGTACGTCCTTGTCGAGTCCAAGAGCGTCGCCTTCAAAGCTGCGCTCAAGGCGAGCGATTATCTCGGCGTTCATGGATTTACTGGTGTCATCAGCAGACTGGGATAGCCAGGCATGCAAGTCCTTGGGGATTCGCAGCGTGATGCGGGTGTACCGGTCTTCTGTATCCATGGTTAAACGCGTTGCTCGCTTTCGATCTTCGATATATCGAATTTACACGAAAACGGTGTCAATCTGCATTTGACACGGTAGTAGTGTCGTGTTCTTATTTGTGTGTGGCACGACAACAGTGTCGTATTTAGGAGGGCGTATGGACGAGCAAGTGCGGATAACAACTCGCTTCCCAAAAGACATAGCTGAGTGGCTGAAAAATGTTGCCAAGGAGCAGAACCGATCCATGAATGGGCAGCTGGTTGAATTGCTGGCGCAACTGAAAAGACAGTCAGCTTGAGGGTGCGTAAACGAAGAAGCCCCAAGCGTTGGCGCGCTTAGGGCTTCGGATGTGAAAACTATCGTAGGAGTTCACGGGATGAATATTAACGCAAACGCAGCAGATATCAATGTCCAGGGCAAGACAGCCCAGGTGTTCCAGTTCAAGCAGTTGCACGAAATTCGCATTCATGTGATCGAGGGCGAGCCCTGGTTTGCCCTGCGCGACGTATGCGACACACTCGACCTGAAGGTGGCATCGCCAGAGCGATTTCAGCTCGACTCAAAGGGGGTTACAAAACTTGTAACCCCCACCGCCAGCGGTGATCAGGAGCTGACTTTCGTCAACGAGCCCAACCTCTACCGTGTGATCTTCCGCAGCAACAAGCCGGAAGCGAAGCAGTTCCAGGACTGGGTGTTCAATGACGTGCTGCCTTCTATCCGTAAGCACGGCATGTTTCTCGATGCCGCAGCTATGCGGCCGTCGATGACCAACGAACACTGGCAGGAGATCTACCGCAAGGTCGACGGGCTGTGCAGTAGCTGGGCGCTGGGCAAGGATTCGAAGAACTGGATTTTTAACCACATGCGTGTGGTGTTCTCGGTGCCACGCTTCGATGACATCCCGGATGACCAGTTTCACACCGTCATGCAGCTGCTTGCCGCCAAAGAGGAGGCCCGCTACCAATTTGTAACCTTCGTGAACGAGGCGCGGCATTGGTTTGAGAAGGAGGTGCTCGGCGGTGGCCAGCCATGGACGCCGACCATCAAAGCCAAACTGACTCGCCAGCTGCAGCGCCAGATCATCTTGCCGCCCAAGACTGACTGGCTAGCCCTGGCAAAAATGGTTGACCAGAAAGCCGAAGGGAGTGCCGCAGCATGAGCGCTCTGATGACGGTGCCGTTTCACGGACAGAACCTGTTTCTTGTTGACCATGATGGCGAGCCGATGGTGCCAATGCGCCCTGTAGTTGAGGGTATGGGCCTTGCCTGGAAACCTCAGCACCGTAAGTTGCATGATCGATTCGAGACCTGCGTACACCATATGGTTACGCAGCTCCCTGGGGATGATCAGGGGAGGCAGGTTGTTTGTCTTCCGCTTAGAAAACTTCCGGCCTGGCTGCACAGCGTCAACCCGAACAAGGTTTCGCCGGAAATTAAAGACAAGATCATTGACTACCAAAACGAGTGCGATGACGCGCTCTGGCAATACTGGAATGTGGGTCACGCGCATAATTCGCGCGCCCAGCCAGCTCCAGCAGCCAATGAATCAGTGATGGAGTTTGCCAAGCTTGCGCTGGAGCATCTGCCGCACCTTGGGCAAAACAGTAAGCAGGAGCTACTGAGCCGCGCCTCTGAGCTGGCTTACGGCACCCGCTTGATTCCGCTGCCTCGGGTTGATGAGCACTTGATGGCTGCTGGCGAGGTGGGTGATCAGCTTGGCGTATCGGGCAATAAGATCGGGCGCCTGGCCAATGCTCACGGCTTGAAGGTGCCGGAGTACGGCGAGTTCCGCCTGGATAAATCCCGGCACAGCTCCAAGCAGGTAGAGAGCTTTTATTACAACCGCGCGGGGCTTGATCGCCTGAAAAGCATCATAGATAACGCTGGAGCAGCATGATGGAAGCAATTATTGAGCAATGCCTGAATGATGGAATCTGCGCTGGCCAGGCTGCCTTTGTGCGCGATGGCGGCCTTCACTCAGAGCTAAAAGAATCGATGGAGGATTGGGCTGCAGGCTTTAGCCCGCCACCGACCGATGAGATGGTTGCTGCCTGGCTGATTGGTTTTTCTGGTGTGCTATCTCAGCATTACGAAGCAATAGCCGCCGCCGGCAAAACTGGCGCTATTTAATTCGCCTAGGCTAAAGTCCCTTCCATACCAATTGGGAGGGAATCCTCTATGCAGTGCCCTGAATGCAACCACACACCATTGGCAGGGAGTCAACCTGACCCGAGCCGCTGCCCTGAGTGCGGTATTTTCTATCAGAAGGCTTTAGAACTGCGTAAGGCTCGCGAGCTGGCCGCGCATCCTCAGCTTGCCGCTGGCAAGCCTGCTGATAATGCAGTTTCTGCCAATGTAAAAGCCGCCATGGCCGAGTATCGAGGCGCCCAGCCAGTTGTTGTGCTTGATGTAAATATGAGCTTCAGTTCGATGGTTGTATTCATGATTAAGTGGGCGCTGGCCTCAATCCCAGCGCTCTTGATATTGATGGGCATTGGTATCTTTTTAGTGCTTGCCGCTGGATTTGGCGGCAGGTAGTTCAACACATCCAAAACAACCCGCTTCGGCGGGTTTTTTTATACCTGGAGAAAAGCATGAGTGATTTAGCAGCGCGAGGCGTCGCCACCATCGGTGCTGGCGAAACGGCGCGTGACGTTGTGGTTTATGAGCTGACCCCAGCGCAAATGCGCCAGGTACTGATGAATTTAAACTGGCCTGGTGAAGATGCAGATAAAGAGGCATTGGCGCGTTATCAGATTGACCAGGCGCTATTTGAAGAATGCAGCATCACCGACCTTGCCCTGTTTAGCCGCTTGCCCGTCACAGAGCTGGAAGAGCTGCCACCCTCCCAGTTGAAGAAGTTGCTGGAAAAGGCGAAGGAGTTGAACCCGGATTTTTTCAGCGCTCTGGCGCGGCTGGAGAAACGCCAGAGCGAGCGCTGAAAAACCTAGAAAAGTGCCTTTCGGTGCTTGGCCGAATAGGTCACCCCAACGCAATGAATTATCCATGGTCTTTGTTTTTGCAGTGCTTGAAGGAGTGACCTGCTGATGTCTGACATCGAACTCACGCTATCGGCCGACCTCGGTGACGCCATCAAGAATGTGGGCGCCTTCCGTAAGGAGTACCAGGAGCTGGTCAAGGCAGTTGAAAAGCCTTTGCGCCAGGTCGAGGGCCTGCAGAAAACCCAGGAAGATGCCAAGGCAGCCAGCACCGCTTACTTTGAGGCCCGCAAGCGTGTAACCGATCTGAAAACCGCAATTGCGGCGGCCGGCCAACCCGTTAAGGCGCTGAATCAAGAGTTTCGCCAGGCGGAGCGCGCGCTAGCCAGCGCCACCCGCGAGTTTGACAAACAGAAGACCAAAGTGCGTGAGCAGCGCGCCGAGCTCCGTGCGGCTGGCGTTGATACCCGCAACCTGGCGGGCGAGCAAGTGCGCCTGCGCGCTGAGCTGGGAAAGGCAGTGGCCAAAGGCAGTGGTGATGCAGCGATCACCTCGGCAGTTGATCGTTTTGGCGTGGCGGAGCTGCGCAAGCTTCGCGCCCAGCTGGTTGCGCTGGATGCCGACTATCGCCGGCTTACCAAGTCAGGTGTACTTTCCGCCCGCGAGCGGATTGCAGCAGAGATCCAGTATCAGGCGCAGGTAAATAGAACCCGAGCGGCAATCCGCGAGCTGCAGACTGGAAGCGAGCAGATTGGAGGGAATCTGCAGGATATGGCTACAAAGCTTGCTGCGGTTGTGGCTGCCGCATACAGCATTGAGCGCGGTACCCGCGCGTTCTTCGATATCGCTGATAGCGTTGTCACGATGGAAGACCGCCTGCGCGGCGCCGTAGCCACCCAGGACGAATATGATCGGTCTCTGGCGCGGCTTGAGGAAACCTCGAAGCGCGTACGTATTCCGCTCGCCCAAACCACAGAACTGTTTATTGGCGCAGTCGGGCCTTTACGGGAGATGGGATTTTCTGCTGCTGCGGCAGCAGATATGGTGGCCGCTTTGTCTGCCGGTTTGGTAACCAGTAACGTTAAAGGCGAGCAGGCTGAGGCGATGATCAACCAGCTCAGCAAGGGCTTGCAGACCGGCACAATTCGAGGTGAGGCATTCACTGAAATGCTCACAAAAGCCCCGACGCTGATTAATGCACTGACCACTAGTCTGGGTGTTAGCCGGTCGGAACTGATCCGGATGGCGGAGGCTGGCGAGCTGACAACAGAGCGCTTTGTAACTGCGCTGAGCAAGCAGTCTGAGGAGCTTCTCAACCTTGCAGACAATATGCGCAACACTGTTGGCGATGCGCGCACCACAAACACTGACAGCATCAACAAGGTTGTTGGAGCCATCGACACTCTGACCGGCGCGTCGGAGAAGGCTATTGATAACCTCGACCTGCTTTCCACTGCTCTCGATAAAGCGGCAACAGGTGACAGCTCAGGCGTTACAGACTTCCTAAGCGGCCAACTCAACACCACCGGCTTGTTCAGTGGATTCTCTCTATGGATAGAGGGTTTCAAGGCTTGGTCGGACAGCGGTGATGAAGCCGCTGAAAAGGTAGTTTCGGCTGAGGAAACAGCGGCATCTCGTACCCGCGAGTTAAATGAGCAGGCGCTGGCCGCCAAGCGCGCCTATGCCGATGAGTTCAATAGCATCACCGACCAACTCACTATCAAGTTCAAAAACGCGCTTGATGACCAGGTAGCTGCGCAGCGGAAGGCAAACGCAGAGCTGGGCAAGGCTCGAAAAGCCCAGCTTGATACCGAGAAGCGCTATCAAGATGCGCTCTCAAAGCTGGGCTCTGGCGGCGCTGGCCCGGCCAGCTTTAACAATGCTCAGAGTCTGCAGGTAGCGGCGCGCCAGTCTCTTCGCTCTGGCGATATCGAGGGTGCTAAGCGTAACGCCCAGGCCGCGCTGGATATGCTGCTTAAGCTGTCCGAAGCCGGTGAGAACACCTACGGCTTTGAGGGCATGATCAAAGGCTTGCAGGCTATCGAGCAGGAATCCGACCAGATCAATGCCGACAAGGCGGAGAAGAGCTTTGAGGCTGCGCGAGAGAAAACGCGGGAGTGGAAGAAGGAGCTTGAGGCGTTAAAAGACTTCCAGATCACGCCGAATATTTCCGATGAGGCCCTGGCCAAGGAGGCCGAGAAGCTCCGTAACTGGGCAAAGATGATTGGCCTTGATATCGCCATCGCCCCTCGCGTTCTGCCTGATGGAGCCCCACAGCCTGGCGGCGCGCTTGGCGCGGGCATCACGGCTCCGCAAAAGTCTGTGATTTTTGACCCGAAAGCCAACCCACCAGTACCGGTTGAGATTAAGCCGGTTGGTGTTGCGCAGATAACTAAAGGCGAGCTTCCGCCCGTTGAGGTAACCCCGAAGTGGGTCCAGGACGGAAACAGTTATTCGGATGGACCGCTTGAGGTTGCAGCCCGCCCGAAGTGGGTGCAAGACGGCAACAGCTTTACCGATGCACCGCCTGTCGACGTGCAGCTGCAGCTTGACCAAGAGTCAGCAACAGTGGCGCAGCAAGCGGTAGAGGGTATTGCGCAGGACCTGCAGCGTAAGTTGCAGCTGCAGATATCGATTGCCCCGCCCACATCCACCGGCCCCTCAGGCGCCCCAAGCACTGACGGCTTTGCTGGCGGCGGTTGGACCGGCCCAGGCTCGAAGTACAAGCCCGCCGGCATTGTGCATGCCGACGAGCATGTGCAGCCCAAGCGGGTCGTGAATGAGCCTGGAGCTCTGTCCTTCCTCGAGCAGATCCGCCGCAACGGTTTCCGCAACACCATCAGCCAGCTGCAGGCCAGTATGGCCAGCCGCTTGGCGGGCTATGCCGAGGGCGGCCCGGTCAGCGAACGCGCATTGCCCGCAATCCCTACGATGAACCCTGCGCTGATGGCAGCCGCTGGCCCTGACACACGGGTTCCTGCAAACCTTTATCTCTACGGTGACAAAGACCCCGTGTCGGTCATGGTCGAACAGGATTCATTTGGCCGCCTGTTGCGTCGGACAGCCCTAAAAAACGGGCGGCCCTCCCGCAGTTAAACGCAATGCCATAACAGCCCGCCCTTCGCGGGCTTTTTTACGCCTGGAGTTCCCTGAATGTCCGTACGTCCCAAGCTCGGCGGTATCGAGATTCCGCGGCACGCGGGTGCGCTGGTAATCACTGACGGGAAGCTTGGCGCGGGTGACGGTAGCTTTCGCCTGTCCGGTGGCACGCTGGTGAGCATGGAGCGTTGGAGCAAGCGCGCTGGCACCATCAGCGCGCAGGGCTGGATGCCGCCGGGCATTGGCGGGCTGGACTTCAGCCAGCCGATGGAGCTGCGCAGTACCAAAGTGCGCACCGTAGGCGGCGCTGGTTTGGTTTATACGCTGCCTTTTACCCCGCGCCCTGATATTGAGCCGTGGGCGTTTGCCCTGGTGGATGGCGATTGGAGGGAAACCCCCTGCAGCACCGTGGACGGCGTAAGCACCGTGACCGCAGTTGCAGGCGCAGAGGGCTACCAGGTGTGGGCCATGCCGATCTACTCGGTGAAGGTGACCCCGCCAGATGAAAGCCAGGACCAAGGCACAGCCTCGCACGGCTGGGCGCTGAGCTGGGAAGAAGCCTGATGCTACTCAATGGTGGACCTCTCAACGGCGCCCCCCTCAATGGTGCGATCGCGTCATCTGCTGAAGCTGAGCCAGAGTACATTGTCGCGGGCATCAGCTACCTGTGGAGCTTGCGCGTGGTTGTAGGTGGCGTCGACATGAGCGCCCAGCTTACCGGTGGCGCGGATGTTGACCGTGAGGAAGGCGCCGCCGGCGTGGCAGGCTTTCAGCTCTATCTGCCCGCTGGACCTGTTGTGCCAAGTGAGTGGGTAGGGCGCACCGTAACCATCGACTACATCAGCACCAAAGAGGGCGTGACCACCGAGGCGCGGCGCTTTACCGGCCGCATCGCCGGCCCACCTCAATGGGACTCCAACAACAGGATCCTCAGCTGTGAATGCAGCGACCAGCTGCAGCAGCGGGTAGAAGCCCTGAGCGTGGCCGAGATCGATGCGCTGACTTGCGGCCTGTGGTCGCTGGATGTGTTCGATCCGGTTGAAGGCCGCAGCCGCTGGGATTACGCGCAGGAGCGCATGAGTACCCGCACCGCCAGCCTGGACTGCTCGCCAACAGGTGAGCTGCGTGTAACCAGCTGGTACGCCACCGCGCCGCACTTCGTGTTTGGCTACAACACCACCATCGATGAAAGCCTCAGCGTCGAATGGCCCGATTTGTCACGTTTAGTGAACACCGTGGCCATAGAGTCCGATTATCGTTACATGCGCCTGCGCCAGCAGAACGAAGCCTATAGTTGGATTGGCGGCGGTTTCTGCGATTGGTATTTCAGCAATAGCAAGGAGCTACCCACCACGGAAATGGTGCGTGAAGCCGTGGCGAGTGCCGGCGCAAACCTGATGGATAATTTCAGTTGGGATCTGCTGTGGCCAACCATGCCTGATCCGTGCGGGCTTGGTGTGCCGTGGGAAAACTCATTCGTCGGCGAGGAGTTGCTGCTGGGTGCCAGCTTCACCATCGCCCGGCGTTGGGCGCAGAGCGTGACCGAGCGCTACGCCCTGAGCGTGCAAGTGCCTACCAGCATTGCAGTGGCTGGCGAGGTGATCGAGCGGATTGGCAGCGCCTTCGAGGTCGAAAGCGTTGCTGCCGAAACATGGGCTGACACGCCATTCACTGATGGCTTCAGCAGCCACACCGATGAGCGCGACGATGCGCGGCGGGCTCTGTTCCTGCAGGTGCAATTGCTCCAAGCGGTGGCCACTGTTGTGCAGGCCCATCGCGGCACGGTGCTGAACTGGCAGGTGCCCACCAGCATGGTGATGGGGATTGACCTGGTGCACACCATCCTCTTTGAGGATCAGGGCGCCAGGGCAATCGGCAAGGTGGTGCGCGTCGCGGATGACTTCGGTGAAGCTTTGCCCACTACCACTATCAGCATCAAGGTGATGCGCGGCGGCGGCGATGTGACAGACCCGCTCACGCCGCCAGCATCGGTGGATGAGGAACAGCCGCCACCGATCCCGACGCCAACCAACCTGCCAACCCAGCTGGGCGGGCGGGTTGATGCGCCTGAGTACGACGACGAGCTGCCCGGCTTTGCGGGTAACTACACGACGACTGAACCTAGCGCTGAGATGTACCCGCGCCGCTTCGACATCGATGCCGCTGAGATACCGGTCGAGCAGCGTGATGAGCTGATTGTGCCAATTGATGGCGTCTACCGGGTGGCGATACCCAACGACCTGCTGGAGCTTTGATCATGGCCGACCCCACGCTTGCGCAGCAGCGCGCGGCTATTCGAGCCGGAGTAAACAGTACACGGGCCGGCACAGGGGCTGCTGAGCGTCGTGCCATTGGCCAGAGCATTGTGGCCGAGCGCCGCGGAGAGTCTGTGGTTGAAGACCTCAACCGGTTGATCGCGCCGACCCGGGTGCGGCGCACGCTGCGCAGTGTGCCTGCGCTGGGAGCGTTGCCGGTGGCTCGCGGTCGGGGCAACTACACGCCGCCGCCGGCTCAAGGTGGTGGTGGTATTGCCAGCCCGCTGGAAGAGCAGGACTACAGTGCCCGCACATTCCACGCCGCGCGGTATCTGGAAACCAGCGACGGCATCTTCACCCTGGAGCTGAGTCCACCGGCAAAGATCGTGATGACGGACGCAGACGATGTGAATCACGACTTCAACTATGCGAGCCCGCCATGATTGATGAGTTCTCGCTTAACTTCGGCAAGGTCGGGATATGGGGCTGGCCTTGGCACGGACTGATCAGCAAGGAAGATGATTTCTCGCCGAGTGAGATACAGCTGCCGAATGGCACCACGCGGTTGCACGATATGCCGGAAGCGCCGTGGTACACCTACCGCCTCAAAGTGCCAGGCGTTGCGGCTATCGACCGCACGCCGGAGCAGGTGGCTGCAGACTTGGCGCTGGGCATGGAATGGCGCAATGAGGCCATTCTGTGCGGGCGGTTCTTTCAGGTTTACGGGCGTGATCTAGGCGGATGGATCTACTGCGCCGCCGATGGCTCGCGCTGGACAATCAACTGGCAAGCCGAAACTGCAAGCCGGATGGGCCTGATTGGTAAGCCGGCAGATGTGCGCAGCCTCACGGTGAACATGGCGGTGGATAACGGCCAGTCGACTCCGGTGGTGGACCTCGGCAGCGGCGCGGTGTTGGTCATCATCGACCCGATGCCGATGGACATTACGCCGGACGGTCGCAAGGCCATCCTTATGCAATATTGCAACGACCCGGCCTACAGCCCTGGCGAGCGCAAGATTCCGCTGGGCTTTCTGCTGGCTGAGGTGGTGGGCGATATCGGCACTGCCTTTGAACTCAACGTGACAGTGCTACACGACCGCACCGAAACGCTCGGCACGACTGACTATGAAGACGCCATGACGATTACCTTGGATGGCGGAGGCAACCCAAACTCAGCCACCGGTTACGAAACTCGCGATATTGAGGGGCGTATTTGGGCGGCCTGGTTTGATGCCGGCGGCGGCACGCAGACCTGCACCATCGATCAGCATGAAGAGTTGGCGCAGGAGTGCCCTTTAAGCGCGGCGACTGGATACCACCGTCAATTAGTGCGCCGCCGGCTCAGGGTAAATGGAGTGCAAAAGGCTGAGGCTGAGCTTGAGTCTGAATTCGACTCCATGCAAACCGGAACCGTCGACGGCACTGGCACGTTGAATGGCGAAACGATCTATGACGAAACGATTCCGGGTTATCTGTACGCCCTGCCTAAGTCCGGCGCTTACAGCTTGCTGCACCAGGTGATGCCGCGCAATTACATGCCAGGCGTCAACGTGGGGGATCGCTGCGAAGTGCTGCCTTTCAGTAACAACCTGTTGGCGTTCTACATCAGCCTCACCGGTACCGGCAGCACAGACCCGGAGCACCGCTACCTGGGGGCAGCCACGCCGATGGGCAGCGTGACCATTAACGCTACAGAAGAGGCCGAAATAGTCAGCAGCCCACAACGTGAAGCACTGTACGGGCCTGCTTCTTATGGCGCCTTCAACCCTGTGACCTATGAATTTGCTGCCCCTTCGGCGGCCCCAATCGGCTGGACGTGATCATGCCTCAACGCCTGTTTATAGATAACTGGACTTCGTTTCTGGAAGCGCCGGCCAGCACCGAAGCGCTAACGCTCACTGTCGGCACAGAAGCTGCAGCCCGCCTGACTGGCCTAGTGGATGGCAACTACTACCCGCTGACCCTATCCCGCATTGAAACTGTGGAAGGCCAGTTGCGCGAAACCGCCTGGGAGGTGGTGCACGTTACCGCTTCCGCCAGTGGCGTGCTGGATGTGCTGCGAGCGCAAGAAGGCACCACTGCGCTCGAATGGCTTGAAGGGGATATGGCAAGTGTTCGCCTTACCGCTGCAGCGCTCAGTGACATTTACGCGCGCCTTGCAGCCGTTGAGGCCGCTATCCCTGCGCCACCGCTGGTTACCGAGTTCAGCCTAAGCGTGGGCGTCAAGGCATCGATCTACAGCAGCTTCGGCTTCGATGGCGGCACTGATTACCCGGGCAGCACCTGCACCCCGAGCGTATTGGCCTTTGGCGGCGAGATTGGTGACGTTGCGGTGAATGCGGTTTTTGTTCAGCCATCGGGCGGTGCTGAGCCATACAGCCTGTACCTGAAATTGGCGCATGAGTTCACCGCGGCGCAGCTCGCCAGCATCGCAGCGCAGGGCGCTGACACATTTACCGGCGCCGGTGCCGCCTTCTTCGAGGCCGCATCGGGTGAGTCAACCTGGGAGTGGGACCTCGCCAGCCACGACTGGGCAGACGGCGTAACCCGCACCATCGATCTGACCTTCGACCTCTAAGCCAACCCATTACGGAGTAGCCAGCCATGCAGCCGGCCCGCCTAGACCTGCGCATCAATCAGGGTGCCACCCTGCGTAAACCGCTGCTCATGATGCAGCCGGTGTATGTGTACAAGCCGATCACTGTGATTCAGGCAACGGCACCGCTGCTGCTTACTGTGCCCACTCACGGCCTGATCGGCGACTGGCCAATCTGGATTGAGGGGGTGACCGGCTGGGGCGAGCTTAGCCGCGACAAAACCCGCCAGCCATTCCATCTAGCCAAGGTCACCAACGCCGACACCTTGGAGTTGAACGCCTTTAACGGCACTGGACGCAACGCCACAGGTGGCATGATCGTGTATCAGCCGCCGGTAGATCTAACCGACTGCACCGCCCGCATGTTTATTCGTGATGCAGCCGGCACGCTGCTGCTGGAGCTGACCACCGAGAATGATCGTCTGGTTATCGCAGCCCCTGGCCGCTTGATCATCACCCTAACCGCCGAAGAAACCGCCGCTATCACCTGGACGAAAGGCCGCTATGACCTTGAGCTGACCATGAGCAATGGCGACGTGACCCGCTGGGCCGAGGGGGATGTGGTGGTAAGCCGGGAGGTCACCCATGACTAGCTGCGCGCGGGCGCTGGTAACAGCCGAAGCCTTTGCGCTTGTGGTCGCGCCTGAGCAGGCGCCAGCCACGCTGGTGGCGACGGGTGAGCAGGGGCCGCCAGGCCCGCCAGGCACCAACGGCGGCGAGACATTCCAGTTTGAGCAGGAAGATCCGCTAGCTGTTTGGACCGTACCCCACAACCTGCAGCGCCGCCCCAGCGTCATGGTCACCGACCTGGCCGGCAATGCCGTGATCTCCGATATCCGCTACATCGACGACAACATCATCCAAATCACGCACGGCCGGCCTGTTGCTGGCTTCGCCTACTGCAACTAGGAGCGCCCATGAAGATCACAAACCACCTAAACGCCGATGGCTTCCGGGTTCAGAACCTGGCTGATGCAGTTGACCCGCAGGACGCAGTAAGCAAAGCGCAGCTCGATGCTGCCGTGCAGGGCTGGAAGTGGAAAGAGCCGGTACGCGCAGCCAGCACTGCAAACATCACGCTCTCTGGCGCGCAAACCATCGACGGGGTGAGCGTTGTTGCAGGCGACCGGGTGCTGGTTAAGGATCAAAGCACCGGCTCGGCCAATGGCATTTACGTCGCAGCCACCGGCGCCTGGTCTCGCGCTGCAGACTTTGACGCCGGCACTGAAGTGGTTGGCGCAACGGTCTTCGTTTCAGAGGGCACTGCCAACGGCAACAGCCAGTGGCACATGACCACCGATGGCCCGATCACTATTGGCACAACTGGTCTTGTATGGGCCCAGGTTGGCGGTGGAGCGAGCTATACCGCAGGCGCCGGAATCGACATCACTGGTGGCGTTATCTCCATTGATCCTGCGGTGGTTGCCCGCAAGGTCAGCGCTACCATCGGCGATAACAGCGCCACGACTATCTCGATAACCCACAACTTTGGCACGCGCGACCTGATCGTGAGCGTGCGGGAGGTTTCGAGCAATGCCGGTGTCATCGCTGACTGGGTGGCCAACACCGACGACACTGTGCAGATCACCTTCGGCGTTGCCCCGACCACTGGGCAATACCGGGTAACGGTGGTGGCATGAGGCACGTAGGCCTGCGAAGTGATGCTAAGGATATTGCTTCGCAGGAGCAGCTGTTCGTCCGTGATTCTACAACTCTTGCCGCTAGCGGTACGTCTGTTGACTTCAACGGTCTACCGTCCTCGCCGCACGAGTTCACCCTCACTTTTCATGGAGTAAGCCTGAGCGGGGCAAGCCAAATTGTTGTGCTGCTCGGCACGTCATCCTCATTTGAAAACACGGGCTATAACTGCCATTCCTCCCGAACTGGCGGAAGCTCAGCAGCTACTCAGGCCTATACGATCGGAATTGTTTTCGCAAACACGGGTGCATCGGATGTTTTCGGCGGAGTGCTAAAAATTACCCGCCAAAGCGGGAACACTTATGCATTTGAAGGAAGCCTTGGGTGCACTGGCTACATAGTCGACACCTCAGGTTCAAAGGCGCTATCTGGTGTGCTCACGCGTATTCGAGTAACCGCCTTCAATGGCACGGATAGTTATGACGGCGGCACGCTTGGCCTTGCTAGGGAGGGGTTACTATGACCTATCGAACCGAGATTGATGTGGGCACCGGGCGCGTTATTCAGGTCGAGCAGAAAGTCTATGGCGGTGGTCCAGGTGTAACCATTGCGCTAGACCTTGGCTCGCCGGTCCCTGATGGCTTTATTGAGTGCGGATTGCCCTTGAATAGAGGGGATATCTGGGATGGCTTGCGTTGGACCGCTGACCCAGTGGATGTTCAGGCCGCCCTTACTATAGCCTTAAACAGCCACCTAGATTCTGTTGCAGGTCAGTGCAGATATGACAGCCGGTTCACGTGTGCGCTGAGAGCGGGGTTCCCTGGCCCCTTCCAGGCTGAGGGGATGGCCTTCGCCAAATTTATGGATGATTGCAATATGGTCGGGTACACGATAATGCAACAGGTGAAGGCAGGGCTGCGGCCAGTGCCCACCGAGGCAGAGCTGATAGCAGAGATGCCTATGATTGAATGGCCGCTGTCTCCGATCCCGGAGGGTGCGGCATGAGCGCTCGACTCGCGCTGTACAAAGGGAATGGCCAGCTCGGCAATGCCGCCATACGCTGGTGGACGGCATCGATCTACAGCCACTGTGAATTGGTGGTGGATGGCTGGTGCTATTCCAGTTCAGTGATGGACAAGGGTGTGCGCCGCAAGCGGGTTGGGCCTGGGGCCGATGAAATCAGCCTTGGCGGTGATCACTGGGATCTGATCGAGCTGCCGTGGGCTGATGGTGCCGCCATCGTGCGCTACTTCGAGGCCACGGACAGCGACGTATACGGCTGGCCCTCGCTGATCGCCAGCCAGGTGTTCAACCGCAACCGGCCCACTGAGCACGCTGCGTTCTGTTCAGAGTGGTGTATGCGTGCGTTGGCATTGCCAAACCCTTCGATATACAACCCGGAAACAGCTGGCGTGCAGTGTCGTTGGCTTACTGATAGCTGGGCGCGCCGCCAGGCTGCCTAGGGCTCGCGGTCAAGAAGTTCGCTGCGCAGAATCTTTAGGCCTATCGGGGCGCAGATGTCCAGCTTCACATTGGTGCCAGAATCATTGACCTCGTGCACCCGGATTGTGAAGCCTTCGGAGAGCTGCTCTAGCAGCAGATCCGGGTCTGTATCGGGGTCGGTGAATAATACGAACTCTTCGTTGACCTTGCGGGCGATGATCAGTCCCATCGATAGCATCCTTGCGTAAGTAGGTGGGTGCGCTTTGTGCGCAATCACAGCCTAGACCATGCCCGCCCAGCGCGGGTTTTTTGTTGCCCGGAGTTCCCATGACCCTTTCCGAGATACGCCGCTCAGCGATTGAGCCGGCGCTTTTGCTGCTGCCCGCTAAAATGTGCAGCCCACAGGCCGAGGTGATGCTGTTGGCCATTGGCCTGCAAGAAAGCCGCTTTGTTCACCGCCGCCAGATCAAAGGCCCGGCCCGCAGCTTCTGGCAGGCAGAGCTGGGTGGAGGCATGGTTCACGGCGTGCTGCGCCACCACCTGACCAGTGAGCTTGCTGTAGGCCTGTGCGATGCGCGCGGCGTGCAGCCAGTGAACGAGCACATCTACACCGCCATCGACAACGACGATGTGCTTGCCGCCGGCCTGGCACGTCTGCTGCTGTGGTCTGACCCCGGCAAGCTGCCCAGCAAGGGCGATGTCGACGCCGCCTGGCAGCTGTACCTGCGCACCTGGCGCCCTGGCGCCCATAGCCGCGGTGATCAGGCGCAGAAGGATGAGCTGCGCGCCAAGTGGGGCCGCAACTACGCAGCGGCAGAGCGGGTGGTATATCCGTGACCTGGCTGAAGCTTGTCCCGGCCTGGGCGTGGCTGGCCGGGGCATGGGTGCTGTCCCTGGTACTGGTCGGAGGCGCCCAGCAGGTGCGCGTGGCGCTTGCCCAGGTTGATGCGGCTCAAGCTGTTTCCGCCAAGGAGCAGCAGGCTGTAGCTCATGAGCATACCCTAGGTGAAATTGCCCGAGCATCAGCCCGCCAGTTGCAGGCCCAGCAAGAACAACGGCAGGCCTTAGAGCTGCGACTGGCCGCCCTCGATGCCAAAGAACACAAGGAGCTTACCGATGCACAAGCTGAGAATGACCGTCTG
>JAHJXZ010000184.1 GCA_018827205.1 Gammaproteobacteria bacterium | reverse complement strand
CGAGTGAATCGCTTCGCGCACCGGGTTGTTGCCGCGGAACGAGAACGAAACGTTCGATACGCCGCCGGAGGTCAGGGCGTAGGGAAGGTTGTCACGGATATAGGCGCAGGCTTCGATGAAGTCCACGGCATAGTTGTTGTGTTCTTCGATGCCGGTAGCGACGGCAAAGATGTTCGGGTCGAAGATGATGTCTTCCGGTGGGAAGCCCACTTCATTCACCAGAATGTCGTAGGACCGCTGGCAGATCTCGCGCTTGCGCGCGGCGGTATCGGCCTGGCCGGCTTCGTCGAAGGCCATGACCACCACGGCCGCGCCGTAGCGTTTGCACAGCCGCGCATGATGTTTGAAGGCGTCGACGCCTTCTTTCATGGAAATCGAGTTGACGATGCCTTTGCCCTGGATGCACTTGAGGCCCGCTTCGATCACTTCCCACTTGGAGGAGTCGATCATGATCGGCACGCGGGAGATATCCGGCTCGCCGGCGATCAGATTCAAGAAGGTGACCATGGCCTTCTGCGAATCGAGCATGCCCTCGTCCATGTTGATGTCGATCACCTGGGCGCCGGCTTCCACCTGCTGCAGGGCGACTTCGAGGGCTTCGGTGTAATTGTCCTCACGGATCAGCCGGGCGAACTTGGCCGAGCCAGTGATATTGGTGCGCTCGCCGACATTGATAAACAGCGAGTTGCGGTCGATGGTGAACGGCTCAAGACCGGACAGGCGGCAGGCCTTGGGAATGTCTGGGATGGCGCGCGGCGGGTATTTGCTCACCGCTTCGGCAATCGCCTGGATATGCGCAGGCGTGGTGCCGCAGCAGCCGCCGACGATGTTCAAAAAGCCGCTGGCTGCGAACTCTTCAACCACCACAGCCATTTCCGCCGGGGTTTCGTCGTATTCACCAAAGGCGTTCGGCAGTCCGGCGTTGGGGTGGGCGGAGACGTTGGTTTCCGCCTTGGCCGCCAGTTCTTCCAGATACGGGCGCAGGTCCTTGGCACCGAGGGCGCAGTTCAGGCCTACGGAAATCGGCTTGGCGTGGCGCACCGAGTTCCAGAAGGCTTCGGTGGTCTGGCCCGACAAGGTGCGACCTGAGGCGTCAGTGATGGTACCGGAAATCATGATCGGTAACTCGAAGCCTTGCTGCTCGAAGACTTCCTGCACAGCAAAGATCGCCGCCTTGGCGTTAAGGGTGTCGAAGATGGTTTCGATCAGGATCATGTCCGCGCCGCCTTCGATCAGGCCGCGGGTGGCTTCCACGTAGTTCTCCACCAGCTCGTCGAAGGTGACGTTGCGGTAGCCGGGGTTGTTCACATCCGGGGAGATCGAGCAGGTACGACTTGTAGGACCGAGCACACCAGCCACAAAGCGCGGGCGATCCGGGGTTTCCAGAGTTTTGGCATCGGCCACGCTACGGGCCAGGCGCGCGCCTTCGACGTTCAGCTCATACACCAGGCTTTCCATGCCGTAGTCGGCCTGGGACACCTGGGTGGCGTTGAAGGTGTTGGTTTCCAGGATGTCCGCGCCGGCATCTAGGTAAGCCTTCTCGATGGCACCGATCACATCCGGGCGGCTGAGGATCAGCAGGTCGTTGTTGCCTTTGACATCCTGCGGCCAGTCGGCGAAGCGTTCGCCACGGTAATCGGCTTCTTCCAGTTTGTAGCTCTGGATCATGGTGCCCATGCCGCCGTCGAGGATCAGGATGCGCTCGTTGAGGGCGCGCTGAAGGGCGTGAAGACGGGCACTACGGTCGGACAGGGGCATGGGCGCAACTACCTGGAAAGCGGAAACAGAACGGAGCGCGATGATAGCAAAGCTGTGCCGTTTTGCAGCTGCCTAGCAAATCACATGAATATCGCTCATGTTGGGGCGGGTGTTCGCCAGGTGGCCACCCCGCTAGAATTCCCGCCTTAATCCTGCGGAAACCTGCACATGCCCCATCCTGTTTGGCTCAGCGCTGCCCTGGCGCTGTGCGCCTCGGTTTCTGCGTTTGCCACCGACTCCGTTCCTTCCTACAGCCGCGATATCCAGCCGATCTTCACCCAGAACTGCGTGGCCTGCCATGCCTGTTATGACGCCCCGTGCCAGCTCAACCTGGGCAGTGGCGAGGGCGCCGAGCGCGGCGCCAACCCGGTCCCCGTGTACAACGGCACCCGCAGTGCGGCACAGGCCACGACGCGCTTGTTCCTCGACGCCCATGGCAGCGAGGCCTGGCGGCGCAAGGGGTTTCACTCGGTGTTGGAGGGGCAGGGCAGTCAGCCGGCCTTGATGGCGCAAATGCTCGAACTGGGACGTAGCCAGCCATTGCCGGCTAATGCCAAGCTGCCAGACGACCTGGCGATTGGCATCGACCGGGCGAACAGCTGCGCCCTGCCGGGTGAGTTCGAGCGCTTTGCTGCTGAGCAGCCGCTGGCCGGGATGCCATTCGCTGTGACCGGCCTGGCCGAGGCGGATTACCAGACGCTGCAACGCTGGATCGCCGCAGGTGCGCCTGTCGATGAGCAGGCGCTACAGCCCAGTGCCGTCGAGCGCCAGCAGATCGCCGCCTGGGAGGCCTTGCTCAACGCCCCGGGTGCCCGTGAGGAACTGGTGGCGCGCTGGTTGTATGAGCACCTGTTTCTCGCACATTTGTATATGGAAGGTGGTGAGCCCGGGCATTTTTTCCAACTGGTGCGTTCACGCACGCCTAGTGGCCAGCCGCTCGACCCTATTGCCACGCGCCGCCCGAATGATGACCCCGGTGTCGAGTTCTACTACCGCATGGTGCCGGTCGAGGGGGTGATCGTGCACAAGACGCACATTACCTATCCGCTGAGCGAGCAGCGCCTGGCGCGGGTGCGTAGCCTGTTCTTTGCTGGCGACTGGCAGGTTGATGCCGTGCCGGGTTATGGCACACAACGCCGTGCCAACCCGTTCGAGACCTTTGCGGCGATTCCGGTGCAGGCGCGCTACCAGTTTATGCTCGACAACGCCGAATACTTCGTACGCACCTTTATTCGTGGGCCGGTGTGCCGTGGGCAGATCGCCACCGATGTAATCCGGGACAACTTCTGGGTGCTGTTCCAGGACCCGCAGCACGACCTCTACCTCACCGACGCCGACTACCGTGAGGCCGCCACACCGCTCCTGGCCATGCCCGGTCAGTTGGATGATATCGGCGACTTGTTGGGCTTATGGCGCAGCTACCGAGACAAACGCAACGCTTATGAAAAGCTGCGCCTGGACACCTACGCCGAGGCCCCAGCGCCGAGCTGGTCGCATATCTGGGCGGGCAATGACAACGCGCTGTTGTCGATCTTTCGCCAGCACGACAGCGCCTCGGTGCGCAAAGGCCTGATCGGCGCCGTACCGCAAACCCTGTGGTGGATGGATTACCCGCTGCTGGAGCGCACCTACTACCAGTTGGTGGTGAATTTCGATGTGTTCGGCAATGTCTCGCACCAGACCCAGACGCGTTTGTATTTCGACCTGATCCGCAATGGCGCCGAGCAGAGTTTTCTTCGCCTGATGCCTGCGGAGTCGCGCCAGGTGCTGCTCGACGACTGGTACCAGAACAGCGGCAAGCTGAAACTGTGGCTGGATTATCAGGGCATCGACCGCAAGAGCCCGACGGCATTGAGCCTGTCGCCCCAGGCGCCGACTCAAGATTTTGTCCAGCAACTGCTGGCGCGTTACGGCGACCTCAATGCGCGGCCTGACCCTATCAATCGTTGCACCGGCGCGCACTGTTACCGTGAAGGGCTGACGTCGGCCGAGCAGGCTGTCGAACAAAGCCTCAGTCGGCTGGCGGCCAAACCCGCCGCGGCACTGCGGGTGATCGATCAGTTGCCCGAGGCCACGTTGCTGCGGGTCGAGTTTGCCGATGGCAAGCGCAGTGTCTACAGCCTGCTGCGCAACCGCGCACACAGTAATGTGGCCTTTATCCTCGGCGAGTCCCTGCGCTACCAGCCCGGTCTGGATACTTTGACCGTCTACCCTGGCGTGCTCAGCAGTTACCCGAATTTCCTGTTCAACGTGCCGGCTGAACAGGTACCGGCGTTCGTCGATGCCCTGGAGCAGGCGCGGGCGGCGGGCAGCCTGGAGCCGGTAGTCGAGCGCTGGGGGATTCGCCGGACACACCCGGAGTTCTGGCGCTACTTCCATGACCTGTCGGCCTATATTCGCGAGACGGAGCCGGTGGAAGCCGGGGTGTTGGATATGAATCGCTACCAGAACCTGTAGCCGCTTGCGGCAGCGCGTCGCGGTCGATGGATCGACCTTTGCGCTGCACCTGCTGTCGGAACCCTTGACCGGCGTGCCGCGCATGCCGTTTGAGAGTGAGCTGACAAGAGGGCGGTATGCTGTATTCCGTACAGGCGCTGCGTGCATTCGCAGCCTGGCTGGTGGTGTTTCACCATGTCATGCAGGTGTTTTTCGATTTCAAGGTCGAGTCGGCCAGCGGTTGGTTTCTTGCCGAGCGTGGGGCGATCGGCGTGGACATTTTCTTCGTCATCAGCGGCCTGGTCATCTACCTGTCGACCCGTGGCAAGGTGATCGCGCCGGGGCGTTTCCTGCTTAACCGCGCGCTGCGCATTGTGCCTGCCTATTGGCTGTACACCCTGCTGGCAGCGCTGATCATCGCCTATGCCAACCCGGTGATGCCGACCCAGCAATTCGACCTGCAGCACCTGTTGCGCTCACTGCTGTTTATCCCCGCAGAAAACCCGGCCGGCTTCGGACTCTACCCGACGCTCAACGTGGGCTGGACCCTCAACTACGAAATGTTTTTCTACCTGCTGTTCGCCTTTAGCGTGCTGGCTCCGGAGCGTTTACGTCTGCCCTTGTTGGCGGCGCTATTGCTGCTTTCGACGGGCCTGGCGGCACAACCCTGGGTCAGTGGTTTCTACGCCAATGCCATCGTCTATGAGTTTCTTCTGGGGGTGGCGTTGGGGGTGGCTTACAGCCGGGGCTGGATTGTCCCCGCGCGGCTGTGGCCCATACTGGCCTTGCTGGGGGCGGCGCTGGCGATTTACCTGTTCGACTCGAGCAACCGTTTGCTGCACTGGGGCCTGCCATCCGCGCTGCTGGTCGCGGCCTGCCTGGCGCTGGAACCCTATTTCCGCACAGCCTCTTGGCTCAAGGGCTGGGGCGACTGCTCGTATTCGGTGTACCTGGTGCATGTCCTGGTGCTGTCGCTGGGTTGGTATGCTGCACAGCGCTTCGAGTTGCCGGTATACGCAGTGATTGCCGCCTGCATGCCAGTGATTGCCGTCTTGAGTTGGGCCAGTTACGCGCTGATTGAACGGCGGCTGTTCAGTTATGCGCGAGCCCGGCTGGACGAGCGACCGGGTTACATGCAGCGCTCTGTACTTTCCTGAGTGTTTTAGTAGGACTTTGTTCGGCGCACGCTATTGGCGTACACTGCGCCCATGTTTGCGAGGAGTTGCCATGAGCACCATCACCATTACCCAAGCTGCCCACGACTACCTGGCTGATCTGCTGAGCAAGCAGAACACGCCGGGTATCGGTATTCGCGTGTTCATCACCCAGCCCGGCACCCAGTATGCCGAAACCTGCATTGCCTACTGCAAGCCGGGCGAGCAGAAGCCTGAAGACCAGGCCGTTGGTCTGGCCAGCTTCACCGCCTGGATCGACGCTGTCAGCGAGCCGTTCCTCGAAGATGCCGTGGTCGACTACGCGACCGACCGCATGGGCGGCCAACTGACCATCAAGGCGCCGAATGCCAAGGTGCCGATGGTCAATGAAGACAGCCCGATCAACGAGCGCATCAGCTATTACCTGCAGACCGAGATCAACCCCGGTCTGGCCAGCCACGGCGGTGAAGTCAGCCTGATCGATGTGGTCGAAGATGGCATTGCCGTACTCAAGTTCGGTGGCGGTTGCCAGGGCTGTGGCCAGGTCGACCTGACCCTCAAGGAAGGCATCGAGAAAACCCTGCTCGAACGCATCCCGGAGCTTAAAGGCGTGCGTGACGTGACCGACCACAGCATCAAGGAAAACGCCTACTACTAAGGCGTCGAGCGACAAGATAAAAAGGCAACGCCTGTGGGTCGCTTTTTTATTGGCTATCTCCCCGTTGGCTGTTGCCCTTTGTAGGAGCGAATTTATTCGCGATAGTCACCGGCGCAATCGCGAATAAATTCGCTCCTACGCATTAGCTTGCGCTGGGCTGCAGGTTGCGTCTGGCTGGCAGCAGCATCAGCAAAGCCAGGCCGACCAAGGGCAGGATCACCAGATTCAGTGCGCTCCAGCCGAGGCCGCTGATCAGCACCCCTGCGCTGAAGGCGGCGCCGGCGGCCAGGATGCCGTTGAGCAACTCCATCAGTCCTTGGGCCTGGCCGCGCTGGCTTTCGTCGTGCCCTTCGGCGAGCAGTGTGGTGCCAGCGACCAACATCAGGTTCCAGCCCAGCCCCAGCAGCAACGAGCTGAAGAGAAAGTTCAGCAGTAGCACCCCGCTCAGAGCAATGCTGGCGCTGCCCAGCAGGATCAGCCCGCCCAATAACGCTACCCGGCGGCTGCCAAGGCGGTCCACCAGAGGGCCAGCCAAAAAAGCAGGAAGGAACATGCCGAGCATGTGCCACTGGATCACTTGGGCACTGCTGTCCAGGGCAAAACCGCAAAAGCTCATGGCCAAGGGCGTGGCATTCATCACCAAGACCATCAGGCCGTTGCCAATAGCGGTGGTGGCGATGGCGGCGCGGATTATGGGGTTGCCCAAGAGTTGCCGCAGTTCCTTGAAGCCAGCCTTGGCCTTGGGCGGTGCAGCGCCTTCGCGCAGCCGGCTCATCAGCAGCAGCGCGAGCAGGGCAAAGGTTGCGATCAGCAGGTAGGCGCTGACAAAAGGTGTGTTCAGCAGGCTGCCGGTCCATTGCAGCGCGCTGGGCACCAGTAGCGCTGCCAATACGCCGCCGCCAATCACATAGCCGCTGGCGCGACCCTTTTCAGTGGCCGCAACGGCCTCCAGGGCGGCAAAGCGGTAATACATCGCCGAGGCCTGGTAGGCGCCGATGGGCAGGGCGCCCAGGCAAAACAGAGTGAAATCGCCGAGCCAGACCCCCAGCGCGCTAAGCAGACCACCGATGACGCCCGCGCCCGCGCCGAGCATCAAACCGGGTCGTCGGCCATGGCGCTGCATAAACCGCGACAAGGGCTGCACGCTGAACAGGTTGCCCAGCATCCACAGACACAGCGGCAGGGTTGCCAGGATATTCAGTGGCGCCAGTTGCAGCCCTACCAGGGCGGTCAGGGTGATGCCGATCATCGAGCACGACCAGTACAACGCCTGGCCGGCGAACAACAGGCGAATCGAGGGGTTGCGTACCAATAGCATAGAGCGGCTCCCGCCTGGTGTTAGGACCTGGCGCTACAGCCAGCAGGATTGAGCACCCGCTCGCTGGATGCCGGGGCGCCTTGCAGTTTGGCCGCCGGGCGGATAGGCCGGCGCACCAGTTCGCCGCCACAGTTCGGACAGTGGCCCTGCAGGTGGCTATCGGCGCAGGCGCTGCAGAAGGTGCACTCGAACGAGCAGATCCGTGCGTCCAGTGTGTGTGGAGGCAAGTCGCGGTCGCAGCATTCGCAGTTGGGGCGTAGCTCAAGCATGGTGAATCTCCCGGCCGAAGCGTTCGGCGTATTCCAGGGGGCTGACGGAAAGGTGCTTATGGAAAACCCGACGCAGGTTTTCCGGATGACCAAAGCCGGTGAGCCTGGCCACTGTGCTGATCGACGCCTGGGCGTCCTGCAGCAGGGCGCGGGCCGCCTCCAGGCGGATGCGCTCGACATAGCGCGCAGGACCCGTACCCAGCTCTTTGGCGAAGACCCGGCAAAGCGTGCGTGGCGTCAGTCTGGCCTGTTCGGCCAATGCCTCCAGAGACAGGTCACCGCCCAGGTTGCCGGGGATCCAGGCCAGTAACTCGGCAAGGCGCGGGGTGCGGCTGGGCTCAGGCGCGAGCAGGGCACTGAACTGCGCCTGGCCACCCGGGCGACGCAGAAACATCACCAGTCGCCGCGCCACAGCCAGCGCCATGCTGCGGCCAAGGTCGGCCTCTACCAGGGCCAGCGCCAGGTCTATCCCCGCAGTCACGCCGGCGGAGGTGAACAGGTGGGCAGCGCGGCTGTCCGCGGGATCAAAGGTGTGCAGACAGTCGGCATCCACCTGTAACTGCGCATGCTCGCGCAAGCTGTCGACATCGGCCCAGTGGGTGGTGACGCGCTGGCCGTCGAGCAGGCCGGTGCGGGCCAGGATCAGCGCCCCTGAGCACACCGAGCCGAGGCGGCGGATCTGCGGTTCGGCGCGACGCAACCAGTCGAGCAATGCCAGGTTCTCGCACTGCAGGGTTTCACCCGCACCGCCGGGGATCAGCAGGGTATCCAGTGTGCTCGGGTCGCAGTCCGCCCAACTGGCGTCGGCGAGCAGGCGCATGCCCGATGAGCTGTTCACCGGGCCGACCTGTTCACTGAGCAGGAGCAGTCGATAGGCATCGCCCAGTCCCTGACGATGACGCTCGGCGTTGGCCGAAGCGAAGACTTGCAAGGGTCCGACGACATCCAGGCTCATAAAGTCTGGATAGATCAGGGCGGCGATGCATTTGCGGGTTTCCATGGCAATCTCGGCGAGCACGATGGGCAGAGTGTGCGCACGCAAAGACTTGGCGGCAATGACATTGATCCCACATATCTTGCCATCTGGCGTTGTTGGGGGTGGTTCAGCCGCAGGGGAGCCTTTCCAGGAAGCGCATCAGCAGGCTTTCTTCACTATCAAGGCCCTTGCGTGCGGCTGCCCGGCGCAATGCTGTGAGCTCGCCGGCTTGAAACGCGTCGATCAACGCAGGGTGGATATAGCACTTGCGGCATACCGCCGGGGTGTTACGTAATTGTTCGGCGACTGTTTTAACCATGGCTACCAGGTGTTTCTTGGCTGTGCTTTCGGGTTGCCAGTCGAGCTCGCGCAGCATGCCCAGGGCCAGGGCGCTTCCAGCCCAGGTGCGATAGTCCTTGGCGGTAAAATCGGCACCCGTCAGCTCGCGTAGATAGGCATTGACGTCAGTGGAGCTAACGACACGCCGCTCGCCCTGTTCGTCGAGGTACTGAAACAAGTGCTGACCCGGCAGGTCGAGGCAGCGCCGGATTACCCGGGCAAGACGTCGATCATTGAGGCTGACTTCGTGCTCGACACCGCTCTTGCCGCGAAAGTGAAAGCGGATACCGTTGCCATGCACCTCGACATGCTGATTACGCAGGGTGGTCAGACCATAGGAGCGGTTCTCGCGGGCATAGCGAGTGTTGCCAATGCGGATCAGTGTGCTGTCGAGCAGGGTAATCACCGTTGCCATCACCTGTTCGCGGCAGTGGGTGCGCAGCGCCAGGTGTTGGGCAAGTTGCTCGCGCAGTGCCGGTAAAGCCTTGCCGAAGGCCAGCATGCGCTCGTACTTGGTGCCGTCGCGCAAGGCCCGCCAGCGCGGGTGATAGCGGTACTGCTTGCGACCACGGGCATCGCGCCCGGTCGCTTGCAAATGGCCGTTGGGGTCGGCGCAGATCCAGACATCGGTGTAGGCCGGTGGAATGGTTAGGGCATTGATGCGGGCGATTTCTAGAGGGTCACGCAGGCGTTGTCCCTGGGCGTCGACGTAACTGAAACCACCACGCGTCTTACGTCGGCGCAGGCCCGGTTGGGTGTCGTCGACATAATGCAGATCGGCGGGCAGCCCCTCGATGGCAGGACTGTTCATGGTCGCGCCTTATGCCTGGCGCAGCGTCATGAGCGCCGCGCTCCACTGCTGAGCCTTGCAGGCGGGACAGGCAATCCGCTGAACAGATGCCATGTGCTGAACACGCCCGCAATGGCTGCAGGCGTAGTCTCCCGGGCATGGCACCTGCTGGTACACCGGGCGATGTGCCACTGGCAGGACGGAAAGTCCTTTGCGAGTCTTTTCCGCAGCGTAGTAGTACAGGCTGACATCGCCATTTATCTCAACGATAGCCAGGCGCACCTGGCCCAGGTGCTCGACCCCGTGCAGGCGCAGCTCCATGAGAAATTCATCCTGAGAAATATTGCCCTGGTTGAGCGTTTCCAGCTCGAAAACACCGTCGCGTATCAAGGTGAAAGGGCTCCCCTCAATCCAGGCCTGCAGGCGCGGGCTGCTTGCCATCAAGGCAGTGGTGGCGCGATAAAAAATACTCATGGCTACGAAAACAGTGAGTACCGGCAGCAGCGGTACGTCTTCGTAAAAGGTCATGTCGCCGGCTGCAGACCCTAGGGTGAGGATCACCACGAGCTCGAACAGCGACAACTGGCGTACGCCTCGACGGCCAGCCAGTTTTAGAAACAGGAAGACAACGATGTAGGCAAGCAGCGTGCGTACCGCCACTTCACCGAGAAATCCGAGGGTTACTTCATCAAGTAACAGGCGCTGCCAGTCGAACGGGGGCATGGCAATTTCCAGCGGTTGATATGTAACTTAGCCGCTGTGGCGTCCTGTTAAGTTCCGCTTATTTATTGCAAGGCAGCCCGCCGCATAGAGAGGCGAAGGGCGCAGCAGAAAGAAAGTCAGATAAACAAGGCGGCAAGTACCGCCTTGTAATAACTGGGCATCAATAAGTGCATGACATTCTTGCTGGCGCCAGTAGGGCGTTACTCCGGCATGCTCCAGGGCTCAAGCGCGAAACCTTGACGGCTGAGTGCATCACGCGAGGCTTCGAGCACTTCGGCCAGGCGGGCCGGATCGCTGTAGGTACTGCTGGAGAGCTGGGTGCGGTCAAGCAGGCGAGTGCTGGTACGGTCCAGCACGGTCAGGCTGAGCATTCCGCTGCCATCCTGCGGCGCCCAAGCGACACAGTGCAGGGGTTGAAAAGCGCGATCGGCGATCAGCAGTGCTTCATTAAAACGCAGCGGGGCGTTCATGGGGTCGGTTTCTCCGAGTGAGTTCCCTGGTAAACAATATGACGCGCATTTAAAGAGGTTGCGCATTCGTCATAAGCGTTGATGGTTCGAGCCAACCTATAAGTCACATGACCTCACTTAAAAGGACGAGCGGTTGGCATTTATTTCTTATCGAACCCTCGTGCCGCGGTAGACCTTACACAGGTGAAAACATTCCCGACATCGTTGCAATGCAGGTGTTAGGCGGGTTAATTGCCAAGTACGGACGGGCTTTAGCCATTAATAACTGCGACAGTCAGTCGCAGTTATTAATGGTGATGTCATAGCCTTTTTAAAGCGGTTGCAGCTGTGCTGCCAGGGTGCCTCGTTCGCTCAACTCGAGGAACTCGTCACCCAGCCGCTGGCTTTCGGCCATGGCGATGCGCCAATAACGCTCGCGCCCGGCGTCATCGCCCAGGTAGCGGGTGAAGTCCTTGCGATCCGGTAGTTTTCCGTGGGGCAGGCGGGCCAGGTAATCCCGCGACGGGGCGAGCAGCAGCACGTTCTGCAGGCGCAGTGCATCGCCTCGACGCCAAGGCATGGCTTTGTCGAACCAGCCGGGAATTACTCGGTCGGTAAAGTGCGGATACAGCACGATGTCGTCACCGCTGTAGGGCAGGTCGAGGTGATAGTCCAGCAAGCCGCCGTCGCGGTAGGTGCCCGGGCCGGCACCCGGAATATCCCGTACGCCTTCCATCACCATGGGAATCGATCCAGACGCGAGCAATGCATGGCGCAGGTTCTGCACATCGAGCGGCAGGCAGCGGGAGGGGAAGTCGGTGAGCGCACCCAGCGGCGGGTTAAGGCGCGGGTCATGCAGAATGACCCGCTCGAAATGCCGAGCCAGGCGCGCGCGGCCCATCAGGTTGCTGCCAATCACCGACGACAGCCCCAGGCCCAGGTGGCCGCGCTGATCGCCGGCGAGCAAGCCGTGGCTTTTCACGACCACGATATTCAGTCGGTAGTGCGGGTTGTCGAGGATGCTGGCGTCCTGATCCGCCAGGAGCTGGTCGAGCATCTGCCGGCAACTGCGCGACACCTCGGCCATGCTGACGCCCTTGGCGAAGCGCTGCGATGTATAGAGTTCACCCAGGCGGCGAATGCCGGCGGCGGCATCCGGCAGACAGGCGCTGGCAAAGCGCCAGGAGCCGATGGAGGCACCGATTAGCGAGCGCTCGCGTGGTGCACGTGGCAGCCAGTCACCGAACAGAGCCAGGTCCAGGCCCTGAATGCCGAGTGCCTTCGGCCCGCCGGCCGCGCCCGGCAGGATGCCCACGTCCGCCGGCTGCAGGCCGCGTTCGCGAACCTGCGCCAGGGCACGGCTGCCGGCGCGTAGCGTCAGGGATGGCGTCTTGATGTGGATCGCGCTCATGCAGGCCTCCAAGTGTAATCCGCGATTATAAAGGCAGACGATGCGAGGCCAAGTCGGCATCAGAGTGTGAATGTCTGTGCCATGGCTTAGGGTCTGTTCCCGTTTCGTTCGCGGCCGCGCCGGAGCCAGTTTTAGCGCGAGGCAAGGCACGAGATGCGAAGTTT
>JAHJXZ010000183.1 GCA_018827205.1 Gammaproteobacteria bacterium | reverse complement strand
GACGGTCACGACGGCTTCTACTATGCCAAGCTGATGAAAATCGCTGCCGCCCCACGCGGCTGAGGAACAGACTGCATGAAGATCATCATTCTCGGTGCAGGCCAGGTTGGCGGCACCCTGGCCGAACACCTGGCTAGCGAAGCCAACGACATCACCGTGGTCGACACCGACGGCGAACGCCTGCGTGATCTGGGCGACCGCCTGGATATCCGCACCGTACAGGGCCGTGGCTCATTCCCCACGGTACTGCGCCAG
The DNA here is from genome assembly GCA_018827205.1 of Gammaproteobacteria bacterium. Taxonomy (GTDB): domain Bacteria; phylum Pseudomonadota; class Gammaproteobacteria; order Pseudomonadales; family Pseudomonadaceae; genus Aquipseudomonas. Next base: position 3,929 of record JAHJXZ010000183.1, on the reverse strand, counting down.
GCCGGTGCGGACGATGCCGACATGCTGGTGGCGGTGACCAACAGTGATGAAATCAACATGATCGCCTGCCAGGTCGCCTACAGCCTGTTCCACACCCCAACCAAGATTGCCCGGGTGCGTGAAGCGGCCTACCTGACCCGCAGCGGCCTGTTCAGCAACGAGTCGATCCCGGTCGACGTGCTGATCAGCCCCGAGCAGGTGGTGACCAACTACATCAAGCGCCTGATCGAATACCCCGGCGCCTTGCAGGTAATCGACTTCGCCGATGGCAAGGCCCAGCTGGTGGCGGTCAAGGCCTACTACGGCGGCCCGCTGGTTGGTCAGCAGCTGCGTCAGCTGCGCGAGCACATGCCGAATGTCGATACCCGGGTTGCGGCGATCTTCCGCCGCAACCGCGCGATCATGCCGCAAGGCGACACTGTGATCGAAGCCGATGACGAAGTGTTCTTTATCGCCGCCAAGGCGCATATCCGCGCAGTGATGAGCGAAATGCGCCGCATGGAAGACAGCTACAAGAAGGTAGTTATCGCCGGCGGCGGGCATATTGGTGAACGTCTGGCTGAAGCCATCGAAAGCCGCTACCAGGTGAAGATCATCGAGATGAACCCGGCCCGTTGCCGTTACCTCTCGGAAACCCTGGACAGCACCATCGTGCTGCAAGGCAGCGCCTCGGACCGGGATCTGCTGGTGGAAGAAAACATCAGCGACGCCGATATCTTCCTCGCACTGACCAACGACGACGAGGCCAACATCATGTCGTCCTTGTTGGCCAAGCGCCTCGGCGCGCGCAAGGTAATGACCATCATCAACAACCCGGCATACGTTGATTTGGTCCAGGGCGGTGAGATAGACATCGCCATCAGCCCGCAGATGGCCACCATCGGTACCCTGCTGACCCACGTACGGCGGGGCGATATTGAAAGCGTACACAGCTTACGTCGGGGTGCTGCCGAAGCCATCGAAGCGATTGCCCATGGCGACTCCAAGTCGAGCAAGGTAGTCGGCCGCGCCATCGCCGATATTGCCCTGCCGCCGGGCACCACCATCGGCGCGATCATCCGCAACGAAGAAGTGTTGATCGCCCATGACAACACGGTGATCGAGACGGGCGACCATGTAATCCTGTTTCTGGTCGACAAGAAATACATCCGCGATGCGGAGCGCTTGTTCCAAGTCGGGCTGACCTTCTTCTAGGAATCGCACATGAGCACTGAAGCCCTGGAAAAGATGCTGGCCAAGGGTATGGACAACGCCCTGCTGCGCTTCGGCCTGGGTAAGGGCTATCTGGATGCCGCAGAGTTCGCTCTGGCGGCGGAGCATTTGCAGCGTTGCGTTGAGTTCGATGCGCAGTATTCAGCAGCCTGGAAGCTGCTCGGCCAGGCGCTGAACAAACAGGGACTGCACGACGGGGCGCGCGCAGCCTGGACGCAGGGCTTGCGGGTAACAGAAGAGAAGGGCGACAAGCAGGCTGGCAAGGAAATCAGCGTGTTTCTCAAGCGCCTGGATAAGCAGGCTCAGTAGTTCAGGAAAAATAGCCTGGGCTATTCCTCGGGTTGTACAAAGCGCAGGCCAACACCCAGGGCTTCAACGCGTACCACTTCGAGCTTGAGAATCGGCGCTTCCATCGGCAAACCCTGCACCTGGCCCTGCACCTGTTCGCCCATGCTGAGCATATTCTGCGCCTGGTCCATCAGCACATAGACGCCGCATTCGGAGATATCCCGAGTGGTAACCAACAGCTCGCCGTGCACCGGATGATCGATACGTAGGCGTACCTTTAGGGGGGTGCGGACATTCTTTCGATTACTGCTCATGCGCCGTCCGTCAGAGTGAGTTTCTCCAGCCTAGTCGAGAGCAGGCACCGCCTGCAACTCAGACCCATTCAATACCACTTGGCCTCGCCGGCAGGACGCTTCTTGAAGCGCTTCATGCTCCACATGTACTGGCTCGGGTAGGCGCGTACATAGCGCTCGATAACCGAACTCATCGCCGCAACGGCAGTTGCCGTATCGGTGCTGTACATCTCATCCGGCGCAGCCTCAAAGATGACCTTGAACCCAGAGCCGTCCGCCAGGCGCAAGGCATGCAGAAATACACCGCAGGCCTTACCACCGCTCAACATACCGGCAACGAACTTGCTGGTCAGCGCTTCGGTGGCCAGAAAAGGCACAAAGACACCGGACGTCATGCTCGGCTCAGGATCGGCCGGAATACCCACCACACCGCCTTTGCGCACTTCCTTGATCACACTGAGGATGCCTTCCTTGGTCGACGGCGCAACACGGTTACCCAATTGCGCACGCTGCCTGCGCAGCAGATCATCCACCGCCTTGAGCTTGGGCGGGCGAAAGAAGACGATCGGTTTGCACTGCGCGCAATAGAAGTGATTGAGCACTTCCCAGTTGCCCAGGTGGCTGGTGATGCCGACCACGCCCTTACCACTGGCCAATGCCTGCTGCAGGACTTCCAGACCTTCGACTTCACGCACCAGGCCAATGGATTTCTGCGCCGGCCAGATCCAGGCACAGGCGCTTTCGGTCAGGGTTTTACCGATATCCATCAATGAATCGCGCAATAGACGCTGATGCTCGGTTTCGTCCAGTTCAGGAAAGCACTGGCGCAGGTTGATGCTGGCAACTTCACGCGAGCTGTTCGGCAGCTTCCACATTAACCAGCCAATCGCAGCGCCCAAGGCCTGCACGGCGCGCCACGGCAACAAGGCAAACAAACGCAGAAAGCCCACCGCCAGGGCACCTTTGAGCTTTTCCACAGGCAACTCCAGCCGATCAAAAGGCGCTTATTGTAACCACCCGAGCTAGTGAGTGGTCAGTTGCGCGTAACGGTCACAGTCGGTGGTGTGGTCCATGACCATGCCGGCGGCCTGCATATAGGCATAACAGATGGTCGGGCCGACAAAGGTGAAGCCGGCTTTTTTCAGCGCCTTGCTCATCGCCTCGGCTTCAGCGGTTACTGCCGGCACCTGGCTCCGCTCGCTGAAGTGATTGATCTTTGGCGCGCCGCCAACAAACGACCAGAGCAGCCTCACTGGATCTTCCAACCTGAGCCAGGCCTGGGCGTTCTTGCGCACAGCCTTGAGTTTGAGGCGGTTGCGGATGATGCCGGGGTCCTGCATCAGGGTGTCTTCGATGTATTCGTCTGTGATCACCGCCAATCGCTGCACATCAAAGCCGAACAACACCTCGCGGTAGCGCTCGCGCTTCTTCAGCACGGTGATCCACGACAAGCCGGCCTGAAAAACCTCAAGCAGCAGCAACTCGAACAGCACCTTGGGGTCGCGTTGCGGCACGCCCCATTCCTCGTCGTGGTAGGCCTGATAAAGCGGATCGTTAGTGCACCAGAAACAGCGTGGCATGCGGGTTTTCCTGAGCTTCGGTATACTCGCGGACTTTCTGAAGCCGCCAAAGTACGGGTGAAATTTGTGAGCCAGACTACGCCTGCCGTGCGCACCTTCCAAGACTTGATCCTCGCCCTGCAACAGTACTGGGCCGAGCAGGGCTGTGTGGTGTTGCAGCCCTACGATATGGAAGTTGGTGCGGGCACCTTCCACACCGCTACCTTTCTCCGGGCCATTGGCCCAGAGACCTGGAACGCCGCCTACGTACAGCCTTCCCGTCGTCCGGCTGACGGCCGCTACGGCGAAAACCCCAACCGCCTGCAGCACTACTACCAGTTCCAGGTGGTACTCAAGCCGAACCCGGAGAACTTCCAGGAGCTGTACTTGGGCTCGCTGAAAGCCATCGGCATCGACCCACTGGTGCACGACATCCGCTTCGTCGAAGACAACTGGGAATCGCCGACGCTCGGCGCCTGGGGGCTGGGCTGGGAAATCTGGCTGAACGGCATGGAAGTCACCCAGTTCACCTACTTCCAGCAGGTCGGCGGCATCGAGTGCTACCCAGTAACCGGTG
>JAHJXZ010000182.1 GCA_018827205.1 Gammaproteobacteria bacterium | reverse complement strand
TGCGGCTTTGAAGATGGTGGAGCTAAACGGGATCGAACCGTTGACCTCTTGCATGCCATGCAAGCGCTCTCCCAGCTGAGCTATAGCCCCATCTCAAGGACGGGGCGCATGTTAAGAGCACGCCCCACACCTGTCAACAAAATTTTTACCTACGCCAGCATTCTTTATGCTGACAGAACAACCACTTACCCCATCACGGCACGCCAAAACGACGGCCGGATAAGGCATTTAGCTGCTTAGGCAATGGACACCAACAGCTTTTCCCACTCTTTATTTTCCTTCTTCGACACACCACCGAGCAGCTCGATGGCTTGACGTAGACGGAAACGCGTCAGGTCCGGGCCAAGGATTTCCATTGCATCGAGCACCGAGACCGAGCTGGCCTGGCCGGTGACGGCAGCAAACATCAGCGGCATGGCATCGCGCAGTTTCAGCTCAAGGTGCTCGACTACCGCCTGGATGCAGCCGGTGATCTTGTCTTTTTCCCACTGACGTAGCGCTTCAAGCTTCCACAGGATCAGCTGCATAAGTTGACGCACCTGCTCGGCCGAGAGTTTTTTATGCTCGAACAGCGCGGCATCCGGGGCCACCCCGCCGGCAAAGAAGAAGCTGGCCAACGGCGCGATCTGGCTGAAGGTTTCCACCCGCCCCTGCACGTGCGGCGCAATCTGCATCAGATAGTTGCTGTTGAACGCCCATTTCTGCGCACCGGCGGCGAATTCTTCGACACTCAGTTCACGCATCCACTGACCATTGAGCCAGGACAGTTTCTCCAGGTCGAAGATCGGTCCGCCCAAGGAAACCCGGTTGATGTCGAAGTGTTCAATCATCTCATCGAGGCTGAACTTCTCGCGCTCATCGGGCATCGACCAGCCCATGCGGCCGAGGTAGTTGAGCATCGCCTGCGGCAGAAAGCCCATGCGCTCATAAAAGGTGATCGAGGTCGGGTTCTTGCGCTTGGACAGCTTGCTCTTGTCTGGATTACGCAGCAGCGGCATGTAGCACAGCTGCGGTTTGTCCCAGCCAAAGTATTCGTACAGCAAAATCAACTTAGGCGCCGATGGTAGCCATTCTTCGCCGCGCAGCACGTGGGTGATGCCCATCAGATGGTCATCGACCACGTTGGCCAGGAAGTAGGTGGGCAGACCATCGGTCTTCATCAGCACCTGCATGTCCATGCGGTCCCACGGAATCTCGACCTCGCCACGCAGCATATCGGGCACCACACAGACGCCTTCGGTCGGCACCTTCATGCGCACCACATTCGGCTCACCAGCCGCTAAGCGCTGCTGCACCTCTTCAGCAGAAAGGTGCATGCAGTGGCCGTCGTAACGCGGCGTCTGCTTGGCCTCCATCTGCTCGGCGCGCAGCTTGTCCAGGCGCTCGGCACTGCAGAAACAGTGGAAGGCATGGCCCTTCTGCACCAGCTCAGCGCTGTATTTTTGGTAGATGTGGCCGCGCTCGCTCTGCCGATACGGGCCGTGCGGGCCGCCGACGTCCGGGCCTTCGCTCCATTCAATGCCGAGCCAGCGCAGGGCGTCATAGATCTGCTGTTCCGACTCACGGGTGGAGCGCAGCTGGTCTGTGTCTTCGATACGCAGGATGAACTCGCCACCGTGCTGACGGGCAAAACACAGGTTGAACAGGGCGATATAGGCGGTGCCTACGTGCGGATCACCAGTGGGCGACGGCGCAATACGGGTGCGGACGGTGGTCATGGAAAGTCTCGAAGAGTTGCAGTGAACGCGGATTAAGGCGCCGATGTTAACAGGCCAGCCATGGGCGGCTCCAGCAGCCGACCAGCTGACAACGGCAGACTGCGAATCAGAAAGTCGAGAAAGGTTTTCACTTTCATGGCCTGAAAGCGCCGTGACGGGTAGACCGCATACAGTTCGCCAGCCGGCAGGCGCGCCTCGGGAAGCAACGCAACCAACTGCCCGGTCTGTACCGCCGCCTCGCAAATCATGATCGGCAAGCCGGCAATCCCAGCGCCGGCCATGGCCACTTCGCGGGCAAAGGTGATGTTGTTGCACGACAGCACGCCCTGGCAGGCAATGCTCTCCCCCTCCAACGGCCAGTAACGCGTCGAGTCATTGGGCAGCACGACCGCACGATGCCCAGCCAGCTCGGCAACAGTCTGCGGCGTACCGTGTCGCGCCAGGTAGTCGGGACTGGCATACAGCCCCCGGCTGGTCTCATAGACCTTGCGCGCGATCAGGGTGGAGTCCTGCGGCTGACCGACCAGGATGGCAATGTCCACACCCTCCTCGACCGGATCAACGCGCCGCGAGGTCAACTCCACTTCTGCGGTGATCTGCGGGTACTGACGCATAAATTCACCCAGCACCCGCCCGAGAAACAGCTGACCAAATTCGATTGGCGCACTGATACGCAACAAACCGGCAGGAGCCAGCTGCAATTGCATCACTGCCTGCTCGGCCTCGGCGAAATCGAGCATGATCTGCCGGCAGCGCTCGTAATAGGCCTGCCCCACTTCGGTCAGGCGCAGCTTGCGCGTGGTGCGATTGAGCAGGCGCACGCCTAACCGCTCTTCAAGCAAGGCAATGCGTCGGCTGACTGTCGACTTTTGCATGCCCAGGCCCTGCGCCGCCTGGGTAAAACTGTGGCACTCGACCACGCGAGTGAAGATCAGCGCATCATCCAGCCCCATTATTGTTCCCTAGAAGCAACAAAGTTTATGAATTCTAGCGACTACAGGCGCGAAAGGAACACTGTTAGATTCACTTACAATTTTTGCCCGACCTTCGAGCACCTGCCATGCCCGCCCAACTGCAACGCCGCCTATTTGTCTTCCTGACCATCCTCGTTTTGATCATCGCCGCCTTTTTCGGCCACTGGCTGCTGATCGGCCGCTACCTGGAAAGTACCGACAACGCTTACGTACAGGGCGAGATTACCCGCGTATCCAGCCAGCTAGGCGCACGCATTGACAACGTGTTGGTGCAAGACAACCAGCACGTCGAGCAAGGCGAATTGTTGCTGGTGCTAGAAAGCGCAGACTTCGAGCTGGCCAAGCAACGCGCCGAGGCGACCCTAGCCACCCGTGAAGCGGAGTTGAGCCAGGCGCGCAGCACGCTGGAGCAACAAGCCAGCCTGATAGCCGCCAGCCAAGCGGATGTCTCGGCAAGCCAAGCCACTCTGGGCCGCACCCAAATCGATCTATCGCGCGCGAAAACCCTGCAGAAGCCTGGATTTATCTCCGCGGAGCGGGTCACTACCCTGACCGCCGACAGCCGTATCGCCAGCTCACAAGTGAGCAAAGCGCAGGCTGACCTGCAAGCCCAGCGCCAACAAATCAACACCCTTAACGCCGAGATCAAACGCCTGGAGGCACAAATCGCAAGCGCCCGCAGCGATTTGGCACAGGCCGAACTGAACCTTACCCGCACGCAAATCCATGCACCCATCAGCGGCTTTATCGGCCAACGTGCGGCCCGCAACGGCCAAGTTGTTCAGGCGGGCGCCTACCTGCTGTCACTGGTGCCGGATCAGGACATCTGGATCCAAGCCAACTTCAAAGAAACCCAGATCGGCCACATGCGCCCTGGGCAGAGCGCTGAGCTGACCTTCGACAGCTTCCCCGACACACCGATTGAGGCGCACGTTGAAAGCCTGTTTGCCGCCTCCGGCGCTCAGTTCAGCCTGCTGCCGCCGGATAACGCCACCGGCAACTTCACCAAGGTGGTGCAGCGCATTCCGGTGAAACTGACCTTCGCTGTGGAAAATCCGCTCAAGGGCCTGATTCGTCCGGGCATGTCGGTCGAGGTCAAGGTCGACCTGCGGTCCGAGCCATAACATGACAGGTGATTCGCTGATCCGCCCAACGGGTGAACCGAGCCGGCGTGACTGGATCGCGGTGATGAGCGCCATGCTCGGTGCCTTTATGGCGGTGCTTGATATCCAGATCACCAACTCCTCACTCAAGGACATCCAGGGCGCCCTATCGGCCACCTTGGAGGAAGGCTCGTGGATTTCCACCTCCTACCTGGTCGCGGAAATCATCATGATCCCGCTCACCGCCTGGCTGGTGCAGCTCCTCTCGGCACGGCGCCTGGCCGTGTGGGTGTCCATCGGTTTTCTGTTTTCCTCACTGCTCTGCTCACTGGCCTGGAGCCTGGAGAGCATGATCGTATTCCGCGCTATGCAGGGCTTTACCGGCGGTGCATTGATCCCACTGGCGTTCACCCTGACGCTGATCAAACTACCTGAGCATCACCGCGCCAAAGGCATGGCGCTATTTGCCCTGACCGCGACCTTCGCGCCGTCAATCGGCCCTACGCTCGGTGGCTGGCTGACAGAGAATTTCGGCTGGGAATACATTTTCTACATCAACGTGCCACCGGGCTTGCTGATGATTGCCGGGCTGCTCTATGGCCTGGAAAAGAAAGCGCCAAATTGGGACATGCTGAAAAGCACTGACTACGCCGGCATTCTCACCCTCGGCCTGGGGCTCGGCTGCTTGCAGGTATTTCTAGAGGAAGGCCATCGCAAGGACTGGCTGGAGTCGAACCTGATCAGCGGTTTGGGCAGCATTGCCGCAATCAGCCTGGTGCTGTTTGTCATTCTGCAGGTGTCACGCCCCAACCCACTGATCAATCTCGGCGTGTTGCGCGAGCGCAACTTTGGCCTGTCGAGTATCTCCAGCGTCGGCCTGGGCATGGGCCTGTATGGTTCGATCTATGTGCTGCCGTTGTATCTGGCACAAATTCAGGGCTATAACGCCCTGCAGATCGGCGAAGTGATTATGTGGATGGGCGTACCGCAGTTATTCCTCATTCCCTTCGTACCGCTAATGATGAAGAAAATTTCACCGAAGTGGCTCTGCGCCATTGGCTTTGGCCTGTTCGGTGGAGCCAGCTTCCTCTCGGGCGTACTCAATCCGGACTTTGCCGGCGAGCAGTTCAACCATATCCAGATTATTCGCGCGCTCGGTCAACCCTTGGTGATGGTGACCATTTCGCTGATCGCAACCGCCTACGTGATGCCGCAAGATGCTGGCTCGGCCTCCAGTCTGTTCAACATTCTGCGCAACCTCGGCGGTGCCATCGGCATCGCCCTACTCGCCACCCTGCTCGACAGCCGGGCCAAAGTGTATTTCGACTACTTGCGCGAAGCCTTGGTACCGAGCAACCCGCAGGTCGCTGAGCGCCTGGCGTTGCTGACCGAAAAGCTCGGCAGCGAACAAGCGGCACTGGCCAAGCTCAGCGAAATCACCCATCAGCAGGCAGCGATCATGGCCTACAATGACGCCTTCCACTGCATTGGCATCGCCCTTGGCGTCAGCATGATTGCGGTGCTGCTAACCAGAAAGCTGCCTGCGGGCACCACTGGCACAGCGGCGCACTAACCCTACCCGCGCCAACCTCTGGCGCGTTGTCGTTTCAGGTCCCCATGTCCACCTTCGCCCCACGTACTCGCACACTGCTGCTAATTATCGCGTTCGCCGTAATTTACCTGGGCTGGGGTACAACCTACCTGGCCAACCACTTCCTCTTGTTGGAGCTGCCGCCGTTCGTCATCGGCAGCCTGCGTTTTTCCTTTGCCGGCTTATTAGCCCTGACGTGGGTGATTCTCAGCGGCCAGCTGCGTATTCAGCGCAGTGACTGGGGGGGCGTGTTACTGGGTGGTTTAACCCTGATTACAGTCGGCCAGGGTGCACTCATCTACGCCAATCAATATTTGCCAACCGGCATGCTTGCCATGCTCTACACCACCCTGCCGTTGTGGAGCGTGGCGCTGGAGTGGCTGCTCGGAGAGCGGCCACCCCTGTGGGTACTCTGTGGCCTGGCGCTGGCTTGCGGCGGCATTGTCTTGCTAATGAACAACGGCCTGGGCCAGGCGGCCTCAGGCGAACAATGGTTCGCTGGGGTGCTGGTGGTCAGCGCAACACTGCTCTGGGCCGGAGGGGCTTGGCTACTGCGGCAGCGCCCGCCATTTCGCTCGAGCTGGCTGGGTCTGAGCCTGCAAATGCTGATTGGGGCAATGCTGCTCGCACTGTTTGGCCTGTGGCACGGCGACTGGCAGGCGCTGGACCTGCGCAGCCTAAGCAGCAACGCTTGGCTCTGGCTGGCGTATCTGGTGCTACCAGTAAGCCTGGGCGTATACCCAGCGTACTTCTGGCTGTTGCGCGAGGTACGCCCCAGCCTGGTGTCGACTTTTGCGTTTGTGAACCCAGTAGTCGCTCTACTGCTGGGTTATCTGCTGCTGGACGAACATCTTAGCGTCGTAGCCATGCTCGCCTGCGGCATTACTCTGGGCGGCGTGGTGCTCATTATCTTCGGTCGCCGTTAAGTACACTCATCGGTGGGAGGGAAAGCCCTCCCACAAACGCCCCATACCCGCCCCGCTACACCTGCAACAGCCGGTCGCGCAGCTTCTGAATCTCGTCACGCATCTGCGCCGCAGCTTCAAACTCCAGATCGCGTGCAAGCGCATACATCTTCTCTTCGAGCTGACGAATGCGCTTGGTGATTTCACTGGGTGAGCGCAGCTCGTTCTCGTAACGCGCACTTTCTTCGGCGGCCTGAGCCATGCCCTTGCGTTTCTTGCTGCGCGAACCTGGTACGACTGCGCCCTCGAGGATGTCCTGAACGTCCTTGAACACACCCTTAGGGGTAATGCCGTTGGCTTCATTGAAGGCGATCTGCTTGTTGCGCCGCCGCTCCGTCTCACCAATGGCGCGCTCCATCGAGCCAGTCATACGATCGGCATACAGAATCGCCCGACCGTTGAGGTTACGTGCGGCGCGGCCGATGGTCTGGATCAACGAACGCTCGGAGCGCAGGAAGCCCTCTTTATCAGCATCGAGAATCGCCACCAGCGACACTTCCGGCATGTCCAAGCCTTCGCGCAACAGGTTGATACCCACCAATACATCGAAGGCACCGATGCGCAGATCGCGAATGATCTCAACCCGCTCCACGGTATCGATATCGGAGTGCAGGTAGCGCACTTTCACGCCGTGATCAGCCAGATAATCGGTCAAGTCCTCAGCCATGCGCTTGGTCAGGGTGGTGACCAGAACACGCTCCTCAATCGCGACGCGCTTATGGATCTCCGAGAGCAGATCATCCACCTGGGTCAGCGCCGGACGCACTTCGATCTGCGGATCGACCAGCCCAGTCGGCCGCACCACCTGCTCGATCACTCGCCCGGCATGCTCCGCTTCGTAGTTACCCGGTGTCGCCGAGACGAAAATGGTCTGCGGGCTGGCCGCCTCCCACTCATCAAACTTCATCGGCCGGTTGTCCAGCGCCGAAGGCAGGCGGAAGCCATATTCCACCAGGGTTTCCTTGCGCGAGCGGTCGCCCTTGTACATGGCACCGACCTGTGGCACCGAGACGTGGGATTCGTCGATCACCAGCAGCGCTTGGTCCGGCAGGTAGTCATACAACGTCGGCGGCGGCTGGCCGGAGTCGCGCCCGGAGAGGTAGCGCGAGTAGTTTTCGATGCCATTGCAGTAACCCAGCTCAACGATCATTTCCAGATCGAAACGGGTGCGCTGCTCCAGGCGCTGGGCTTCCACCAGCTTGTTGTTACTGCGCAGGTACTCCAGGCGCTCGACCAACTCGACCTTGATCTTCTCCACCGCTTCCAGCAACACGTCACGCGGGGTGACGTAGTGGCTCTTGGGATAGAAGGTGAAGCGCGGCAGCTTGCGGATCACCTCGCCGGTCAGTGGATCGAACGACGAGATGCTCTCCACCTCATCATCGAACAGTTCGATGCGCACGGCTTCCAGGTCCGACTCAGCCGGGAAGATATCGATCACATCGCCGCGTACACGGAAGGTCGAGCGGGCGAAGTCCATGTCGTTACGGGTGTATTGCAGATCGGCCAAGCGGCGCAGCAGGGCGCGCTGGTCCATCTTGTCGCCACGATCGACGTGCAGCACCATTTTCAAATACGACTCAGGGCTGCCCAGGCCGTAGATGCACGACACGGTGGTGACGATGATGGCGTCCGGCCGCTCCAGCAGCGCCTTGGTCGCCGACAAACGCATCTGCTCGATATGGTCGTTGATCGAGGCATCCTTCTCGATAAAGGTATCGGAGGACGGCACGTAGGCTTCTGGCTGGTAGTAGTCGTAATAGGAAACGAAATACTCCACCGCGTTGTTCGGGAAAAAACTCTTAAACTCGCCATACAACTGCGCGGCCAGGGTCTTGTTCGGCGCCAACACCAGGGTCGGGCGCTGAATCTGCGCGATCACATTGGCAATGGAAAACGTCTTGCCCGATCCCGTTACGCCGAGCAATGTCTGGTGCGAAAGGCCCGCCTCCAGGCCCTCGACCATCTGCCGAATAGCCTCCGGCTGATCGCCGGCTGGCTGGAAACGGGTGACCAATTGAAACTCGGACATGACGGACCTCGACAAGCGGTTGTGACGCGACCTGAAAGCCTACGTCATAACCGGTGAAAAGCGTGTGCCTGCTGTCGCAGCACAGGTTATGCGCCGGTATACTACCGCTGCACTTACGCAACCCCTAGCAGGGTGTTGCCTGACCCCCACTTCTCCTCTTCAGAGCTGCCGCACCCATGAGCCTGTTCTCTGCCGTCGAAATGGCACCGCGCGACCCCATTCTGGGCCTCAATGAAGCATTCAACGCTGACCCTCGCACCACCAAGGTCAACCTGGGCGTTGGTGTTTACACCACCGAAGAAGGGCGCATCCCGCTGCTGCGCGCAGTGGCCGAAGCGGAAACCATCCTGACGGCGGCACATGCGCCACGTGGTTACCTGCCGATCGAGGGTATTGCCGCTTATGACAAAGCCGTGCAAACCATGCTGTTCGGCCAGGGCTCGCCGCTGCTTGAGCAAGGCCGCGTAATCACTACCCAAGCCATTGGCGGCACTGGCGCTCTGAAAGTCGGTGCAGACTTCCTCAAGCGCCTGCTACCTGACGCCACCGTCGCCATCAGCGACCCAAGCTGGGAAAACCACCGTGCGCTGTTTGAGTCTGCCGGTTTCCCGGTGCGCAATTACCGTTACTACGATGCCTTCAGCAATGGTGTTAACCGTGGCGGCCTGCTCGAAGACCTGAAAAACCTGCCAACGCGCTCAATCGTCGTACTGCATGCCTGCTGCCATAACCCGACTGGTGTTGACCTGACGCTGGACGACTGGAAAGCCGTGCTGGAGATCCTTCGCGAGCGCGAACACGTGCCGTTCCTCGACATCGCCTACCAAGGCTTTGGCGATGGCATTGAACAAGACGCTGAGGCCGTGCGCCTGTTTGCTGAGTCCGACCTGACCTTCTTCGTCTCCAGCTCGTTCTCCAAATCGTTCTCCCTGTATGGCGAGCGCGTTGGCGCGCTGTCCATCGTTACCGGCTCGCAAGAAGAAACGGGGCGCGTGCTGTCGCAGGTCAAGCGCGTCATCCGCACCAACTACTCCAACCCGCCAACTCACGGAGCCAGCGTAGTAGCCACCGTGCTCAACAGCCCGGAACTGCGCGCTATGTGGGAAGCCGAGCTAGGTGAAATGCGCGAGCGCATTCGTGGCATGCGCATGGCCATGGTCGAGCAACTGGCAGCCCTGGGCGCCAAGCGCGACTTCAGCTTTGTGGCAGCGCAACGCGGCATGTTCTCTTACTCCGGGCTGACGACCGAGCAAGTCGAGCGCCTGCGTAACGAGTTCGGCATCTATGCCGTTGGAACAGGGCGCATCTGCGTCGCGGCACTCAATCAGCGCAATCTGCCCGCCGTTACCCAGGCCATCGCAGCCGTACTCTGATTCAACAGGGAAGTCAGCCAGGGCTTGACTTCCCCTTTCTAATCAGTAGGATACGCGCCATCGTTCCGCGATAGCTCAGTCGGTAGAGCAAATGACTGTTAATCATTGGGTCCCAGGTTCGAGTCCTGGTCGCGGAGCCAGCAGTACATCGGGGTATAGCGCAGTCCGGTAGCGCGCCTGCTTTGGGAGCAGGATGTCGGGAGTTCGAATCCCCCTACCCCGACCATTTTCGAGTCCTTGACTCAACTGATAGAGCAGTTGGTTTTTAACCAATTACTCATAGGTCAGAAAGCTACATGAACCACCCTTTCAAGCCAGCTTGAAAGTAAAAACCCGCCTAGTGCGGGTTTTTTTATGGCTTTCCACCCGTGGTCATCACCCCTCGGCCCGCCGCTACGCGACGTTAAAACTGTTCCAAGCAGTTTTTGATTGGCGTTCTTGCCCGCTAACAACTGCAAGAGCAGCACAACGTTTAAATCATCAAAAACTATTAAAGCCATTAAATTGAAACATTTCTACAATCGAACTTGAGCATCTAGGCTGCACCTCAATGAAGAATAATTCTCACTCGAGGTGCGCCATGCTCAAGACTGTGACTTTCACCCTAATGCACTTCTGCATTGCCTTCGGCGTCACTTACGCACTGACCGGCAGCATCGCAGCCAGCGGGCTGGTGGCCGCCATCGAACCGCTGTGCAACTCGGTGGGTTTCTACTTCCACGAGAAGGTCTGGCAGCGCATCGAAGGCCGCTCGACAACTACCGCAGCTCGCCCCAAACATGCCTGGTTGCATCACCAGGCTTGAGGCCAGGTTAAACCCCTGAGCCGGGCGTAAAACAGCCAGCGATGAACTGAGCCAATCCGCTACTATGCGCGGCTCAGTCACCATACGCGCCCGATCATGCCTGCCACCTCTCGCTTCCCTGCTGCGCCATACGTGTTTGCCTGCCTGCTTGGCCTGTTGGCGCTTTGCGGCCTGTGGTTTGGTATTGGCCAATCGGTCGAACTGGCAGATGCCGCAACACCCACGCACAAGCTGCAGTGCGCGTCCTATACACCGTTTGACAAGGATCAATCGCCTTTCGACCAGCCGATGCAGCTGCGTCCCGAGCGTATGGATGCCGACCTCGCACTGCTCGCCGAGCGCTTCGAGTGCCTGCGCACCTACTCGGTGACCGGCTTGGAAGAGCTGCCGAACATGGCACGCAAGCATGGCCTGAAACTGATCGTCGGCGCCTGGGTCAGCCGTAATCCAACAGATACCGCGGTTGAGATCGCTGGCTTGGTGAAAATCGCCAACGCGAATCCGGATGTGGTCCAAGCGGTGATCGTCGGTAACGAGGCACTGCTGCGCAAGGAAGTCACTCCGCAGCAATTGGTGGCACTGATCGAGCAGGTCAAGGCGCAGATCAAACAACCAGTGACCTACGCCGATGTCTGGGAATTTTGGCTCAAGCACCCGGAAGTTGCGCCAGCGGTGGATTTCATCACCATCCACCTACTGCCCTACTGGGAAGACAACCCCGCTGGCATCGAAACGGCTCTGCATGAGGTGGCCGAGGTGCGCCAGACCTTCGGCAATGCCTATGCACCGAAGGACATCATGATTGGCGAAACCGGCTGGCCGAGCGAAGGCCGCCAGCGCGAAACCGCAGTGCCAAGCCTGGTCAACCAGGCGAAGTTTATCCGTGGCTTTGTCGCCCTAGCCGAGCAGAACGGCTGGCGCTACAACCTGATCGAGGCGTTTGACCAGCCGTGGAAACGCATCAGCGAAGGTGCCGTTGGCGGTTATTGGGGCCTGTATGACGCCGACCGCGAGGACAAATCGATCCTCGCTGGCGCCGTATCCAACCTGCCGCACTGGCCGGCCTGGCTGGTCTTCAGCCTGATCATTGCAGCCACCACCCTGCTGCTGGCCGGCCGCCCTCAGTCGCCACGCGCCGCGCTGTTATTGCCGCTGCTGGCGGCACTCGGCGCCGGCTGTATCGGCCTGTTTGCAGAGTTGACCCTGGTTACCAGCCGCTACCTCGGCGAATGGCTCTGGGCCGCCGCGCTTATTCTGCTGAATCTACTGGTACTGAGCCATGCAGCGCTGCTACTAAGCAGCCGCAATGGCTGGCGCGAACGCGCGTTCAGCAGGCTGCACAGCCATGGCGCACTGTGGCTTGCGCTAAGCGGGTTTGCCGGCGCGGTGATGATGCTCGCCTTGGTAGCGGATGCGCGCTACCGCAGCTTCCCCAGCGCAGCGCTCTTGCTGCCGGCACTGGTTTATCTGTGCCGTCCGGTAGGTGGCTACCGCCGTGAAATCGCCCTGCTCGTCCTGCTGATCGGTGCGTGCATTGCGCCGCAGCTGTACCAGGAAACCCTGAGCAACTGGCAGGCCCTGGGTTGGGCACTGACCTGCGCGCTACTGGTGGCGGCGCTGTGGCGCAGCCTGCGGGTTAAAGCACAAACCGCCTGATCAGGCGGTTTGTGGCGCGCGCACCCAGCGCAGCAGCGCCAGCACTACGGCAAATACCGCAAGGCTAGCGCTGTACAACACCAACGCCGGTAGAGCGAGCAGCAATGCCGGCACCGCCAGGCGCTTACCCCAGGCACCTGGCAGCACAAATGCCAACACGGCACACAGCAACGAAGCCCAGGCCAATACGCGGAAGTGGATCAACCAGCCAAGGCTTGCGCGCACCTGGCAAGCCAACTGCTGCGGGGCATCGACGCACAGGCCAACCCACTGCGCGCCTTCCATCAGCTGGTAACGCAGGGCAAAGCTCAGCGCTAGACACAGGGCTGCCGCGATCAGCAGAGCAGTCAGAGGCAGATAACGGGGCATGGGCAACTCAGACAGATAAAAAGGCTGCGTAGAATAAGCTGCCGCGTCACGGATAACACCCCCCGAGATCGCCGCCTTGCGCTCTCTCCAGCTAGAATCCAGCCATGCTGATACGTCGCCTGATACTGATCGCCGCAAGCCTGCTCGGCCTCTGGATGCTGTGGGTCGTACTGCTGCCCACACCCAGCGGTCCGCCTGCTAGCACGCCGCTGTCCAGCGGCAGTTGGCGCGTGGCGGAGCACACAGTCAGTAGGTTGGAGAGTTTCCAACTGGAAGCACGCATTCTCGGCCGTGAAGACTACTACTTCGACCGTGGCGCCAAACTCTCGCCGACTGACCTGGCACTCGGCTGGGGACCAATGGCCGACCCCGAGGTACTGCGCCATATCAGCATCAGTCAGCGCAACCGCTGGTACTTCTGGCGCGCCGAGCAGTTGCCGATAGAACGCCGGCAGATCGAAATCCATAGCGCCAACATGCACCTGATACCCGCCACCCCTGAAGTAGCCAGCACCCTGGCCGGGCTCAAAGAAGGCCAGCACATTCGCCTAAGCGGACAACTGGTAAGGGTCGATGGCGACGACGGCTATCGCTGGGCCAGCTCGCTCAGCCGAGAAGACACTGGCGACGGAGCCTGCGAGCTGATCTGGGTCGAGCATCTGGCGGTATTGCCCTAGCAATACCGCGTTTCGACATGGCGCTTTCGCCTGAAAACGTACGCAACTATAACTAAACGGCACTTAGCCTGACTTCTATGGTCAAATCCACCCGGCATCATGCATCTGCATAGAACCAGCCCTAGCTCTCAAGAGATTTAGCCATGTCGCATGTCCCTCGTCTGCTTGCCCTTCTTAGTTGCCTGGCACTGATCGCGCCCGTCAGCGCGGCCGATATCGACGCCAGCAGCTACGGCTACCCCATCAGCAACGCATTCGAAGCCACTCTGGCGACTACGCCGCCAGAACTGCGACCTGAGTTGCCAGCCGATGCTGATATCAACCAGAGTGACTACCAGATCAAATTGCGCCCTGAGCGCGAATTCGAATTACCGGACAACTTCTGGTCGGTCACCAAAATGCGCTATCGCCTGGCCACCCAGCCCGGCGAAGCACCGCTGATCTTTATCATCGCTGGCACGGGCGCGCATTACGCCAGCAGTACCCCGGAATACCTGAAGAAGCTGTTTTACGGCGCGGGCTACCACGTGGTGCAGTTGTCGTCGCCAACCAGTTATGACTTTATGACCTCGGCCTCGCGCTTTGCCACACCCGGCATTACCCGCGAAGACGCCGACGATCTGTACCGCGCCATGCAGGCCGTGCGGGCGCAACACCCTCGTCTGAAAGTCAGCGAATTTCACCTTACCGGCTATAGCCTGGGCGCGTTGCAGGCGGCCTTTGTCAGCGAGCTGGATGAAACCCGGCGCAGCTTCAACTTCAAGCGTGTGCTGCTACTCAACCCGCCGGTCAACCTCTACACCTCAATCACCAACCTCGACCGTATGGTGCAAACCAAGGTTGAGGGCATCGACAACAGCACCAATTTCTATGAGCTGGTACTGGGTAAGCTGACCCGTTACTTCCAGGACAAGGGCTATGTCGATATCAATGACGCACTGCTCTATGACTTCCAGAACTCCAAGGAGAAACTCAGCGACGAGCAGATGGCCATGCTGATCGGCGCCGCGTTCCGCTTCTCCTCCGCTGACATCACCTTTACCTCGGACCTGATC
This sequence comes from Gammaproteobacteria bacterium, assembly GCA_018827205.1. Taxonomy (GTDB): domain Bacteria; phylum Pseudomonadota; class Gammaproteobacteria; order Pseudomonadales; family Pseudomonadaceae; genus Aquipseudomonas. The sequence goes on along the minus strand of JAHJXZ010000182.1, from coordinate 20,037 downwards.
AACCGTCGTGGCCTGATCACCCCGATCGACTACCCGATCAGTGAAGGCACCAGCCTTACGCCATTCTTTCGCCGCGCCCTGCAGTGCGACTTCGACTGTTACCTGACCGAACAGGTGATTCCAATGTGGCGCGCCCGCACTGATGGCGGCAGCATTGCGCAACTGATCGACCAAGTCAGCTTGTATGCCGTGGCTGACTACCTGAAAAACAGCAGCAAGATTGCCGTTATGCATAACGCCGATGATGTGATCCTCGGCCCCGGCGACCTGGGCTTTTTGCGCCGTACCCTGGGTGATCGCCTGACCGTTTATCCGCTGGGTGGCCATTGCGGCAACCTCAATTACCGCGTCAATAGCGACGCCATGCTGGAGTTTTTCCGTGGTTAAGACTTCTCGCATTGCCTTACTACTGGCCCTGGCGTTGGCTAGCAGCCTTGCCCACGCAGAGCACAGCGTCGATGACGATGGCTTCAAACAACCGTTACAACACCTGCAGTTCAACCCAGGGCTGGATGAGCGTGAGTTCGAGCGCTCGACCCTCGACGCGCTGCAGGTCTATGACCCACTGGAGTCATGGAACCGCCGCGTCTATCACTTCAACTACCGCTTCGATGAGTGGGTATTCCTGCCGATTGTCGATGGCTACCGCTACATCACCCCCAACTTGGTGCAGACAGGCGTCAGCAATTTCTTCAGCAACCTGGGAGACGTGCCCAACTTGCTCAACAGCGCACTGCAACTCAAGGGCAAGCGCGCCATGCAGACCACCGGGCGCCTGCTGCTCAACACTACCTTGGGGGTCGCCGGCCTGTGGGACCCCGCCACGCGCATGGGCCTGCCCAAGCAGAAGGAAGACTTCGGCCAGACCCTTGGCTATTACGGCACACCGGCTGGACCCTACCTGATCCTGCCGTTGCTAGGGCCATCAAACCTGCGCGATACCGGCGGCCTGGTCGCGGACTTTACGGTTAAAAGCCAGGTCAACTGGCTGAATGTCGCCGAAGCCAGCGTCAGCCACCCAGAAATCACCCTGCTAGAAGTAGTCGACCAGCGCTCCACGGTGAACTTCCGTTACGGCCAGCTCAACTCGCCGTTTGAGTACGAGAAAATTCGCTTCTTCTACCATGAGGCGCGCAAGCTGCAGATCGCTGAATAACCTGCGCTTGACCCAAGGGCCGCCCCCAGGTTTTAACCTGGCGCGGCCCTTATCAATGGAGAGTGACTATGCGCGTAGCCCAACTGGCCAAAGCCGCCGCTGTCAGCAGTGAGACTGTGCGTCACTACACAGATCTCAACCTGCTCAGGCCCACGCGCAACCCGGATAACGGCTATCAGGAGTATTCCAGCACGGACCTGCAGCGCCTGCGCTTTATCGCTCGCGCCCGCCGCTTGGGTTTTAGCCTGAAAGACACGCAGCAGATTCTCAGCAGTGCCGATAACGGCCACGCACCCTGCTCTGAGGTACGCGACCTGCTGAGCGAACGCCTGACGGCGCTACAGGCGCATATCGAGGAATGTCAGCGCCTGGCGCTGGTGATGCAGAACGCCTTCGACGACTGGGCCGACAAGGGCGAATGCGCCCCCGATGGTCAGGCCATCTGCCGTTTGATCGAAGATTTCGAACCGGATATCGAGCGCCGCCCGGCGACGCCCTGCCCCGCGCACTAAAACTGCTTACTGCGCGTAGCGGCGGTACAAGCCCGGCGGCACACCGCTGCTGTCGGTCGGCAACCAAGGACCCTGCGGGTTACTGGCCCAGCTCCAACCTGAGTTCCAACGGTAATAGGTACGCTCACGGTAATACAGGTGAGGGGTACCACCGACCACGTACACGCCTAACCCCGCATCCCACTGACTCTCTACCGCAGGTGGTGGGGCAAAGCGTGGGTGATTGCTACTGCCACTCGGACTGGTAACCGGCGCCGTGGCAAGTGGGGTCTGTACGCAGGCGCCAAGCCCCAGCAGACCGACTAGCACGGCGCCGCGCAGTAGCCGACTCATGGTGTTTTGCTGTCGGCGCTATCGATCAGCAGTTGCTGCAGCTCGGTGGTCTTACTGGCCAACGGTTGGCTGCTGCCGATCCACTCACCGGCCGTGGCGTTGCCGCTGCGCGAAATACGTGCAACCAGCTGTACCTGTTCGAAGCCGGAGATTTTCAGCTGCGGCATCATCGCATCGCTGTCCGACAGGCTGACTTCGGCCGGCAAATCCGCCACGGTAAGGCGCTTGACCGCCAACGGCATCGGCGGCCCAGAAACCGCGCGAGCAAAGATAAATACCGAGTCGCCCGGCTGCACTTTGGCCTGCAGCTCGGCAGCCAGCGCGACCCGTACGCTCAAGCCCTGACTGACTGCTGGAGCAACATCAGCTGCGGGCTCACCAAGCTGTTCACGAGCGCGATCTATCCCGCCCTGAATCGCCTGACGTGAAGGGTCTTCCGCCGGCAGTACCGCCACCAGTTGCTGCCAGTGACCAATCGCCTGCTGGAACTGCCCAGCTTCATAGGCGGCAATACCGAGCAGGCCGAGGCTGGTAACTTCTGCCGGGTCACCTTTCAGCGCCTCATCGGTCAGCGCCTGCAGCTGTTCGGTCCATTGCTTGTCACCGGAAAAATACAGCGCCTGCGCCCACTGCCCGAGCAGCTCCGGCTCACGTCCGGCAACGCCAATAGCGCGCTCGAACGCCACCGCAGCATCACCAGCACGCTCCTGGGCCATATAGGTACGACCAAGGAAGTACCAGCTCTCGGCGGATTTGGGATCGTTCTTCACCGCAGCTTCCAGGCGTGCAGTCATTTCCTCGATGGTTTTCGGCTGATCGGCAAAAGTACGTGCACGTTCGACGTCATCGATTGCGCCCCAATGCTGATACAGGCCATAGCCCAGTAGCGGCATCAGCAGCGCGGCAATCAGTGGAATTTTGCCGCCCAACGAACGCCGCATGGGCTGCGCCAACACGCCCTCGGTATCGGCGAGTAGCTCGCGGGCTGCCTCATCACGGCCATTGGCCAGCTGTTCAGCATTCAACGCTCCCGCTTCGTGCTGCGTTTGCAGGTCCTGCAGACGCTCCTGATACAGGGTCACGTTGAGGGCAGTACGGTCTTCTTCAGCCTGAACCTTGCGTGCACGCAGCACCGGAATCAGCAGAAAAGCCAGGGCCGTCAGCAGCAACAGACCGGCGCATAACCAGAATTCAATCATCAGTCTTTCTTATCCACAGGCGTTTGATTAAGCAGAGCAGCCAGACGCTGCTGTTCATCTACTGACAGGCCGCTGGCGGTGACGCCTGGCTTGCTGCGACGACGCAGGAGGATGACCCCAAGCAGGACAAAACCACCGGCCAGCAAACCAGCAGGGCCGTACCACAGCAGCACAGTGCGCGCAGTTACTGGCGGTTTGTAGAGGACGAAATCGCCATAGCGGCTAACCAGATAGTCGATGATCTGCTCGTTACTCTGACCCTCCTCCAGCATGCGGTAGATCTGCGCACGCAGGTCCATGGCAATCGGTGCATCGGAGTCGGCAATGTTCTGGTTCTGGCACTTCGGGCAGCGCAGCTCTTCCACCAGATTGCGATAACGCTGGCGCTCAGCCTCAGTGGCAAATTCGTAGGTATCGATGGCTGCTTGGGCAGTGCCAAGCAAGGCCAGCCCCAATACGGCAGCGGTCAGCAAACGCTTCATGGTTTAGCCTCATCGACCAATGCCTGATACAGCGACGCCAGCTGTTCACGCCAGACACGCTCATCGATCACGCCGACAAACTTGTGGCGGATGATCCCATCCTTGTCGATCAGGAAGGTCTCTGGCGCGCCGTAAACGCCCAGGTCCAGACCTAGAGTGCCGCGCGCATCGTTGATATTAAGCTGATAGGGGTCATGGAACTCCACTAACCACTTCTGCGCGGCTGCGTTGTCATCCTTGTAGTTGACCCCATAGATGGTCACGCCGAGCTTGGCCAGTTTGTTCAGCACCGGGTGCTCAACGCGGCAAGCCACACACCAGGTGGCCCAGACGTTGACCAGCGCCGGCCTGCCCTTGAGGTCGGCCTCGGTGAGCGTCTTACCGTCCTGCACCGCAGGCAGGGAGAACGCCGGCAACGGTTTGCCGATCAGCGCCGAAGGCAACTCGGTGGGATCGAGGAACAGCCCACGATAGAGAAACACCGCCACGCCAAGAAAGACCAGCAACGGCAACAGCAGCAGTAAACGCTTCATGCCTGCGCCCCCGCCATGCCCAGCGCATCACGCACGCGGGTGCGTACCTTCATGCGGTAGCGTTTATCACTGGCAGCCAGGAAGCCACCGAAGCCCATCAGCAGCGCACCGAACCAGATCCAGCGCACGAACGGTTTGATATGCACGCGCACTGCCCAGGCACCGTCTTCCAGTGGCTCGCCGAGGGCGACGAACAGGTCGCGGGTGATCCCTGCATCGATACCCGCCTCGGTCATCACCGACTGTTGCACGGTGTACAGGCGCTTCTCAGGATGCAGTACAGCAATCTGCTTACCCTCTTCCAGGATGCGCACCGTGCCTTTGTCGGAAGTAAAATTCGGTCCTTCGAAATGCACGGCGCCTTCAAAGACAAACTGATAGCCACCAATGTCCACCGACTCACCCGGCGCCATACGCATATCGCGCTCGAAGCTGCCCATGCTGGTAAGCACCACACCGAGGGCGCATACCGCCATGCCCAGATGCGCAGTCTGCATACCCCAATAACTGCGGGTCAGGCTTGGCAAACCCTTGAGCAGGCCCTTGTGGCGAGTCTTCTCGACAATATCGCGCACCCCGGCCAGCACCACCCAAGCGGCTAGCAGGCATACGCCAAGCACCGCCCAGTTGAAGTCGCCGACCAGGAAAGTCGCGATCACTGCCAGCACCACACTACCGATCAGCACCGGCGCGAGCATGCTCAGCAGCCACTGCAGCGGGGTGTCCTTCCAGCGCACTAGCACGCCGACCGCGATCATCGCCATCAACAGGCCCATCAGCGGCACAAACAAGGCGTTGAAGTACGGCGGGCCGACCGACAGCTTGGCCCCGGTCATGGCGTCTAGCACCAACGGATACAGGGTGCCGAGCAGAATCATCGCGGCGGCCACCACCAGAATCAGGTTATTCACTAGCAGCAGGGTTTCCCGCGACCACAGGGCGAAGCCGACCTGGCTCTTGACCACCGGCGCACGGATTGCAAACAGCGCCAGCGAGCTGCCCACTACGATCAACAGGAACGCCAGGATAAACACGCCGCGCTCAGGGTCGCTGGCAAAGGCATGCACCGAGGTCAGCACCCCGGAGCGGACCAGGAAGGTCCCCAGCAGACTAAGGGAGAAGGCGGCGATGGCCAGCAGCACGGTCCAGCTCTTGAACACACCGCGCTTCTCCGTCACGGCAAGCGAGTGAATCAGTGCGGTGCCGACCAACCAGGGCATAAAGGAGGCATTTTCCACTGGGTCCCAGAACCACCAGCCGCCCCAGCCGAGTTCGTAGTAGGCCCACCAGGAGCCCAGCGCAATACCGATGCCGAGGAAGGCCCAGGCGACAATGGTCCATGGCCGCGACCAGCGAGCCCAAGCCGCGTCCAGCTTGCCACCAAGCAAGGCAGCAATGGCGAAAGCAAAGGCCACGGAGAAGCCGACATAGCCCATATATAGCATCGGCGGATGAATGATCAGACCAAAGTCCTGCAACAACGGATTGAGATCGCGGCCATCGACCGGGGTATCAAACAGCAGGCGTTCGAAAGGGTTGGAGGTGATGATCAGGAACAGCAGGAAGCCGATACTGATGATGCCCATCACCGCCAGCACGCGGGCGAGCATCTCTTCCGGCAGCTGGCGCGAGAAAATCGATACGGCAAAGGTCCAGCCGGCGAGGATCAGGCCCCAGAGCAGCAGCGAACCTTCGTGGGCGCCCCACACGGCGCTGAATTTGTAGTACCAGGGCAGTGCGCTGTTGGAGTTGTTGGCCACGTAAGCGACGGTGAAGTCGTCGACCATAAAGGCGTAGGTCAGGCAGATAAAGGCGAACAGCATGAAGCTGAATTGCCCCCATGCGGCTGGCTGCGCCAGGCTCATCCACTGGCGATCACCGCGCCAGGCTCCGATCATCGGTAAAGTCGCCTGCACCAGCGCCATGCACAGCGCCAGAATCATCGCCAGATGGCCGAGTTCGGGGATCATTGCGCGTACTCCGATTGGGACGCCTGCTTGGCCGCTTTGGCCGCGTCATGTTTCTGCTTCATACCGCTCTGTTCCAGGGCCTGCATGACTTCCGGTGGCATGTAGTTCTCATCGTGTTTGGCCAGCACTTCATCGGCGATCAGTACGCCATTGGCGTCAAGCTTGCCCATGGCAACGATGCCCTGCCCTTCGCGAAACAGGTCCGGGAGGATGCCGCTGAAGCGGATGGTTACGCTCTTGGCACCGTCGGTGACGACAAAATCGGTGTCCAGCGAGTCACTGGAACGTTTGACCGAGCCCTCCTCAACCAGACCACCGGCGCGGATACGGGTGTCCTGTGGGGCTTCGCCATTGGCGATCTGCGTGGGGGTGTAGAACAGGTTGATATTCTGCTGCAACGCGCTGAGGGCCAGGGCCACGGCAATGCCGACACCGGCAATGATCGCCAGGACGATATACAGGCGTTTTTTACGCACGGGGTTCACTTCAACTCCTCCCGGCGCATACGACGCGCCTCGTCTTGCAGATAACGGCGACGCGCCAGGATTGGCAGCGCCACATTCAGCCCCAGCACAGCCAGGCTGATGGCATAACAGGACCAGACGTAAGGCCCATGGGTGCCCATGGCGATAAACTCGCTAAAGCTGGCAAAACTCATCGGCCTTTCTCCACCAGCGCCTTGACCTCGGCTTTGGCCCAACTGCTGCGCGCTTCGCGCTTGAGCACTTCCAGACGCATACGCAGCAGCAGCACTGCGCCAAAGAAGCAGTAGAAACCCAGCACCATGATCAGCAACGGCATCCACATCTCGAACGGCATGGCCGGCTTCGAAACAACGCTGAAGGTGGCCGGCTGATGCAGAGTGTTCCACCACTCCACCGAGTATTTGATGATCGGGATGTTCACCACACCAACGATGGCCAGCACCGCACAGGCCTTGGCAGCGCTATCACGGTTGGTAATGGCGTTACCCAGGGCGATCACGCCGAAATACAAAAACAGCAGAATCAGCATCGAGGTCAGGCGTGCATCCCACACCCAGTAAGTACCCCAGGTCGGCTTGCCCCACACTGCACCCGTTATCAGCGCAATCACGGTCATCCAGGCACCGATGGGCGCCGCCTGCTGCAGAGCGACATCGGCCAGTTTCATTTTCCACACCAGGCCGACAATACCTGCCACCGCCAGCATCACGTAGATCGACTGGGCCAGAAAGGCTGCCGGCACATGGATGTAGATGATGCGAAAGCTGTTGCCCTGCTGGTAATCCGGCGGCGCAAAGGCCAGCCCCCAGACCAGACCGACCACCAGCAGCAAGGCAGCGGCCAGGGCCAACCAGGGCAGCCAGCGGCGGCTGATTTCATAGAACCACTTGGGCGAGCCGAGCTTGTGAAACCACGTCCAGTTCATCAGGTTACTCATCAGTGCTAGGGCTGATCAGGGCGCAGGCAGGCTCCCGGATCAATCGGCCATTCAGGCTTATTGTCTACTCAGCGACACTGATCGTCAGACCAGCGGCGATGGCAAAAGGTGTCAAGGTCACCGCCAATGCAGTGAGGCTGGCCAACCACAACAGGTGGCCGACCGCCGGCAATCCTTGCAGGCTGGCTTGTAACGCACCGCTGCCGAGAATCAGCACCGGGATGTACAACGGCAAAATCAGCAGCGCAAGCAACAGGCCGCCACGTTTGAGGCCTACCGTCAGCGCCGCACCGACTGCGCCCAACAAACTCAGCACCGGCGTACCGAGCAGCAGCGAGATCAGCAACACCGGCAGGCAGCGCCCTGGCAAACCAAGCATCAGCGCAAGCACCGGCGCCAACAGCACCAATGCCAAGCCTGAGAACAGCCAGTGTGCCAGCACCTTGGCCAGAACCAGAAGAGCCAGGGGGTGCGGCGAAAGGACCCACTGCTCCAGCGAGCCATCCTCAAAATCGCTGCGAAACAGCCCGTCAAGCGAGAGCAGCACGGCCAGCAGGGCCGCTACCCACACCAGTCCAGGCGAAAGGCTTTGTAACAACTGCGTCTGCGGCCCCACCGCCAGCGGGAACAGGGCAATCACAATGGCGAAGAACACCAGCGGGTTGGCCAACTCCGCCGGGCGACGAAACAACAGACGCGCCTCACGGGCCAGCAATAGGCTAAAGACATTGCTCATAACGGACGCTGCCCCAGATCAAGCTCGCGGTAACCGGCCGGCTTGACCGTCAATTCATGGTGCGTGGTCAGCACCACCAGGCCGCCCTGCTGACAATGCGCAGCCAGATGATTCTCCAGCTGCGCCACCGCGGCCTTATCCAGCGCGGTAAACGGCTCATCCAGCACCCACAGCGGTGGCCCCGGCAGGTACAAACGCGCTAGCGCGACACGGCGTTGCTGCCCGGCGGACAGGGTGTGACAGGGTACATCCTCGAAACCGCGTAACCCCACGGCCGCCAGCGCCTGCCAGATGGCATCGCGCTCAGCGGGTTGATGCAGGGCGCAAAGCCAGGTGAGGTTTTCCTCGGCAGTCAGCAAGCCCTTGATGCCAGCGGCATGGCCGATCCACAGCAGGTTGCGCGCAAGCTCAGCCCGTTGCGCGGACAACGGGAGACCATTGAGCCGGATCTCGCCGGCTGTCGGCTGCATCAAGCCGGCGAGTAAACGCAGCAGGCTGGTCTTGCCACGACCGTTAGGGCCGGCCACCTGCAGCATCTCACCGGGAACCAGACGCAGCTCCAGACGCTCGAAGAGCATGCGCCAGTCTCGCTCACAGGCGAGCGCCACGGCTTCGAGAAGAGGACTGGTCAAGGCATCGGCACCTAAGATGGATGGCAAAAGCTGTTCAAGTCGGCAGAGTCTTGGCCGCTATACTGACGCAAGTGGAATGCGCAGCCGAACCAGACGGGGCGCGATTATACATGCCCAACCTCGCCTCCCGCAGTGGGCATTTTCGACAGGGTGTAACCCGCCAATGAGCGAAATCAGCAGCCCACGGCCTATTGCGCCGACGCCTCCCAGCACTCGACCCAACGCCATAGCGGCTGACTTGGCGGTGAAACTGCTGCAGCCCATGCAGGGCCTGCTGGCCAGCGGTGAAACCGCCAAGGCCGAGGTTATTGCCCTCAAGGAAGTCGCGCAGAGCTTTCAGATGCTGCTCAAGCTGACGTTGAGCAACGGTAGCCAGACCACCCTGGAAGCCAGCAGCCCGCGTCCGCTTGCCCAGGGCACATCCCTGGCCGTAACCGCCCTGTCGGAAACTCGCCTGGCCCTGTCCGTACTGATGGGAGGTGAAAAACCCCTGACCAGCCTGGACCTCGACCAGTTACCGGTTGGTACTCTGCTGCAGGGCAAGGTAGTGGCTCGCGAACAAATGCTGCAAACACGCTCGCAGCAGGTGATCTACAAGGTGCTGGTCAGCCTGCTCAACACGCCGTTGGCTGGCAGCAAGCTGTCTCTGGAAACGCCTCTGGCGCTGCCCCTGGGCAGCCTGCTCAGCGCTCAGGTACAAGGTAGCCAAGCGTTAAACTTCATGCCGCTAAGCGGCCGCCTGGATCAGCTCGCGCTGAGCCAGCAATTGGGCAGCCAAAACAACCGCCAAGGCTCCCTGGAGGGTTTGTTTATCGCCCTGCAAGGGCTGCGCGGCAATGCCGAGATGAGTGAAGGACTGCGCACCAGTATCGACAAACTCTTCGGCGCCCTGCCCGACGCCACTCAACTGAGCACCCCAAAAGGCCTGGCCACGGCCCTGGAAAACAGCGGCATCCTACTGGAAAGCAAATTGCTCAGCGGCCAGGGCCAGGCGCTGCCGACAGACCTGAAAGCTAATCTGCTACGTCTGATCACTCAATTGCTACCTAACCTGTCAGGCGGTACACCACTAGCCACTGCCAATGCTGGCTCCGCCCTGGCCCAAGCGATGCCAGCCCTGGCCCGCGACCTGCTAGGCAGCCTGGGCAAAGCCACTAGCCGCCAGCAAGCGTTGAACTTCCCACTGCCCTCACGCCTGCTGCAGGCGATGGAAGGTGAGGCCGATCTGGAAACCCTGCTGAAGCTCGCCGCCGCAGCCATCTCACGCCTGCAGACCCACCAGCTCTCCAGCCTGGCGCAGAGTCAGGTCGGCCCGGACGGCAACCTGTTGACCACCTGGCAACTGGAACTGCCCATGCGCAACCAACAGGAGCTGGTGCCGCTGCAGGTAAAAATCCAGCGCGATGAAAGCAACTCGCAAGGCAAGCCCGAGAAAAAGGAAACCCTGTGGAAAGTCGAGCTGGCCTTCGACCTTGACCCACTAGGACCTCTACAAGTGCAGGCGCAACTGGCCCACGGTCGCCTTTCGAGCCAGCTGTGGGCCGAACGCAGTAGCACCGTCAGCCTGATCGATGCGGAACTGGACAACCTACGCCAGCGCCTGAACGCCGCCGGTGTGCAGGTTGGCGAATTGGCCTGCAGCCAGGGCACGCCGCCACGCGGGCCGCGCACAACCCTGGAACAACGTTGGGTGGATGAAACCGCATGAAGAAGACCGCGCCACGCCAAGCCATCGCCCTCACCTACGACGGCCAGAATGCGCCAGTACTCAGTGCCAAAGGCGATGATGAGCTGGCCGAAGCCATTCTTGCCATCGCACGCGAATACGAAGTACCGATCTACGAGAATGCCGAACTGGTGCGCCTTTTAGCGCGACTTGAGCTGGGCGATGCGATTCCCGAGCAGCTGTATCGCTGTATCGCGGAAATCATCGCCTTTGCCTGGTACCTGAAGGGTAAAGCGCCGGCCGGCAGTGAACGTGATGGCGATATCACGCCGCCGCTACGCCTATTGGAAGGGCCGGCACATTGAGTGTTGTTTGAGGATTGGGGAATCAGGAACGCTGCAGTTTGGCCTGCTGCATCTTGCTGACCAGCTCAGCCTCGGCCTTGCTCAGACCGCAGGACTGGGTCAAATCATCCACGCTGGCACCCATGCCAGCTAAACGCGCAGCCTGGGTAAACGACAGGCTGCTGGGGTCACGCTGCTCAATCTGATTGAGCTTGTCCGGTAACGGCGCAACGACCCTGCGCAACTCATGCAACTCCTCGCCCATCTGCACGCTACCAGTCAGGTAGGCATCCAGCCGGCGGCTGAGTTCCTTGAGCCGCCGGTCTCGCACGGCATCACGCTCACCCTGTAGTTTTATGCTGTCGCGCAACTGCCGGGCCAGCCAGACGCATGCACCTATCAGCCCCAGACAAACTAAGGCCAGCGCGACCAGCAGCGCGTCGAGCATGGCTTAGATGCTCTCCAGATCGGACCACTCTTCTTCGCTCATCATCTTGTCCAGCTCGACCAGAATCAGCAGCTCGCCGTTCTTGTTGCAAACGCCCTGGATAAACTTGGCAGACTCGTCGTTGCCAACGTTCGGCGCGGTTTCCACTTCCGACTGACGCAGGTAAACCACTTCGGCCACGCTATCGACCAAGATGCCAACCACCTGTTTGTCAGCCTCGATAATCACGATACGGGTGTTATCGGTCACCTCAGTGGAGTCGAGGCCAAAACGCTGACGCGTGTCGATCACGGTCACCACGTTGCCGCGAAGGTTGATGATGCCAAGCACATAGCTCGGAGCACCCGGCACAGGAGCAATCTCGGTATAGCGCAAGACTTCTTGGACCTGCATCACATTGATGCCATAGGTTTCGTTGTCCAGACGGAACGTCACCCACTGCAGAATCGGATCATCAGAACCTTGTGCAGAACTTTTCTTCATGTCCCTAGCCTCGTCATGAACCGCTCGCGGCGGCAATCGCGGGTGTATACCCCGCTGTGATTACTATAGATGCAAAGCTGCGCACATCGCACAGCCCGGCGCTATTCAATGCATCTGGTTCGCGGCCATGCGTTTAGCCGCACCACTGGCAATCAATTCCGCCAGGGATGCAACATCTAGCAAAGCGCACATATGTTCAATAACCGTACCCGCCAGCCACGGACGCTGTGTGCGCTGGCTGCGCCATTTGACCTCGTTGGGGTCGAGACGAATAGAGCGACTGACTTGATGCACCGCCAGCCCCCACTCATAGCCCTCAACAGAAATCACATACTGCAAACCTTCGCGAAAATCATCGCGATAACGATCCGGCATCACCCAGCGCGCGGTATCCAGCACCTTCAAGTTGCCGGCCTGGGACGGCAGTATGCCGAGAAACCAGTCTGGCTGGCCAAATAATGGCGTAAGTTCCTGGCCTTCCAGGGGATAAATTGAGCCTAGGCATACCAGCGGAACAGCTAGCGTCAGCCCGGCAACATCAAACAGTAAACACTCGAAAGGCCCCTGAGCCCACTCAGGCCGGCCCTGCAGCACCGGCTCAGGCACCACCAGCACCTGAGGAGTAGGCTGCATAGCCTCGACCACCACAGGGGCTGCAACCACCTCCTGCGACGGTTCGACCTGAACTTCAATTTTCGGCGCAGGCATCTCGATGGTAGGCAACACCAACGGCCGCGGCGCCAGCTCAATCACGGGCTTGACCGTCACAGCTTGTACCTGCGGCATGATGCGGGCATCGCGCACCTGCTCTTCCAGCACCGCAGCCTCGAACTCATCCAGAGTGATGCTTTCGGCAAACTCGACCGCAGCCTCCTGCAGCAAGCCGTCCAGATAGGACTGCAAGGCCAGTTGCGAACGTGTAGCTGTGGCTAGGGGACGACTCATGAATACAACCCGCAATAACAATCTGTACAGACTATCGGCCGCGCTAGCGACAGACTTGAGCCTATATCTTCAGCATAGCCGTTCATCTCAAGCGACCTGTGCGGCAATCTGCTGCGACAACAGGTGTTTGAGCAACGCCCGGTAGGCGATTACCCCTCGGCTATTGTTGTCGAACGTTGACGGTGTAAGCCCCGCCCGGCTGGCATCACGCAGGCGTGTATCCACCGGAATATAGGCCGGCCACAGATGCTCAGGGTAAGTATTGCGCAACACCCGCAGTGTACCCATGGAGGCCTGGGTACGCCGGTCGAACAGGGTCGGCACGATGGTATAAGGCAACGCCTGCTGACGCGAACGGTTGATCATCGCCAAGGTGTTGACCATGCGTTCCAGACCTTTGACCGCGAGAAACTCGGTCTGCACCGGAATCACCAGCTGCTGGCTGGCGGCCAGGGCGTTGACCATCAGCACGCCAAGCAAGGGCGGGCTGTCGATCACCGCATGGTCGAAATCCTGCCAGAGCTGCGCCAGACTCTTGGCAATCACCAGGCCCAGGCCGCTCTGTCCAGGCGACTGGCGCTCCAGCGTGGCCAGCGCAGTACTCGACGGCAACAGGGAGATACGCTCATTGCTCGTAGGCAACAGCAATTGCTGCGGCAAGCCACGCGGCACGCTGCCCTTATGCTGAAACAGGTCGAAACTGCTGTGCTCCAGGCTGTCAGGGTCGTGCCCGAAATAGCTGGTCATCGACCCATGGGGATCGAGATCGACGATCACCACACGCTTGCCAGCATCAGCCAACAGGCCTGCCAGAGCGATTGATGTGGTGGTCTTGCCTACTCCACCTTTTTGATTGGCTACTGCCCAGACTCTCATCGTTATCATCCTCCCGGTACAGCTACAGCCTGACCGAGAACGGGGCCACCCTTATGGGGCCGGCGACGGGGGATTGACGGCACCCGTTTGCGGGGCCGGCGCTGCCGGGGCTGGTGCAGGTTGCGTGCCAGCCCGTTGCAAGGCCGCATCGGGTTTGGCATTGGCGCTGCCGACACCACTCACACTACGGCGCACATCTAGATTGCGCGAGATTACCAACACCACCCGCCGATTACGCCCGCGCCCCTCGGCGGTGGTGTTATCCGCAACAGGCTGGAACTCACCATAACCGACTGCTGCAAGCCTACTGGGGTTGACCCCATCAATAGTCAGCATACGCACGATACTGGCAGCCCGCGCGGTAGAGAGCTCCCAGTTGGTCGGGAACTGGGCTGTTTGAATCGGTAGGTTGTCGGTAAAGCCTTCCACGTGAATTGGGTTTTCGTAAGGTGCCAGAATTTTGGCTACTTTTTCGATAATGTCGAAAGCCGCATTGTTGGGTATGGCGTCGCCGCTGGTAAACAGCAGGCTGGAGCTGAGTTCAATCTCAATCCACAACTCATTGCCACTGACCTTGAGCTGTTCGGACTGAATCAAGTCACCGAATGCCTCACGCACGCTGCTGGCAATGCTCTGCAGATCATCGGCGGATGACTGCGCACTCTCCTCATCCACCAGCGAACGATCCGGCTCAGTGGTGCGCGGCCGCTCCTCACCCACCGGAATCGGCTTGATCGCCCGATCAGGCTGATTGAACACCCCAGTCAGGCTGTCTGAAAGAATTTTGTATTTGCCTTCGTTAATCGAGGAAATCGAATACATGACCACAAAGAACGCGAACAGCAAGGTGATGAAGTCGGCATAGGACACCAGCCAACGTTCGTGGTTTTCATGTTCTTCTTGATGACGCCTGCGGGCCATTTGGTGTCCCCATCAATCCATAAAGCCTTGCAGCTTCAATTCGATGGAGCGCGGGTTTTCACCCTCTGCAATCGACAAGATACCCTCGAGCAACATCTCGCGATAACGCGATTGGCGCTGAGCGATAGCCTTGAGTTTGTTGCCAATGGGCAGCAGCAGTAAATTGGCAAAACCCACGCCATAGATGGTCGCCACAAAAGCCACGGCAATCCCACTGCCAAGCATGCTCGGGTCGGCCAGGTTGCCCATCACGTGAATAAGCCCCATCACCGCACCGATAATGCCAATGGTCGGCGCGTAGCCACCCATGCTTTCAAACACCTTGGCAGCCTGAATATCGCGACCTTCCTGGGTGTACAGATCAACTTCAAGAATACTGCGAATGGCCTCAGGCTCTGCGCCATCGACTAACAGCTGCAAACCTTTGCGGGCATAAGGGTCGGCTTCGACATCGGCCACTGCCTCAAGGCCAAGCAGGCCTTCCTTGCGCGCGGTCATACTCCAGCCAACCACCCGATTGATGCCGCCGGCCAGGTCCACACGAGGCGGAAAAAAGATCCAACCAATGATTGCCAAAGCCCGCTTGAACACGTTCATCGGCGCCTGCAAAAACGCCGCACCCAGGGTGCCGCCAATCACAATCAGCGCAGCAGGCCCATTGAGTAGAGCTGCAGCATGGCCGCCTTCGAGGTAGTTGCCGCCAAGGATCGCGACAAATGCCAGGATGACCCCGATAAGGCTCAGTACATCCATTAAATGCAGGTCTCCGCCAAGTGCCTGCCGATATCATCCAGTGAGTAGATGGCGTCGGCCAGGTTGGCTTTGACGATGGCCATAGGCATGCCGTAGATCACGCAACTGGCCTCGTCTTGCGCCCACACCTGGCTGCCACCCTGTTTGAGCAAGCGCGCGCCTTCACGGCCGTCCGCGCCCATACCGGTCAGCACCACCGCCAGCACCTTGTCGCCATAGGACTTGGCCACCGAGCCGAAGGTGATATCAACACAGGGCTTGTAGTTAAGGCGCTCATCACCAGGAAGGATTTTCACCACACCGCGTGCATCGACCATCATCTGCTTGCCGCCTGGCGCCAGCAGCGCTAGGCCGGGGCGCAACACATCACCGTCCTCGGCTTCCTTGACACTGATGCGGCACAGCTTGTCGAGGCGCTCGGCAAAGGCCTTGGTGAAAGCAGCAGGCATATGCTGGATTAGCACAATCGGCGCCGGGAAATTAGCCGGCAACTGGGTCAGCACACGCTGTAGCGCCACCGGGCCACCTGTCGAGGTTCCAATCGCAACCAATTTGTAGGATTTACGCTTGGGCGCAGCACTGACAACAGCCGGCGCGGGAGCCGCAGCAGGGCGGGCCAAGGTGCTAGTGGTAGTTGCAGGACGTGCCGCAGGCTTGGTTGGCGAAGCAGATGTCGTGGCAGGCGCTGCCACAGGAGGCGGACTCAAACTACGACGGTTACTGCGCGCAATGGTGTGAATTTTTTCGCAGAGCAGCTGTTTAACCCGCTCCGGGTTGCGCGAGATATCCTCGAAATTCTTCGGTAGGAAATCCACCGCTCCGGCTTCCAGCGCATCCAGCGTAACGCGAGCGCCCTCGTGGGTCAGCGAGGAAAACATCAACACCGGCGTCGGGCAGCGCTGCATGATGTTACGCACAGCCGTGATGCCATCCATCATCGGCATCTCGTAATCCATGGTGATCACATCGGGCTTGAGCGCCTGGGCCTGTTCGATGGCTTCACGGCCGTTAGTAGCGGTGCCGATTACCTGAATGTTTGGGTCGGCTGAAAGAATTTCCGACACGCGCCGACGAAAAAAACCGGAGTCATCAACCACCAACACCTTAACAGCCATAAACACTCCTAAGCGGCGCGACAGATAGCTGCGCCGCTAACAATCAGATACGCCGGGCATAACGTTTAAGCATGCTCGGCACGTCAAGAATCAGGGCAATACGTCCATCACCGGTAATGGTCGCGCCCGACATGCCTGGAGTGCCCTGCAGCATTTTGCCCAGCGGCTTGATCACCACTTCTTCCTGGCCGACCAGTTGATCGACCACAAAGCCGATGCGCTGACTGCCAACGGTGAGAATCACCACATGCCCCTCGCCCTGCTCGACGTGGGCGGCACTGCCGATCAGCCAGCGCTTGAGGTAGAACAGCGGCAGGGCCTTGTCACGCACAATGACCACTTCCTGACCGTCGACCACATTGGTTCGCGACAGGTCGAGGTGGAAGATTTCGTTGACGTTGACCAGCGGGAAAGCAAACGCCTGATTGGCCAGCATCACCATCAGCGTCGGCATAATGGCCAGAGTCAGCGGCACCTTGATGACGATTTTAGAGCCCTGACCCTTAACCGAAAACACGTTGACCGTGCCATTAAGCTGGGAAATCTTGGTTTTCACCACGTCCATGCCCACACCGCGACCGGAGACATCGGAAATCTCGGTTTTGGTCGAGAAACCCGGTGCGAAGATCAGGTTGTAGCACTCGAATTCGTTGAGACGGTCGGCGGCATCTTTATCCAGCAGACCTTTTTCTACAGCCTTGGCCCGCAGCTGATCGGCATCCATACCTTTGCCGTCATCGGAGATCGACAGCAGGATATGGTCGCCCTCCTGCTCGGCGGACAGGATCACCTTGCCGCCACGTGGCTTGCCTGAAGCTTCACGCTCTTCCGGGGTTTCAATACCGTGGTCGACCGCATTGCGCACCAAGTGGACCAACGGATCGGCCAGCGCCTCGACCAGGTTCTTGTCGAGGTCGGTTTCTTCTCCGACCAGTTCCAGATTGATCTCTTTTTTCAGGTTGCGCGCCAGATCGCGGACCAGGCGTGGGAAGCGTCCGAAGACCTTTTTGATTGGCTGCATGCGGGTTTTCATTACTGCGGTCTGCAGATCAGCCGTTACCACATCCAGATTAGACACCGCCTTGGACATGGCCTCATCGCCACTGCTGGCGCCCAGACGCACCAAACGGTTACGCACCAGCACCAGCTCGCCGACCATGTTCATGATTTCATCCAGCCGCGCGGTATCAACCCGTACAGTGGTTTCCGCCTCGCTAGGCGGCGCAGCTTTCTCGGCTGCAGGCGCGGCTGCTGGAGCAGCAGGCGCCTTGGCCGGCTCCGTCTTGGCAGCAGGTTTTGCCGCTGGCTTAACGGCGACCTTGGCAGGCTCCGCAGGCTTAGCTACTGGAGCTGCCGGAACTGCTGCAGGCTTGATCGCTTCAGGCTCAACAAACTTGCCTTTGCCATGCAGCTGATCAAGCAGCGCTTCGAACTCATCGTCGGTGATATCACCGCTCGGGGGGGCTGCAGGCTCAGACTTGGCCGCTGGCGCGACGGGTGCCGATATAGGAGGCGGAACAAACTGACCCTTGCCATGCAACTGATCGAGCAGCGACTCGAATTCATCATCGGTGATTTCATCGCCAGACGCCGCTACTGGCTTGGCCGGAGCAGGTGCAGGTGCAGGTGCAGGTGTAGGTGTAGGTGCAACATCAGGCGCCACAAACTGGCCTTTGCCATGCAGCTGGTCGAGCAATGACTCGAATTCATCATCAGTAATTTCATCACTGCTAGCAGCGCTTGGAACTTGCGCCGGCGACTCATCCAACGCGCCCAGCAAGTGCTCGAACTCACTGTCCGTGATATCGCCTGCGACCTCTGCAACTTCAGGTTCAGGTTCAGGTTCAGACTCAACGTGCGCTTCAGCCGACACAGTGTCTTCGGCCCCAGCCGGCTCAGCCAAACGGGCCAAAGCGGCCAGCAGCTCAGGGGTGGCGGGGGTTAGATCGGTACGTTCACGCACCTCGGTAAACATGCTGTTGACGGCATCCAGTGCTTCCAGCACCACATCCATCAACGCGGAGTCGACGCGCCGCTCACCCTTACGCAGGATGTCGAAGACGTTTTCTGCGATATGGCAGCATTCCACCAGCTCATTGAGCTGGAGAAAACCGGCACCACCTTTGACGGTATGAAACCCGCGAAAGATAGCGTTGAGCAGATTCATGTCGTCCGGGCGACTTTCCAGCTCTACGAGCTGCTCGGACAGTAGTTCAAGAATCTCGCCGGCCTCTACCAGGAAGTCCTGGAGGATTTCTTCATCGGCGCCGAAGCTCATAAGACGTGCTCCTAAAATCCCAGGCTGGAAAGCAGGTCGTCGACATCATCCTGATTGGATGCGACGTCTTCACGCTTATCGGCATGAATCTGCGGACCTTCACCACGCGAAGGCTCTTTTTGTTTTTCTTGTTCGGCGCGGAGCAATTCGTGGTTGTGCTCAATGCCGGCAAATTGATCCACCTGACTGGCCATCAGCACCAGTTTCAGCAGGTTGCTTTCCACTTCGGTAACCAGCTGCGTTACACGCTTGATCACCTGCCCTGTAAGGTCCTGGTAGTCCTGAGCCAGCAGAATGTCGTTGAGGTGCCCGGATATCTTGGCGCCATCACGCTCGCTACTAGCTAGAAACAACTCAACGCGCTTGGCCAACTCACGGAAGCCATCGGCGCTCATCTCGCGGCGCATAAAGCGCCCCCAATCAGCGCTCAGGCTATGTGCCTCAGTACTGAGGTCATTAACCAATGGGGCACTCTGCTCAACCAGATCCATGGTGCGATTGGCCGCTTTCTCGGTCATCGTCACCACGTAATTCAGCCGTTCAGTGGCATCGGTTATTTGCGAAACCTCCGTGGCATGAGGCATACGGGGGTCGAGCTGAAAATTGACGATGGCGTTGTGCAGCTCACGGGTCAGCTTGCCGACCTCGTGATACAGACCACGGTCACGCGCCTTGTTGAGCTCATGTATCAGCTGTACAGCTTCACCAAAGTTGCCTTGTTCCAGGCTGTCTACCAGTTGGCGAGCGTTGTGTTTCAGGGTCGACTCAAGGTCACCCTGAACGGAGGAATCTTTATGTTCCATAGCACCCTCATGGCAGACATCAGCCGTTGACCCGCTCGAAGATTTTCTCGATCTTCTCTTTCAGCACCTGGGCGGTGAACGGTTTGACTACATAACCGTTAACCCCAGCCTGGGCTGCTTCGATGATCTGATCGCGCTTGGCTTCTGCAGTAACCATCAACACCGGTAGCGTTTTCAGGCGTTCATCTGCGCGCACTGCGCGCAGCAGGTCGATACCCGTCATACCGGGCATGTTCCAGTCAGTCACCAGAAAATCGAAACTGCCGCTCTGGAGCATGGGCAGCGCGGTGACGCCATCATCGGCTTCCGCTGTGTTGGTGAACCCCAAGTCACGCAGGAGGTTCTTGATGATCCGTCGCATCGTTGAAAAGTCATCAACGATGAGGATTTTCATGTTCTTGTCCAAGTCGACCTCCGTACAGTCCCAAAC
>JAHJXZ010000181.1 GCA_018827205.1 Gammaproteobacteria bacterium | reverse complement strand
TTGGCCTTCTGCAAAACAGTATCTACAACTTGCTCTTCCAGTACAACCGAACGCACTTCGTTCATTTGCTGGTCGTTTTTGTAGTACCAGGCCACAACCTGCTCAGGCTCTTGGTAAGCCGAGGCCATTTCCTGAATCATTTCGCGAACGCGGGCGTCATCCGGCTTCAGTTCGCACTGCTTGACCACTTCAGCCACAACCAGACCCAGCACAACGCGGCGCTTGGCTTGCTCTTCGAACAGCTCAGCTGGCAGCTGATCAGGCTTGAGGTTGCCACCGAACTGCTGAACGGCCTGCACACGCAGACGGTCCACTTCGTTGCTGATCAGCGCCTTCGGCACTTCGATCGGGTTGGCAGCCAGCAGACCGTCCATCACCTGGTTTTTAATCTTGGATTTGATGGCCTGGCGCAGCTCGCGCTCCATGTTCTTGCGCACTTCGGTGCGGAAGCCTTCCAGGCCACCTTCTTTTACGCCAAACAGGGCAAAGAAGTCATCATTCAGCTCAGGCAACTGAGGTGCCGCGATGCTGTTGACGGTGACGGTGAACTCGGCAGTTTTGCCAGCCAGATCGAGGTTCTGATAATCAGCCGGGAAAGTCGGGTTGATTACGCGTTCTTCGCCAGCATTGGCACCTACCAGTGCATCTTCAAAGCCTGGGATCATGCGGCCAGAGCCGAGAACCAACTGAGTAGCCTTAGCCGAACCGCCCGCAAAGGCTTCGCCATCGATCTTGCCAACGAAGTCGATGTTCAGTTGGTCGCCATTCTCAGCAGCGCGCTCGGCAGCTTCGAAGCGGGTGTTCTGCTTGCGCAGGATTTCCAGCATGTTGTCGACGTCAGCGTCAGCCACGTCAGCCTGCAGGCGCTCGATGGCGATGGACTCAAAGCCGCCAACGGTGAATTCAGGAAATACTTCAAAGGTCGCAACGTATTCCAGATCCTTGCCTTTCTCGAACGACTTCGGCTCAACGGCCGGAGCGCCAGCTGGATTGAGCTTCTGCTCAACAACGGCTTCGTAGAAAGTGGATTGGATCAGATCACCCAGAGCTTCCTGACGAGCAGCATCTTCATAGCGCTGACGGATCACGCTCATTGGCACTTTGCCAGGGCGGAAACCAGGAACTTTGGCACGGCGGGCGGTTTGCTGCAGACGCTTGTTGACTTCAGTTTCGATACGCTCAACAGAGACACCAACGGTCATGCGGCGCTCGAGAGCAGAAGTGTTTTCAACAGAAACTTGCATGGATAATCCTCGTTGCACACATAAGCCGGCCGTTTACCGGGCCCTAATTAAGGGCATGCATTCTAGAGGGTCAATTTGCAGAAGTCACCCTAGATGCAGGCGGCAAACGGGAGGGAGTTCTAAAAGATGGTGCGGACGGAGAGACTCGAACTCTCACGCCTTGCGGCGCTGGAACCTAAATCCAGTGTGTCTACCAATTCCACCACGTCCGCGTGGTGAAGCTTTATACAAAAACGCCAGGATTTAACCTGGCGCCTTGGAATATGGGGTGGACGATGGGGATCGAACCCACGACAACAGGAGTCACAATCCTGCGCTCTACCAACTGAGCTACGCCCACCATATTGCATTTTGCTTGAGCCAAGACCGCCAAATGGCGCACCCGGCAGGACTCGAACCTGCGACCATCCGCTTAGAAGGCGGATGCTCTATCCAGCTGAGCTACGGGCGCCTATCCATCTGCCAATGCAGACTTAAAGCTTTCGGCTTCGGAAAAAACTTTGCAGCTTCGACCTTTGCCGTCTTACCCAGCGACTGGCTGTGCTCGACAAGCGGGGCGAATGTTATAGAGCCGGTTTCAGGTCGTCAACAGGAAAAGTTAAAAAAATTCAGCCATTTAAAGGAGTTACGCGAAAACCGCGGCGTGCGCCTTTGCCCCACAGCATGGTCATGCGAGAATGCGCGTCCTTTTTCCATCCTTTCTTTATGGTTAACCAAGCGCAATGACCGCACAACTGATCGATGGCAAAGCAATTGCCGCCAGCCTGCGCCAGCAGATCGCC
>JAHJXZ010000180.1 GCA_018827205.1 Gammaproteobacteria bacterium | reverse complement strand
CGATCGTCCAACGCCCACTGCGCCGACACACAGGCCCACGTGAAGCCGAATAGAAACAAGGCGATGGGATAACTGCGAAACGGCAACAGCATCAAGCCGGTGACCGGCAAAAGAGCCAATAGCCAGAACGGCGGCAAGGCCGGAAGAAAGCGCAGCAGCAACAGCCCGGCCACCAACGCCAAAATCCCTGTGCGCATAGACTCGCTCCGTGAGTCGAATACAGCATTTAACCCATCGATCAGCTTTTGCATATTTGCTGTCACAAAGTGTGAAAGCAGGCTGTCATCAAAGGGTGCATAATGTCGGCGCTTTTACCCGCCAGAGAGCCTTCATGCCGCGTCGTTTATTCAAGCGCTACATGCCCCACCCAGACCGTATCAAGGGCAATAAATCCCTGCGCTTTCTGGGCAGTCTGATCCACGACCCCAACCTCTGGCACCTCAACCGCCATTCTGTTTCGCGCGCCATGGCCGTTGGTTTGTTCTGGGCGATGATCCCTATCCCCTTGCAAATGGCAGCCGCAGCAGCAGTGGCAATACCGGCCAGGAGCAACATGCCGATTTCGATTGGCCTGGTCTGGCTGACCAACCCAATCACCATGCCACCGGTCTTCTACTGCAGCTATAAGTTCGGCGCCTGGCTGATGAATACACCTACCCTGCAAATGCCTGAGCACATCACCCTCGGCTGGGTTGGCCATGTTCTGCAAACCCACTGGCAGCCGCTGTATCTGGGCTCCTTGGTACTCGGCCTGCTGCTCGCCCTGATTGGTTACTTCGGCACCAATGCCTACTGGCGCTGGTGGGTGCGACACAACTGGCGTAAACGCCAGGAAAAACGCCAACAGCGCGACGCCCAGCACTGAAACAAAAAAGCCGTTACTCAGTAACGGCTTTTTTGTTTCTGCCAGCTTAGCTTATTCGTAACGTAACGCATCCGCCGGCTGAATCCGCGCCGCTCGCCAGGACGGGTAAACGGTGGCCAGAAAGCTCAGGGTAAAAGCTGCGCCACAGATCAGCAAAACGTCAGACAACAGAAGCTCAGACGGCAGGTTGCTGATGAAGTACACGTCCGAGCTCATCACCTGCTGCCCACTCAAGCGCTCGATCCAGCCCACCAGCTGGCTGACATTCAGCGCTGCGAGAATGCCGAGCACCGCGCCGATCACCGTACCGATCACGCCGATTACCGTACCTTGGACCATAAAGATGCCCATGATCTGCCCTGGCGTCGCGCCCAGGGTACGCAGAATAGCGATATCCGCGCCCTTGTCTGCTACTACCATGATCAACGTGGCGATGATATTGAAGGCCGCCACGGCGACGATCAGCAGCAACAACAGACCGATCATGGTCTTTTCCATTTTCATCGCGCTGAACAGGCTGCCCTGAGTCAGGGTCCAGTCAGTGGAGCTGTAACCCGCGCCCAGCCCACCGACAATCTGCGCGGCCACTTGCGGCGCCTGGTAGAGATCTTTCAGCTTCAGACGCACGCTCTGCACCTGACCCGGCTGCATGCGCTGAATATGCGCCGCATCAGCGACGTGAATCAGTGCCAGCGAACTGTCCAACTCAGCACCAACCTTGAAGATACCGACCACATTGAGGCGCTGCATACGCGGACTGATGCCGCCCGGCACGCTGCTCAGTTCCGGCACGATCAGCGCCAGCTTGTCGCCCACCCGCAGCTGGAAGCGCCGCGCGGTGATCTCGCCGAGCACCACGCCGAACTCACCCTCGCGCAAATCGCTCAGACGGCCTTGCTGCATATGTTTGTCGATGATCGACACCTGCGGTTCCAGCGCCGGATCAACACCATGCAGCTGTATCGGTTGCATCGCACCACGCACCGAGAGCATGCCTTCCAACTCGGCAAACGGCACAGCCGCGAGCACCTGCGGGTTGTTCTTCGCGGCTGCGGCAACCTGCTGCCAATCATCCAGCGGCTGCGCACCGGCAATACTGGCGTGCGGCACCATACCGAGGATGCGCGTACTCATTTCCTTCTGGAACCCGTTCATCACCGACAGCACCACGATCATTGCCAGCACTCCGAGGGCCAGACCGATCATCGAGGTCATCGAGATAAAGGAAATAAAGTGGTTACGCCGCTTGGCCCCGGTATAGCGGATACCGATAAAGATACTCAGCGGACGAAACATCAGGCAGCCACCAGCTTGCCGTCTTCCAGACGCAGGATGCGGTCCATCTGCTGGGCCAGCGCCATGTCGTGGGTCACCACCAGAAAGGCGGTCTGCGACGAACTGCTCAGCTCCTTCATCAGGTCCTGAATGCCCTGCGCGGTGTGGTGATCGAGGTTGCCGGTGGGCTCATCGAGCAGCACCAGACCCGGTTGATTGACCAGTGCACGGGCAATCGCCACACGCTGACGCTCACCACCGGACAGCTCCGACGGTTTGTGCGCCAGGCGATGGCCAAGACCAACCCGCTCCAACAGCGCGGTGGCGCGCTGACGCGCTTCGCTGATCGGCGTGCGGCCAATCAACAACGGCATGCACACGTTCTCCAGCGCGGTGAATTCCGGCAACAGGTGATGAAACTGGTAAACGAAACCCAGGGCGCGGTTACGCAGCAGACCGCGCTGTTTTTCATTCAGCGCCGACAATTCCTCGCCCGCCAGCCAGACACTGCCAGTGCTTGGCGTATCCAGGCCGCCGAGCATATTCAGCAAGGTACTTTTGCCCGACCCGGAACTGCCGACAATCGCCACGCGCTCGCCAGGGTGCAGTTCCAGCTGCAAGTCCTGCAGCACCACCACCGATTGCGGGCCCTCGTCGTAGCTTTTACCGAGGTTGCGACAACTCAACACTGCACGATCTTGCATAACCGAATCACTCATAACCTGATCATTCATAACGCAGAGCCTCCGCGGGCTGGGTACGCGCCGCGCGCCAGGCCGGATACAGGGTGGCGAAAAAACTTAGAATCAATGCCGCGCCGCAGACCAGCAGCACATCAGCCAGCATCAGCTGTGAAGGCAGATAATCAATGAAATACACGTCGGCATTGAGGAACTTGATCCCCAGCAGCCGTTCCAGCGCAGCTATCGCACTGCTGATATTCAAGGCGGCGAGGCAACCCAATACCGCGCCAATCGCCGTGCCGAATACGCCGATCACCGTGCCCTGGACCATAAAGATCGCCATGATCTGCCGTGGCGTGGCGCCCAGGGTACGCAGAATGGCGATATCGCCCTTCTTGTCGGTGACCACCATCACCAGGGTGGAGATGATGTTGAACGCGGCGACCGCGACGATTAACAACAGCAGCAGACCGATCATGGCTTTTTCCATGCGGATGGCCTGGTACAGGTTGCCGTGGGTGCGGGTCCAGTCGCGGGCATAGAAGTCGCCCTCACCGAGGGTCTGCGCCAGCGCCCAAGCGGTGCGGGGAGCTTCGAACAGATCAGCAAATTTCAGGCGAATGCCCTGAACTTGATCGGGCTGCCAACGCTGCAAGCGCGCCAGATCCTGCACGTGGGTCAGGGCCAGGTGGCCGTCAATTTCGCCGGCGCCAACATGGAAAATACCGACCACGGTAAAGCGCTTGAGCCGCGGAAACATGCCGGCCGGAGTCACTGTCACTTCCGGGGCAACGAAGGTGACCTTGTCGCCCAGGCCGACGCCGAGTTTGGCTGCGGCCTTGTCGCCCAGCACCATTCCGAACTGACCGGGCTGCAGTGCATCCAGGCTGCCCTGCTTGAAGAAGTTGCCGATAATCGAGACCTTGGCCTCTTCAAGCGGATCGACCGCATTAATCAGTACTTTCTGCACCTTGCCATCGCTGGTCAGCAGGCCCTGCATCTGGCTAAAAGGTGCCACCGCCAGCACTTGCGGATTGCTCTGCGCCTGTTCGGCCAGGCTGCGCCAGTCCTTTATCGGCGTGGCACTCTCCACAGTGGCGTGCGGCACCATACCGAGCACGCGGGTGCGCATTTCATGGTCGAAGCCGTTCATCACCGACAACACCAGAATCATCACCAGCACACCGAGTGCCAGCCCGATCATTGAGGTCAGGGAAATAAAGGATACGAAGTGGTTGCGACGCTTGGCTCGCGTGTAGCGCGTGCCGATAAATACGAACAGAGGTCTGAACATGTCGGGGCTGATTCGAGGGAAAAAGAAACGTCCTTGTGGCGGGGCTTGGCGAGCGGCCTTACACTCTGACCACTACTGCTGCCATGGGTTCGCCATGCCGACTCAAGATGAAGATGATCGCCGCGAATACTATCGTATCGACGATACGATCGCACTGGAATTCACCCTGCTTTCGGGCGCAGAAGCCCTGGCCAGTGATGAGCTTCACGACAGTTCGCCGCTGTTCAACCTGCTCAGCGACCTGCACCTGATGGACTTCGAGTCGCAGCATCTGCTGCGGCATATC
Source organism: Gammaproteobacteria bacterium (assembly GCA_018827205.1). Classification (GTDB taxonomy): domain Bacteria; phylum Pseudomonadota; class Gammaproteobacteria; order Pseudomonadales; family Pseudomonadaceae; genus Aquipseudomonas. The sequence continues at coordinate 4,549 of JAHJXZ010000180.1, read as the reverse complement.
ACCGAACGCGACCGTACCCTCGCCAATTACCTCAAGGTAATGAACAAACGCATCGACCTACTCGGCCAGGCGGTAGCGCAGAGCCTGCTGCGCGACATCGGCACGCCGCGCAAAGTCAGCCTGTCCGAGGGCGGCGTCAGTTTCAACAACCCTCAACCTGTGGCTGCCGGTGCGCACCTGGCGGTGAAGATGGTGTTGATGCCGCAAGCCTTGGGCCTACTGTTGCGAGCCAAGGTGGTGCATTGCCAGCCATTGCCCTCGCAGCAATTTGAAATCGGCGCGGAATTCGAAGCTGTGAGCGATGCCCAACGCCAGTTGCTTGCCCGGCATATCCTGCAGCGCCAGGCTCTGGAACGTCGCCAGGCCCGCGAGCAGCCCCTGCAATCCTGATAGCGAGTCACCATGCCCCGTCTGTTTCTGCTTCTCGCCCTACTCCTGCCTCTCGGCGCTGATGCCGACACCCTGCAAATCCCCATCGGCCAGCAAGGTGCAAGTGAATTGAGCCTGCCGCAATTCGGCGAATCACAGCGCGCGGTACTTGAGCGTTTCGGCCTGGCGGATGAAGAGCACCCCAGCGTTGGTAACCCACCGATCACCCGCTGGGATTACCGCGAATTCAGCGTCTACTTCGAGCACAAACACGTGATCAACAGCGTGCGCCATCACCAGCCCGGCGCAGCCATACAAAACAAGGAGCTACAGTGACAGTCATCTATGGACATCGCGGCGCCAAAGGCGAGGTGCCGGAGAACACCCTGGCCAGCTTCCAGCAATGCCTCAAGCATGGTGTACGCCGTTGCGAGCTTGATCTGCACCTGTCACGCGATGGCGAGCTGATGGTGATTCACGATCCGACCCTCAAACGCACCACCGGTCGCCGTGGCAAGGTAGTCGAGCATGACGCCGCCGAACTGTTGAGCTATGACGCACGCAAAGGCGGCCCTGGCGCAGTGTCGACCTGCCCGATTCCACGCCTAGAAGAACTGTTCCAGCACTGCGATTTCGAGCACTGGCAACTGGAGGTCAAAAGCGCCTCGAAGGTTCGCTCGGCGCGCATGGTCAAGGCGATTGCCGAATTAGCTGAACGCTACAACCTGACTGACAAGGTCACCGTAACCTCCAGCTCCCGCGAAGTGCTCAGCGCCCTGCAGCGTTTGACCCCGCACCTGCAACGCGGACTGGTCGCCGAATACGCCTGGCTCGACCCTATAAAAGTCGCCAAGCATTACGGCTGCCACCTGCTCGCACTGAACTGGACGCTGTGCACCCCGGAGCGTCTGCTGAAGGCGCAGAAAGCCGGTTTGCATGTCTCGGTGTGGACGGTCAATGAGCCGGCGCTGATGCGCCGCCTGGCGGATTTCGGCGTGGATAGCATCATCACCGACTTTCCGGGGATCGCCGTAAAGACCCTGAGCTAAGCTCCAACACCCAAGCTGTCACGCATAAAAAAACCGGCCGCCAGGGCCGGTTTTTCATTAAGCCTGATCAGAAACTTTCGCGATTAGGCCAACGCCAATCGCAAGAGTCGCTGAACGGGTTCTCCCCGGCCGGCTCAGGCCACCGGCCGGAGCCGCTCAAAAAAGCCGGTTGAGGCCGTCGAACGCCGCCACCCGGTAGGCTTCCGCCATGGTCGGGTAGTTGAAGGTGGTGTTGACGAAATACTTGATGGTATTGGCCTCACCCTTCTGATTCATGATCGCCTGGCCGATGTGCACGATCTCCGAGGCCTGGTAACCGAAGCAGTGCACGCCCAGCACTTCCAGTGTCTCGCGGTGGAACAGCAGCTTGAGCATGCCCACCGGCTCGTGGGAAATCTGCGCACGGGCCATGCCTTTGAAGAACGCCTTACCGACTTCGTAAGGGATCTTGGCCTGGGTCAGCTCGCGCTCGTTCTTACCAATCGAACTGATTTCCGGAATGGTGTAGATGCCGGTCGGCACGTCATCAACGAAACGCCAGCTGCCATTGTCGACGATGCTGCCAGCAGCCGAGCGGCCCTGGTCGGCTGCTGCACTGGCCAAGCTCGGCCAGCCAATCACGTCGCCAGCGGCGTAGACGTTCGACACCTCGGTGCGGTAACTCTGATCAACCTCGACTTGCCCACGACTGTTGACCTTTATGCCGATATTTTCCAGGCCCAGTTGATCAGTATTACCGGTACGGCCGTTGCACCAGAGGAAGGCGTCGGCCTTGATCTTCTTGCCGGACTTGAGGTGCAGAATCACCCCGTTCTCCAACCCTTCAACACTTTCGTACTCTTCGTTATGACGAATCAGCACGTTGTTGTTGCGCAGGTGATAGCTCAACGCATCGGAAATTTCCGCATCGAGGAAGCTCAGCAACTGGTCACGGTTGTCGATCAGATCGACCAGCACGCCCAGGCCACTGAAGATCGAGGCGTACTCGGAGCCGATTACCCCGGCTCCGTAGATGATAATGCGGCGCGGGGTGTGTCCCAGGCTGAGAATAGTGTCGCTGTCGTAGATACGCGGGTGGTGGAAGTCTACGTCCACCGGGCGGTATGGCCGCGAACCGGTGGCGATGACGATCTGCTTGGCCACCAGTTTTTCCACCACGCCATTGGCGCAAACCACTTCGATGGTGTGCTCATCGGCAAAACTGCCGGTGCCGAAAAACACATCGATGCGGTTGCGCGCGTAGTAGCCGGTGCGCGAACTCACCTGCTTGGCGATCACCCGCTCGGCGCTTTTCAGCACGTCAGGAAAGGAGAACCAACGAGGTTCGCCGATCTGGCGGAACATCGGGTTGGTGTTGAACTGCATGATCTGCCGCACCGAATGGCGCAGCGCCTTGGACGGGATGGTGCCCAGGTGGGTGCAGTTGCCGCCGACTTCACGGCGGCTGTCGACCACGGCCACCTTGCGCCCGGCCTTGGCCGCGTTCATTGCCGCGCCTTCACCCGCAGGGCCAGACCCCAGCACCACTACGTCGTAGTTGTAGACCGCCATGTTTACTCCTTCAGATCACACCGGAGCACTTGTACCGCGCTCTCGGCAGGGCCAGCACTGCGCACGCAGCCTGACAATCAATACGTTCACTACAAGCCTAGCCCTTTAGCTGGATGCAGGACGATTAGCGTTTGGTCGCGTCGTAGGCCAGGGTTTCGTTTTTGCCTTGCGGGTCGCTGTTGATCTCCTCGCACTTCTCGCGGCTACCACCACAGATCGAGCACTCCTTCTCGATGCCCAGATTGGCAATACCGCCACAGGAACCAGCAATGGGCTTGCGCCCCATGATCACACCCACAGCCATCATGCCGACTACCAGCACCATGACCAGAAACACCACTAAAAACGTCATTGCTCGTCTCCTGCAGCGAATAGCTGCTCGAAAGCCTGAGTTGTCTGTGTGACGAAGGCGTCACCTTCACGGGTCACGAAAAACGCCGCAATCCCCATGCGCTCAGCAAATGCCAGGCCACGCTCAGTGCCCATCACCATTAGCACTGTAGACAAGCCATCGGCGCGTAAGGTCGATTTATCCACGACGGTTACCGCTGCCAGCTTGTGGGTGATCGGTGCGCCGGTCAACGGATCGAGGGTGTGCGAGTAACGCCGCCCCTCCTCCTCGAAGTAATTACGGTAATCACCCGAGGTGGAAATGCCGTAACCATCCACATCCAGTACGCGTTGGGCAACACGCTGGCCGTCCTGCGGGGCTTCCAGGCCGATACGCCAGGGCTGCCCATCGGGCTTCTTGCCCGCAGCCTTGAGCTCGCCGGTGGCCTCAACCATATAACGGGTCACGCCCAGCTCATTGAAGCGCTGTACGATTTTGTCCACCGCATAGCCTGCGGCAATGCTGTTGAAATCGACCTGGACATCAACATCCTTACACAGCTGCTCACCTTCACTGCGCAGGTGCTGCATGCCCACCCGCGTGCGCGCGGCGGTCAGCTGCTCTGCCGTCGGCACCTTTTCGGCGCGCGCCTTGGGGCCAAAACCCCAGAGATTGAGCAGCGGCTCCAGCGTTAGGTCAAACGCGCCCGCACTTTGCTCATGCAGCACGCGCCCAGCCTCAACCAACTGCAGCACTCCGGCCGGCATCGCCTGGCAAGTACCCGCTGGAGCCTGGTTGAATTGTTCGATAGCGGAATCATCGCGATAGGTCGACATCTGCTGGTCAACCTCAGCCAGGATTGCTTCGGTCTCGCGCTTGAGTGACTCAAGGCTCGGCGAATCCTTGCTGCGCACATATTTGACGGTGTAGGTGCTGCCCATGGTTGGGCCGCCAAACTCTTCTACACGCTCTGAAAACCAACAGCCCGTTAGGGCTGTCAGCAAGCTGACAGCGATAACGGGCCGCAGTAGCACATGGCTCATACTTAACCGCCGAAGTCGTCGAGCAGGATGTTTTCCTCCTCCACACCCAGGTCGACCAGCATCTTGATCACCGCCGCGTTCATCATGGGCGGACCGCACATGTAGAACTCGCACTCTTCCGGAGCCGGGTGATCCTTCAGATAGTTTTCATAGAGCACGTTATGGATAAAGCCCTTGAGGCCAGTCCAGTTGTCTTCCGGTTGCGG
>JAHJXZ010000179.1 GCA_018827205.1 Gammaproteobacteria bacterium | reverse complement strand
GATCAGGCGGTACACGGCCAGGGCCAGGTTGTTGGCAACCAGGCTGTCGGCGGTGGAGAAGAAGCCGAGGTTGCGCATCACGATGCGGCGCTCGTCGTCAGTCAGGCCGTCCGGGGTTTTCCACAACGCGATGTCCGCGTTCATGTTCACTTCCTGCGGCATCCAGTGGTTGGCGCAACCATCCAGATACTTCTGCCAGGCCCAGTCGTACTTGAACGGTACGAGCTGGTTGAGGTCGGCGCGGCAGTTGATCATGCGCTTTTCGTCGACGGCTACGCGCGCGGCGGTGCCTTCCAGCTCGGCCAGGCCTTCGGCGATGTCGAGTTGGTCGAGCGAGGCTTTGGCACGGGCGACCGCGTCGCTGTCATCGCTGGCCACGGCGCGCGCTTCAACAGCAGCAGCACCGCCAACCTGGTCGAGTTTGTCGATGCTCATGTCTGCCATGTGGGCAGCGGCTTTGTTGGCTACAACGGCGTCAGTGCCGTCTTCCTTGTCAAATTCATCCCAGCTCAGCATGGCTTGGCTCCTGCTTGCGGGCCGGTGAAATAACCGACCTGTGTGGATATACAGTCTTTATTGTGTTCCGTTGCGTACAGCGCGCAAGGGTAAAACGGTACCGCTGGTCGGGGTGGCTCTAATGACTGGCCGTTGCCCCGAGGCCCACGCCGGGTAGGGCGGGGGTTGGTAATAAGTGGGGAGGGCGGTGTTGCTTAGCCCTTCTCCCGAGTGTTGCTTTAACGCTTTTGCTTTTTGCCCGACGTCCGAGCGTGAAGCTGAGCGAGTGAGCGCTAGGCGCCTGGTCGGTTGGAACCCCTGAGCATACGACTGTATGTGATGGGGGCCGACCGATCAGGCAACAACGCGCGCGCCGCTCAGATCCGCGCTTATTGACACGCTTCGCAGTCTGGTTCATCGATGGCGCACGCTTTTGGCACTGGAGCCGGGCCGGCGCTCATTTCCACTTCCGGGGCCTTGGCCGGTGCTGCGCTCAGGCCATCGCTGCCACCACTGGATACGGCGTTGAGTTTGCTGGTGCTGATGGTGGACTTCTCGGTGCTGGTCGCGGCCAGGGCACGGAGGTAGTAGGTGGTTTTCAGGCCACGGTACCAAGCCATGCGGTAGGTCACGTCGAGCTTTTTGCCCGATGCACCGGCGATGTACAGGTTCAGCGACTGCGCCTGGTCGATCCACTTCTGGCGACGGCTGGCAGCGTCAACGATCCACTTGGTGTCGACTTCAAACGCGGTGGCGTAGAGGTCTTTCAGCTCTTGCGGGATGCGCTCGATCTGCTGCACGGAACCGTCGTAGTACTTGAGGTCGTTGATCATCACCGAGTCCCACAGGCCGCGGGCTTTCAGGTCGCGAACCAGGTACGGGTTGATCACGGTGAATTCGCCCGAGAGGTTCGATTTCACGTAGAGGTTCTGGTAGGTCGGTTCGATCGACTGCGATACGCCGGTGATGTTGGCGATGGTGGCGGTCGGTGCGATGGCCATGATGTTGGAGTTACGGATGCCTTTCTGCACACGGGCACGGATCGGGGCCCAGTCCAGGGACTCGGTCAGGTCGACGTCGATGTACTTCTGGCCGCGCTGCTCGATGAGGATCTGCTGCGAGTCGAGCGGCAGTACACCTTTGCTCCACAGCGAACCCTGGAAGGTTTCGTAGGCGCCACGCTCGTCGGCCAGGTCACAGGAGGCCTGGATGGCGTAGTAGCTGACCGCTTCCATCGATTTGTCAGCGAACTCAACTGCGGCGTCGGAGCCGTATGGGATGTGCTGCAGGTACAGCGCGTCCTGGAAGCCCATGATGCCCAGACCGACCGGACGGTGGCGGAAGTTGGAGTTACGCGCCTGCGGTACCGAGTAGTAGTTGATGTCGATAACGTTATCGAGCATGCGCACGGCGACCTTGATGGTCTTTTCCAGCTTGGCGGTGTCGAGCTTGCCGTCTTTGATGTGGTTCGGCAGGTTGACCGAGCCCAGGTTGCACACGGCGATTTCGTCGGCGTTGGTGTTCAGGGTGATCTCGGTGCACAGGTTCGAGCTGTGGACCACGCCCACGTGCTGCTGCGGGCTGCGCAGGTTGCATGGGTCTTTGAAGGTCAGCCATGGGTGGCCGGTTTCGAACAGCATGGAGAGCATCTTGCGCCACAGGTCTTTGGCTTGGATGGTCTTGAACAGCTTGATCTTGCCGCCGTACTGGGTCAGGGCTTCGTAGTACTCGTAGCGCTCTTCGAAGGCTTTACCGGTGAGGTCATGCAGGTCTGGCACTTCGGACGGGCTGAACAGGGTCCACTGGCCGTCGTCGAAGACACGCTTCATGAACAGGTCAGGAATCCAGTTGGCGGTGTTCATGTCGTGGGTGCGGCGACGGTCATCGCCAGTGTTCTTACGCAGCTCGATGAACTCTTCGATGTCCATGTGCCAGGTTTCCAGGTAGGCGCAGACCGCGCCTTTGCGCTTGCCACCCTGGTTAACGGCTACTGCGGTGTCGTTGACTACTTTAAGGAACGGCACAACACCTTGGGATTTACCGTTGGTGCCTTTGATGTAGGCGCCCAGCGAGCGTACTGGGGTCCAGTCGTTGCCCAGGCCGCCGGCAAACTTGCTCAGCAGGGCGTTGTCGCGGATGGCGTCGTAGATGCCGCCCAGGTCGTCCGGCACGGTGGTCAGGTAGCACGAGCTCAGCTGTGCACGCAGGGTGCCGGCGTTGAACAGGGTCGGCGTCGAGGCCATGTAGTCGAAGGACGACAACAGGTTGTAGAACTCGATGGCGCGGTCTTCTTTCTGCTTCTCTTCAATCGCCAGGCCCATGGCCACGCGCATGAAGAACACTTGCGGCAGTTCGAAGCGGGTGCCGTCCTTGTGGATGAAGTAACGGTCGTAGAGGGTCTGCAGGCCCAGGTAGGTGAACTGCTGATCGCGCTCGTGGTTGATCGCCTTGCCGAGTTTTTCCAGGTCGAAGTCGAGCAGCACTGGGTTGAGCAATTCGAACTCAACGCCTTTGGCGATGTAGGCCGGCAGTGCTTTGGCGTACAGCTCACTCATCTCGTGGTGAGTGGCGCTGGTGGCAACACCGAGGAAGCCCAGACCTTCAGCGCGGATGTTGTCCATCAGCAGGCGGGCGGTGACGTAGCTGTAGTTCGGCTCGCGCTCAACCAGGGTGCGTGCGGTCATCACCAGGGCGGTGCTGACGTCGCTCTGGGCTACGCCGTCGTAGAGGTTCTTCAGGGTTTCTTTCTGGATCAGCGCGCCGTCGACTTCAGCCAGGCCTTCGCAGGCTTCGGTGACGATGGTGTTGAGGCGGCCCATGTCCAGCGGCGCAACCGTGCCGTCGAGGTGGGTAACGCGAATGCTTGGGTGCGGCTCGGCAATATCGGCGGCGCCGGTCTTGCGCGCCTGGCTGCGCGATTCACGGTAGATCACGTAGTCGCGGGCAACTTTCTGCTCGCCGGAACGCATCAGGGCCAGTTCGACCTGGTCCTGGATTTCTTCGATGTGGATGGTGCCGCCGGACGGCATGCGGCGCTTGAAGGTAGCGGTGACTTGTTCAGTCAGGCGCTCAACGGTTTCATGGATACGCGACGAGGCGGCTGCGGTGCCGCCTTCAACAGCGAGAAAGGCCTTGGTGATGGCAACGGTGATCTTGTCATCGGTGTAGGGCACTACGGTGCCGTTACGCTTGATCACACGCAGTTGACCCGGCGCGGTGGCGTTCAGGCTCTGGTTGTCATCGGTGGCCTGCGGCGCATTGGCCTGCGGGTTCTCGCGGGAGGTGTCGGTGTGCATGAAAGTCTCCATGTTCTGTATTTATTAGTTAGACGCTTTGCCGTCGATCACTGTGGCTACTGCCATTCATTCCATTTCAACAATGCCATGGGCGCAGCCAGAGGCCGAGCACATGGGGACTTGCAAATTGGGCAGGGAAGGTACGACTAAAGCGCCTTCCTGGCTCAAGAGTCACACGTCAAGGCGTTTTTAGCGCCTCAACTACTACATCTAGTGGTGCAACCGCGTGTGCGGGTGCCGCTTTATTCTTTTTCAGGCGCGCCAAGCGCTGCGCTGAAGGATGGCCTGCTGCGATAGAGCAGGCGTACTGCAAAGGTCTTTCAGGCGACCGGTGACGGGCTGGGATCAGGCCGTGTGCGAGTCATTCTTTTTGTATCCGGTTGCCAGGCTAAACCCAACATGTGGTGGGTGTTGCGCGATTGGCATACAAGATAATGCGCTATCTGGGGTATTGCAAGGCGATAGAGCAAGAACAACCTGTGGATAAGTTGTGGGTGAATTGTGGGTTAAACCGCGCGATTGGCGGCAAGCCCGCATGCTTGCTGGGGTGTACCGTTCGTCGGTGTTGATCGGGCTTTTTCCGTGGTTTGCCCAGACGTGGCCTAACTCTCAGGTCGATACTACATCTAGTGTTTTTACAGAAATATGGCATGCGCTATGCAGTGCCCGGCGCATTGATACAATGCCGGCCGTTTCCGTGTTGTCTGGAGTCCGTTGTGGAGCAGCAGTCGTGGCACATTCTTATTGTCGAAGACGACCAGCGCCTGGCCGAGTTGACCCGTGAGTACCTGCAAGGTAATGGCCTCAACGTGTCCATCGAAATGGACGGCGCACAGGCCGCCGCGCGGATTTTGCAGGAGCAACCTGACCTGGTGATTCTCGACCTGATGCTGCCCGGTGAAGACGGTCTGTCGATCTGCCGCAAGGTGCGCGGGCAATACGAGGGGCCGATCCTGATGCTCACCGCGCGCACCGATGACATGGACCAGGTGTTGGGCCTGGAAATGGGCGCCGACGATTATGTGTGCAAGCCGGTGCGCCCGCGCGTGCTGCTGGCGCGCATCCGCGCCCTGCTGCGCCGCCATGAGGGCGCCGAGGCGCAGGCGCCGAGCGAGCGTCGGCGGTTGAAGTTCGGCCCGCTGGTGATCGACAGCGCCATGCGTGAAGCCTGGCTGGGCGAGCAGGGCATTGAGCTGACCAGTGCCGAATTCGACCTGCTGTGGCTGTTGACCTCCAACGCCGGGCGGATTCTCTCGCGCGAGGAAATCTTCAATGCCCTGCGCGGCATCGAATACGACGGCCAGGATCGCTCTATCGATGTGCGCATTTCACGCATCCGCCCGAAAATCGGCGACGACCCGATGCACCCACGGCTGATCAAGACCGTGCGCAGCAAGGGTTATCTGTTTGTTGCCGAAGCGGCTGAAGCACTGCCATGAATTCTCGGCCATGAACTCGATCTTCTTGCGCATCTATGGCGGCATGCTCGCCGTGCTGGTGCTGGTGGCGCTGCTCGGTGTCGGCGCGTTGCAGCTGCTTAACGACGTGCGGGTGGATCAATACCGTGAGCGCCTGGCCCAAGGCACCTTCCGCCTGATGGCTGACAACCTCTCACCGATGGTGGATATCGAGCGACGCCGCGCGATAACGGTGTGGGGGCGTTTACTCGGCATTCCGCTGCGCGTTGAAGCACTGGAAAGTGCCGGGCTGGACAGTGGCGCGCGTAATAGCCTGCGGCGTGGTCAGGTGCTGGTGCAGCAAACCGGCCCGCACGAGGCGCGCATCTTCAGTCAGCTGGATAAACAGCCGTTGCTGCTGGTTGCCGATGTGCAGCAGGTCAGCGAGCAGTTGGCCCGCGCCACCAGTTTTCTGCTGATTGATGAGCTGGTGCGCTACCCCTGGGACGAACAGCCGCGCCGGCTGGCGGCGCTCAAGCGTGACAAGCAGTTTGGTTTCGACCTGCGTCTGGTGCGCCTCGATCAGGCCGACCTCGACCCCGATCAACGCCGCCGCGTGGATGAAGGTGACACAGTGATGGCCCTGGGCCGTGGCGGCGATAGCATTCATGTGTTTTCCGGCATCGTCGATACGCCTTGGGTGCTGGAAATCGGCCCGCTTTATCAGATGAACCCGTACCCGGCGCAGTGGCTGGTGCTGATTGGCGCGCTGGGGCTGAGCCTGATCGGTTTCATGGTTTATCTGCTGGTTCGGCCGCTGGAGCAGCGCCTGAGTGATCTGGAAGGTGCCGCCACGCGAATTGCCAGCGGCCGCTTGGATGCCCGAGTGCCGACTCGTGGTAGCGATTCAGTCGGGCGCCTGGCGGCGGCCTTTAACGCCATGGCTGAACACTTGCAGCGTTCCCTGAGTATTCAGCGCGAGATGGTTCGTGCGGTGTCTCATGAGCTGCGCACGCCAGTGGCACGCCTGCGCTTCGGCCTGGAAATGATCGGCGACGCGGAAACCGATGCGGCGCGGCGCAAATATATGGAGGGCATGGACAGCGATATCCAGGACCTCGACAAGCTGGTCGACGAGATGCTCACCTACGCGCGTCTGGAGCAGGGCGCGCCGGCGCTGAACTTCCAGCAGGTCGACCTGGGCGAGTTGATCGATCAGGTGATCACCGAGCTGGCCCCGCTGCGCGCCAGTGTGCGGGTCGAGCACGGCCCTTCACGCGATGCCCTGGATGGCGGCGGTGCCTGCGTCGAAGCCGAGCTGCGCTACCTGCACCGCGCCTTGCAGAACCTGGTGAGCAACGCCATGCGCCATGCCGAATCACGGGTGCGGGTGAGTTATCAGGTGGGGCAGCAGCGTTGTCGCCTGGATGTCGAAGACGACGGCCCCGGCGTGCCGGAAGAGGCCTGGGAACGGATATTCACGCCGTTCCTGCGCCTGGACGACAGCCGCACCCGCGCCTCGGGCGGGCATGGCCTGGGCTTGTCCATCGTGCGTCGCATCACCTACTGGCACGGCGGCCGCGCGCAGATCAGTCGCAGCGAAGAGCTGGGCGGTGCCTGTTTTAGCCTGATCTGGCCGCGCAAGCAGGAATAAACAGCGGCGTTGCGGCCATAGCTATCGCGGGTAAGCCCGCTCCTACCCGGCTGGGCGCTGTACCTGTAGG
>JAHJXZ010000178.1 GCA_018827205.1 Gammaproteobacteria bacterium | reverse complement strand
GTGCCGCCTGGGCACATGCAGAAGCTGTAGACCGAGCGGCCATTTTTGGCGTGGTGCACCAGCTTGTAATCCGCAGCGCCCAACTTGGGGTGGCCGGCGTATTTGCCCAGGCGCGCACGGTCAATCAGGCCTTGCGGGTGTTCAATACGAAAGCCCACCGAGAACGGCTTGGCTTCCATAAACACCTCGCGCTTGTGCAGCATGCGGAAGGTGTCACGCGAACTGTGGCCCAGGGCCAGGATCACCTGGCGGCTGAGAATCTGCTCGCCACTGTCGAGCACCACTCCCTTGAGCTGACCTTCTTCGATCAGCACATCACTGACGCGTTGCTGGAAGCGCACTTCGCCGCCCAGCGCCTTGATTTCCTCGCGCATGGTGGCGACCACGCCGGTGAGGCGGAAGGTGCCGATGTGCGGCTTGCTGACATAGAGGATTTCATCAGGCGCGCCGGCCTTGACGAACTCGTGCAGCACCTTGCGCCCGTAGTGCTTGGGGTCCTTGATCTGGCTGTACAGCTTGCCATCGGAGAACGTACCGGCACCGCCTTCGCCGAACTGCACGTTGGACTCCGGGTTGAGCACGTTCTTGCGCCACAGGCCCCAGGTGTCTTTGGTGCGCTGACGTACCTCAGTGCCGCGCTCCAGCACGATTGGGCGCAAACCAGCTTGGGCAAGAATCAGCGCGGCGAAAATCCCGCAAGGGCCGAAGCCGACCACCACTGGGCGCTCGGCAAGGTTCTCTGCTTGGCCAACCGGCTTGTAAGCGGTGTCTGGGGTGACGCTGATGTGCTTGTCGTCACTCAGCTTGGCCAGTAAGGCGGTTTCATCGCGCAGGCTGCAGTCGATGGTGTAGATGAAGTGCATCTCAGTGGATTTCTTGCGCGCATCGTAGCTGCGCTTGAACAAGGTGAAGTCGAGCAGCTCGCTGTCGGCAATCCCCAGGCGTTGGATGATGGCTGGGCGCAGGGCCTCCTCGGGATGATCGAGGGGCAGCTTGAGTTCGGTGATGCGTAGCATGGGGGCGATCCACTTTCAGGGCCGGAGGCAACCCGGCAGCTTTTAAAAGGCGGCGATTATACCCGTGATCTGTGGCTAAAGGCCGCCGCCGATCAACGGCAGCGGCCCGTCATCTGGCCGCCTCAACCCTTAGTGCTAGCGCGCCTCGGGCTTTACCCAGGCCAGCATCACATCGAGCATGCGGTTGGCGAACGCCCACTCGTTGTCATACCAGGCCAAGACCTTGACCAGATCACCCTGCACGCGGGTGTGGCTAAGATCGACTACGCAGGACACCGGGTAGCCGTTGAAGTCGCTGGATACCAGCGCCAGCTCGTTGCACTCCATCACCCCCGGCGGTAACTGCAATGCGCCGGCCTGCAATGCAGCGTTGATCGCTTCGCGGCTGGTCGGGCGTTCGCTGGTAAAAGTCAGATCGACCAGTGACACGTTGGGCGTCGGTACGCGTATCGACAACCCATCCAGGCGGCCAACCAGTTCCGGCATCACCAGGCCGATGGCCTTGGCTGCACCGGTGCTGGTGGGGATCATCGACAGCGCAGCGGCGCGGGCGCGGTAGAGATCGCTGTGGGTCTTGTCCAGCAGGTTCTGGTCGTTGGTGTAGGAGTGGATAGTGTTGACCAGCCCCTGACGAATGCCCACGGCTTCGTGCAGTACCTTGGCCATCGGCGCCAGGCAGTTAGTGGTGCAGGAGGCGTTGGAAACGATCTGCTGATCGCCCAGCAGCTGATGATTAACACCGTAGACCACGGTCAGGTCGGCACTGTCCAGCGGATGCGAGAGCAGCACCCTCGGGCTGCCGGCGCTGATGTGCTGTTCGACCTGTTCGCGCTTCTTCAGCTTGCCGGTGCATTCGAGCACCAGATCCACCGCGTGTTCCCGCCACGGCAGGTTGGTCACTTCACGCTCACGCAGCAGCTGGATCGGGTGGCCGTTTACCAGCAAGGTATCGCCTTCCAGGCTGATATCCCCAGGAAAGCGGCCGAAGGTGGAGTCGAAGCGGGTGAGGTGGGCGAGGGTGCTTTGCTCACCCAGATCATTGATCGCGGTGAGGTGGATCTGCTGCTCCAGTTTGCGCTCAAACAACGCGCGCACCAGGCAGCGACCGATACGTCCATATCCATTGATAGCAATGCGCAGCATAACGATATCCCTTTGGCTGTCTTCCCTTGCAGCTTAGGCCAATCGTCTGCCAGCTGGCTGATCTATCTCAGCTATCTGCGCATTGGCAGCTTGCTTGCAGGCCTTTGAAAACGTAGGCGAGGCAGGCAAGACAAGGCAAAAACGGCCGAGGAAGCGGAGTTTACTGGCTGTAAATGAGCATTCCGAGGCCGTTTTTAACGCCGTATTGCCAACGCAGGTAGTTTTTCAACGGCCTGCTAGTCGTTACGTGCGCCGCCCAGGTAGGCACAGCCCCGCAGGACTTCCCCATTAAGGCGCAACTCGGCGCTCAGGTGCTGCACCGCGCCACTCATACCGTCGACGCAACGCTGCCGAGCGACCCATAGATCAAGACGTTGGCCGTTGGCTTCGCTGCTGAGGTTAAGGCGGCCTTCGGGCAATTGCTCTTCCAGATAAGGTAGGGCCTGTGGCTCCTGACCTGGGCGGTTGAGAATCAGGCCCTGATTGCTCACCGCGATATTCCAGTCTGGTTCGTGGCCGCTGGCACGCAGGATAGTGCGGGCGAAGTTGATGTCCGTGCAGCCATGGCCTTCAGCCTGAATGCGGTACACCTGGCTTGGCACGAACTGACCATCGACACCTTTCTGCGCGTTGGCCTGCAGTTGGCCACGCATATCGACATACAGCGTTGCGTGGCCATCTCCGAACAGCGTGCTGGCATCGCTGCTCAGCTCGGCCGCACTGTC
>JAHJXZ010000177.1 GCA_018827205.1 Gammaproteobacteria bacterium | reverse complement strand
TCCACGCCCATGCAGCCGGTGACGATCACCTTGCCATTTTCCTTGATCGCTTCGCCGATCACTTCCAGGGATTCAGCCTTGGCGCTGTCGATAAAACCACAGGTATTGACCACTACCACGTCGGCGTCCTGGTAGGTGGACACCACTTCATAACCTTCCATGCGCAGCTGGGTCAGGATGCGCTCAGAGTCCACCAGCGCCTTGGGGCACCCTAAGGAGATAAACCCTACACTCGGGCCTTTTTTAGTTTCTAATGTGGTCATGGGCTATTCACGGGAGAGCAAAAATTAGCGCGCGAGTATACAGCTATCTTCGGTTTTCCGATCCACGGCAATCGACCGGCAGTAGCGCCGACCGTCAGTTATTGTACGCGCAGCGCTGGGCGGCTGATCGGGGGTTAGTGCTTGATGAGTCCCTGTCGCTGCGTGACGAGGGGTTGTCTGCCTACCATCAGCGCCATATCAAACAGGGCGCGCTTGGTGCGTTCCTGCTTGCTGTCGACGAGGGCCGAATTCCTGAGGGCTCGGTGCTAATTGTTGAAGGGCTTGACCGCCTCAGTCGGGCGGAGCCTTTGCAGGCGCAGGCGCAGCTTGCGCAGATCATCAATGCCGGCATCACCGTGGTGACGGCCAGCGACGGCCGGGAGTACAACCGGGCGGGGCTCAAGAGCCAGCCTATGGATTTGGTGTACTCGCTGCTGGTGATGATCCGCGCGCATGAGGAATCGGACACAAAGAGCAAGCGCGTCAAGGCCTCGATCCGGCGACTGTGTGATGGCTGGGTAGCCGGTACCTACCGAGGGCTTATCCGTAATGGCAATGACCCGAGCTGGTTACGCTGGGATGGCAGTGCCTGGCAGTTGATCCCTGAGCGTGTCGCGGCAGTGCGCTATGCAATTGAACTTTACCGGCAGGGCGATGGCGCTACCCGGGCTGCTCGCAAAATGGCTGAAAGCGGTATGTCCCTATCTGGCCGGCCGATGGCAGGCCAGCAGCTGTATCGACTGGTGAAGCTGCCGGCATTGCGCGGGGCCAAGCGCATAAGTGTTGATGGCGAAGACTATGTTCTTGAGGACTATTACCCCCGGCTGATGAGCGACGAGGAGTTCAGTGAGCTGGAGTCCTCCAACGCTGTGCGCCACGGCCGGCGCGGTGCAAGCGATATCGTCGGCATCGTTACGGGTGTCGGCATGACCTACTGTGGCTACTGCGGCACGGCTCTGGTCGCACAGAACCTGGTTGGTCGCGCGCGCAAAGATGGCACCCTCGCTGATGGTCACCGGCGCCTGCACTGTGTTTCCTATTCCAGTGGGCTTGGATGCGCGGGGGCGAGCTGCAGCTCGGTACCGGTTGAGACGGCGGTGCTGTCCTATTGCTCTGACCAGATGAACCTCACTCGCCTGATGGAGCCTGTAGACGATGGCCAGGTGCTGCAGAAGCGATTGCAGGCAGCACGGCGGAAGCATGGTGAAGTCGAGAGGCAATTGACGCGGGTGACTGAAGCCCTGTTGGCCGACGACCAGGGCGCTGCACCACTGGCATTTGTGCGCAAGGCACGAGAGCTAGAGGCCGAATTGAAGACCCTGCAGCTCGAGATTGAACAGCTTGGGCGTGAGCAGGGTGCGCACGGTACAGGAAGAACGCCTGCTGCGGCGGAGCAATGGGCGAAGCTGACGGCTGAGGCGGGTGACATCTACAGCCCGGTGCGCGAACAGCTGCGGCAGCTAGTGTTAGATACCTTCAGCCGGATAGTGGTGTACATGCGCGGCCTGGTGCCGGATCCGGACGGCAAGACGATTGCCGTCTTGCTTGTTTCGCGTTCCGGTCAGCGGGTGATGTTGGAAGTGGATCGCCGGTCTGGCGCGTGGGTTTCCCGCACCGACCGGGGTGGGTGATCAGGCAGCCTTGTCGGCTGCCTGTTGCTCTGTTGGAGGCCCAGCGTGCACCACCAGGTGCCCTTGGCCTTGCCAGAAGTTTTCCTGAGCTTCGATGCATACGCGCCAGGCAGCCCACGCAACGCTCGGGCCTGCCTCGATGACGTTGCCGGCTTCGTCAATGATGGCCAGCCGGGCAGGCTTGCCAGTCGCCGTTTTGGCAGTGAAGCCAGTGCTGATAGTTGCGCTGACGCTGCATGCCAGCAGCGGTGGGTTGGGTACTGAGTTCTTCATCAGCGCTTACCTCGCTTCTGTTTCTTCTTGCCGCCGTGGGCGGTTGCACGCCAGCTGACGAAGGTGGCTATGCCGCCGGCTTCGTTGCCGAGTTCGTCAATGGTGGCGTCCATGATTGGGTACAGCTCTTCGCTGGTAGCGGCCTGGATAGTCTTTGTGGACTCGATCAGGGTGCGGCCATCTGGGGTTTTGATCAGGTATTCGACTGACCAGCGCACCCGCCTGCGCGGCAGGGAGCCTTTGACCTGTGCGCCCCGGCCTGGAGGCAGCTCGGTGCTGTGGAATATGGTGCAGGTCATGCCGCTTCCTCCCCGCTCTGCTGGTCCACCAGGTTGGCGCGCACCAGTGCGGCTGCTACGGGTGGGCAGACGCTGTTGCCGCACATGCGCACTTGGGCGGCTTTGCTCAGGCGTTTGCCGGTGGCGGTGCGGTCGTGGATGTAGTCGGCCGGGAAGCCCTGGGCCGCGTAGAGTTCGTGCGGTTCGAGCATGCGCATGCCGATATCGACGATCTGGTAGGGCTCACCTTTGACCATCACCAGGCCGATGCGGTCTTTGGTGGTGATGGTGTGCAGTGGTTCGGCCAGGCTTTGGCCTACGCCTGTGTCGTAATACTTGAGCAGGAAGGCGCGTACCTCGCCGAGGTGGTTGCCTTGGGCGCTGATGGTGGCAGCCGGTTCGGTTACTGGCTGGCCATCACGGCAGGTGCCGCGCAGCTTGATCAGGCTGCTGGCGACCAGTGCTGCTTTGCCCCCGCCGCCAGCTGTAATGGTGCCGAGTGGTTCAGTGGCGGGGTGGCCGATGCTGTTGCCGTAGTCGCGCTGGATGTGGGCGAGCACCAGAGCGTTATGGTCCACCGTGGTGACGGTGGACAGCGGGTCGCGCAGATCGCTGCCCGGGCCGGTGTAGTTGCCGCCGTAATGCTTGGCCAGGAAGGCCGCCACCAGAGCATGTTTGCCGCCGCCGGCGACGATAGTGCCCAGTGGCTTGTCCAGGCCTGGTGCCCGTGGTGCCTGGCCCTTACGTTCTCCATAGCCAACCTGCACCAGGGTTGGCGCTACAACCGCAAAGTGGCCGCCCTTTACCTGGGCACAGATAGTGCGCAGTGGTTCGTCGGCCGGCATGTTGCGCTGGGTACTGCCGTTGGCGTGCTCTGTGATGAAGGGGGCCAGCTTGGGTACCACCAGCGCGCTGCCGAGTTTGCTGGTGATGGTTTGAAGGGGCTCGCCAAGGCTTTGCCCACGGAAGTAGTCGTAGCCATGGTTGACCTTGACGATGAAGGGCTCGGCGGCGTCGATCACATAACGCTGAATGCCGCGCGCAATCCGGCGCAGGGTTGCTTCGGCCAGTGGCTTTTTGCGGGTGAAGATCGAAGGGCACGGCAGTGACCAGTCGATTATGTCCGCCGCCAGGCGTTGCGGCTTGGCTTGCTTGGCCTTAACTGCCGGGCTTTGGTGCGGGGCGTGGGTAGCCTCGGGCCAAACAATCGGCAGGCCGTCACAGCGTGCAATCAGAAACAGACGCTTGCGGATGGTGGCGGTGCCGTAGACGTTGGCGCGCAGCTCTTTCCATTCCACCTGGTAGCCGTGGCGGCGCAGGGCATTGACGAAGCTGTTGAAGGTGCGGCCTTTGTTCTTCGGGCATGGGCGGCCGTCGACGGTGATGGGGCCCCAGGTCACAAACTCCTCGACGTTCTCCAGCATGATGACGCGCGGGCGAACGGTGGCAGCGTAGCGGATGGCCACCCAGGCCAGGCCGCGTATCTCCTTCTTCACCGGCTTGCCGCCCTTGGCCTTGGAGAAGTGCTTGCAGTCCGGGCTGAACCAGCACAGGTCGACCGGGCGGCCGCCAGTGATTTCGCGCGGGTCCACCTCCCACACCGATTCGCAGTAGTGCTTGGTGTGCGGGTGGTTGATTTCGTGCATGGCGATGGCTTCGGGGTCGTGGTTGATGGCGATATCAACCGGCCGGCCAATGGCCATTTCTATGCCGGTGGAAGCGCCGCCGCCGCCGGCGAAGTTATCGATCACCAGGCCACCAAAGTTGAAGCTGGGCTGGGGGTGGATACGGTAGAGGTTATTCATTGGTCGGCCCCGCGGTGGGGTTAAGCGACGCAATTTCAGTGTTGCAGGCACCAAGCCAACCTTCGCCGTGCAGCAGGTAGCTGTTTAGCATCCAGTGGATTACGTGTGCCTGCTCATCCTCGGTTTTATTAGGGATTGAGTGGCCGAGTTTGCGCAGTGATTGTGCTACGCCGTAGCACATGAAATTTGGGCGGCCCAAGATGTAGAGCAGGGCTTCGTTCATCGGGGGTAGAGCCGGTTTAGCTTCTGGTGATGCATCAGAAAAAGCCCGCTGCCACAGCGCGCTCAGAGCCTTGGCAATTTTCTCGGAGTCACCAGGTGCGTCGTACTGATCGGCCTCGACCGTGATCACGGGGTAGTGCGTTTTGTCGCCATCGCCGTGATCGTCTATCGAGCCAATCATCCAGGCGCCTTCAGGGTCTAAAGGCTCAACTGGCCAGGTGCACTTCAGGCTGGACGCCCAGTGGGAAAGGTCGTGGTCGTTCTGAGCGGCCTGCGTTGATTCCAGCTGCTGACCGGTAGCGATAAGTGCATCGATTTCTTGCAGGCGCGCTTGGGCGCCGGTGACATAGGCAGGATCAAAGCCGCCGGGCACCTGCGGGCGGCAGCCTGCCAGCCAGATAACTTTTTGGCAGGCGTCCAGATCGCGGTGTACTTGCTTGAGCCACTCCAGAGAGACTTTCACTTCAATGCTCATCAGTAGTGCTCCCCACCGTTTGCTGCTGCCGCTGCTAGCAGGGACAGCGGTTTGCCGCCGAGCACGTCCACTACGAAGCCCCACAGCTCTGCTGGTGGAAGTTGGAAGCGGTCGAAGTCTGTATCGGGTTCTATACCAATGCGGCAGCTCGACATTGCGCCGTGCTTGCCTTCCCCTGTTTTGGTCATGAGCGTGGCCACGCGCCCATCGCCGCCTGGCTCAGTACGGTGGAAGTCATAGGCCCACATGTCGTATTCCGTGCCGGCATCGATCACGTTGCGGTTGTGCTCAAACATTGCGACTGGAGCGTTTGGTGTCCAGGGTCTGCCGCCATTTGCAGTTCTGGGGCCTTCATGCAGGTATAGAAGGTGGGTGGCGGTGTCTTCATCAGCATCAATTGCCTTGAATTTGATGTTGATCTGCTGGCCGATGAGCACGCGGGAAGTGAAATTGAAGCGGTGGTTGTGAATCGCCGAGTGTTCGAAGCAGCGGCGGCGTGGCAATGCCGGGTGCCACACGTGCAGGCGCTGGTTGGCCTGCAACTGGACCTGTATAAAGCCCAGCCCGTGCAGGGTGATGACTTCCTTCATTGGGTCGTGTGCGGTAGTCATGCCGATGCCCTCGCGCGGTGTGTGGTGGCCAGCAGTTGCAGCAGGCGCGCCTGGTAGTGGATGGCTGCTGTGGCGGGTGCCCATGAATGGATCTGATCTGGAGCCGGTGTGATGCCGTCCAGGCAGGCCCATGGCTCTGGGTGCGCTGGCATTAGGTCGCGCTTCTCGGTGGCCAGGGCAACTAGATCGGCGTGTTTAACGCTGGCTGGCAGGACGTGGTTGAGGTCGAAGCGCTGGCAGATGGCTTGCCATACGCGCTCTTCAGTGAGCGCGTAGATACAAACCTCGCCAATGGCGTGTGCGTGGTTACGCATGCCCTCTTTGAGTGGGCGCACCATGTCGCCCACGTATGCCTCGGTTGCGTCGTGCAGTAGGGCGGCCAGTTGGTGCTCTTCCGGTACCAGATCAGCCACCAGGCAGCAGTGTTGGGCCACGCTGTAGAAGTCGATGGTGTGGCCGTTGAAGCGGCATTGCATGCTCAGGCTGTGGGCGATATCGGCCGGGTGCACCATGGCGGCGGTTGGGTTGGCCAGGTCGAACTTCTGGCCGCTGCGGGTGATGATGAAGGTCATGCGGCACCCCACTGATCCGGCTTTTTGCCTTTGATGCGCAGCTGTTCGTCGATTTCGTAAACCTGCTGCATGAGGTTTGCCATGGTGTTTTCTGCGCGCTGGGTCAGAGGCGCGCTAAGGGTTGGCATGGCGTGGCGCAGGCGCTGGAGGTTGTCCATGTGCGCCGCCCGGGCGCGCAGCAGGTCGCTGGGTGTAGCAACTGTGGTTTCCATTACGCGGCCGCCTTGCTGTCTGCTGTGCCAGTCGCTGTGTGCTGCATTGCTTGCTGGTCCATGGCCTTTAGGGCTACGTCCAAGCGCTCTGCGAGGTTAAGCAGGCGCTGCTGCATTTGGCGGGCGAAACGCACTTGGTCGCCGGCCTGCAAGCCGGAGTAGGTGTTGGCGGCTACGTCTAGCTGGTTGGCTGCTGCCTGCAGGGTGATGCGGTCTTCATGGTTGAAGGGGTTGGCGCGACGCGAGTAGATGGCTACGCGAGTGTCGGCGTCTTGCATGATCGACTCGACCTGCAGCATGTGGGCGATGTGCTGCTTGCCCAACTTGCGCTGCAGTTGCTCAACCTCTTCCTGCTTGGCGGCAATGCGGGATTCGTGGCCACGCTTGGCGTCGTCATAGCCTTGGTCGTAGCCTTTGACCTGGGCTTTTTGCGCTGCCCGGTATGCCCAAACAGCCAGGCCCAGTAGGGCGATGACTGCCAATGCGGCGATGATTTGAATCGCGATGATGTTCGACATGTGCTGTGCCTCTTGAGTTGCTGCCGGCTGGTAAGGCCGGCAGGCTTGGGTGTGTTTAGTTGCCGGCGTTGAAGCTGCCAAGCAGCAGAGTGGCGCTGCCGCCAACTTCTTTCGCCAGGACTGTTTTGAACTCTTTGGCGACTTCCTCGCGTTGCAGCTCTTCGCCTACCCAGCGAGGCTTGAGCGCGGGTTTGTCCTCGCCGGTGAGTACGCTTATGGCAAGGGTGAAGACGCGCTGACCGAGGCCCTCATACGGCACGATGTTGAAGTGCAACTTGGCGGGCAGGGTGTCCTGGCTGGCGGCTTCGATGGCATCCATGGCGCTGCGGTTGGAGGCGAAGTTGCCCTCTACCGAAGTGCGTTCCGCGCTTGCCTTGATGGTGATGTTGCGCACGGCAGCGATGGCTTGAACGATGCTCAGCGTGGCATCGGCCGAATCAACAGCGGTGAGGTTGGCGCGCCAGTCTTCCATCCACTCAGCCAGTTCTTTCTGGGTCAGCTTTTTGCCGGCCAATTGGCAAAGGGCTGTGTAGGCTGCAGTGGGTTTGAGTTTGAGGGTGGCGGTGTCGTCGGCGTGGCCGGGCGCGGCTTCGTCGCCCAGGTTGAAAAACACATCACAGGACATGGCGTCTTGATTGATGAAGCCCTTAGCGGCTTTGCCGTTGCGCGCGGTTACGTAGTTGGCGAAGTCGGTCAGGCTGTTGGTGGTCAGGGCACCACGAAAGCGTGAGCGCTCCAGCTGGAATTTCTCCAGGTTGTGGATGCTGACGTTGGCGGGCAGCGTGGCAATGGGCGTAGCCGTCGAAACTGTGCCTTGTAGCGCTACGGCCTGGGCAATGATCAGTTCGAGGGTGTCTTTGTTCAGTGACATGGGTGCTTCCTTTTGGTGAGTGGCTTGCTTCTAAGGGGTGGTAGGCTGCTTAAACTTCGCGGGCGATCACCGGCGTGTCCTGCTTGCTGAACAGCTGGGCGGTGGGGTCGTTTTGGAACAGCTCGATGCCGTTGGCAGTGACGTACATCGGGGTATCCAGCGCGGTGTCTTCGCGCTTGGTGCCGCGTTTGGTGGGTTGGGCGAAGTCCAGTTTGTGGTTGATCTTCACCTGATTGCTTTCGCCGATCTGGCTCAGCTCAAAGGTCAGTACGACCTTCCCTTTTTTGCCGTGGTCAACAACGCCAGCGGCTACATCAGATAGGGCGCGGCCTACTTGCTGAGCAAATACGCCGGCGTTGAGTGAGCCGAGGAACTCGGTGGTGTCGGTTGCTTTCATGTGCTGTGCCTCTTGGTTGGTGTGCCCTGGTTGGGCGGGTTATGCCGCGTCTGCGGCGGCTTCCTGGCGGTCGAGCCATTCGGCAAGGTGGTGCGTGTAAACAATCCAGCGGGCGCCTGGCAGGTCGTTAAGGCGGCTCAGGCGGAGGTCGAGCCGGCCGGAGTCAACATGGCGGCGCAAGGCGCGCAGGCTGGGTACGTTCCTGAACGGTTCCAGGGCCAGCAATTGCTCGATGGTCAGGTAACCGATGGGGTACTGCTGTTTCAGGTACTCAAGGCGGTCGATCACGGTTTGTTCTCCGCTGTGGGGCGCGTGAAGCGCAGGCGGATCATCTCGGTGATGCCTTCGGTTGTTTTGCCCACTTGGCGGTCAACCACGTTGCCGGCGGCATCGGTGATGACGCAGCCGAAGTTGACTGGGGCGTCGTCTACCAGCGTTACGTGCGGCCAGTAGCCCGGTGGGGTTACGGCCAGCAGCTGGGAGTAGAGGCGCACCAGGTCATCCGCGTGGGGCTGGTTGCTTTGCAGGCGGCTAGCGGCGTCAGTGCAGGCCGTGGTTACGGTTGCAGGGCTGACGGTGCCTGGGTGCTCAATGTTCAGCACGGCCAGTTTGAGGGCGCCTATGGCTTGGTTGGCTGGGCTGATCATGCGGCGGAATCCTTCTGCACAACCGGCTTGGCCAGCTGCTGGGCAAGCCAGCTGATACCGGCCTCGGTGACCATTACGGCGCCGTAGTGGCTCCAGCCGTTGATGGCCTTGTTCCAGCGGCGGCGGGTCTCGGTGTAGAGGTGGCCTTTGTCGCGGTAGCGGCACGCCAGATCGCCCTGGTGGTTGATGATGCCGCGCTCACGCAGCTGGTCGCGCAGCTTGCGCGGGCCAATGCCGAGCACGGCGGCAGCCTGGTTAAGGTCGCGGTTCATTGGCGGGGCCTCAGGCTGCGTTGAGCGCGTGGCGGCGCTGCAGGTAGATCATCAAGCTGCGGAGCTCGCCGTGGAAATCGTCGATGCTGCCGGTGTTGTGCACCATTGCGTCTTTGTTGCCGCGCATTAGCGGGGTTTCGCTGATGTGGGCAGCTACTGGCTGAGCGTCTGGCCGTAGGATGTGCACAACAACGCCGCCTTGGCTGCGTATCCACTGCGCTTCGTTCTCAAACCTGACATCGCGGATGATTACGCCGTTGTAGTGCGCTTGGTCAGCATCGAGCTGGGCGCCAATGTTCTGCTTTGCCAGCAGCAGCCACAGGTCGCGGTGCACCAGGTTGCGTGCCCACTCCGTGCCGAGCAGCTGCATAAGCTCGCGCGGGGACTTGCCGATATCGGGCAAAGGCAGCTCTTTCAGCGCGCCTTCCAGGTGAGCTGAGGTGAGGCCGAACAGTTGAGCCAGTGCGGCCTTGAGTGGGTCAGCAAAGGCGTAGCTGAGCAGAGCGTAGTGCGCGGCCAGGTAACTGGCTGCGGTGTCTTTGCCGGTGCGTGCAAGACCGTGCAGGCCGATAAGAAGATGGCTCATGCGGTCACCTGCTTTTTTGCGGCCTGGCGCTGTTGGTAAGACTGCAGGGCGGCGCGGCTGTGAGCAGGGTGCTTAAGCAGCAGTTCTTCACGGCGCAGGGAGGCGGCATTCATCGCCATCGCTGTGAGGCGGTCGTACTGTTGACCGGTGATAGCTTCCAGGTTGAGTGCTGCTACGGTTTGGCCAATGGCGTTATATACGCTCGCCTCAACTGCAAAGTCATACGATGCGGTGCGGCAGTCTTTGATCTCGTTGGCCAATCCCTGCATAAAACACTGCATGGCGATGGTGGGGTGATTGGTACTCATGCTGCGTCACCCCCGAATGGGCCGAAAGGGTCGGCAGGGGTGGCGGTGGGTTTGAGGATGGTGCGGCCGCAGCTGATGACTACCAGCTGGCCGGTGGCCTGCTGAATGCTGCGAACAGTTGCTGGGTTAGATGCCGATGCTGGGTGCAGATACACCGGGCAGCGGGTTTGGTGATGTGCTGTGTGCATGGGGTGCTCCGTGACCTTGGTAAGGGGTACGGATGCAGATTACAAGAAAACACGTTAAACGCAACAATGTTTTTTGTTTATTGGTTGCGGACAACAAAAAGCCCGCGCATGGCGGGCTTGTTAAATGTGGTGCAGTTAACGCAAAACCGAGTACCAGAATACGCGGCCGATGATAGTGAGGTCTTGGTCGCGAATCTGTTCTGGGGTGTATTCCTCGTCTGGATGCTCGTCGCGGTTGAAGCTTCTGAGCCTAAGGCCACCTGTTGGTAGTCGGTAAAGGAGCTTCACCCGTAGGTGGCCATTGTGCGACAGGGCATAAATGTCGCCATCTTTAATCGTTGTTCTGCCTCTATCAACACCTGCCGTGCTGCCATGGGGCAGGACAGGCTCCATGCTGTTGCCATAGACAGATACACACACTGCGTTGGCCGGCTCTATGCCCTGTCGGCGCAGTGAGATGCTGCCAAAGCGCAGCTTAGCTTTGCTGTGTTCCTGAATGGATATGCGCCCGCTACCGGCGGACAGCTCTACTTCCTTGAGCAATGGCACCTCGATCTCATCGTCATCTAGCGGTGTTGAATCGTCCCAGGTCGATATTGCGCCTAAGAAAATCGCGCTTGGTTCAGTTGGGCCGTATGAGGCGCGTGGTTCCTGAGCCGAAGAAACTTCACCTATAGATATGGCCGTTAAGCGCTCCAGCGGGATTTTCAGCACGTTGGCGATCTGCATGGCATGTTTCGAGGTCTGCGATTTGCCTCGCTCAAATGCTGCATATGACTGCTGGGTGAGCTTTTCACGGGCCGGCAAAAGCTCTGTCACGCGGTCGGCGACTTCTTGTTGGGTGAGCTCCAGCTCTTCGCGGCGAGCCTTGAATAGGGCGGCAATAGGGCTTGGTGTAAGGCGGGTAATGATCATTCGTTGAGCCTACAAATTATTTTGTATGTCTTCAAACGTAAAAAGACGTTGAGTCTTAACAAAAAAAGCCGTAAGTTCTCGCCTTAGACGTAACCGAGAGGTTGAGATGAGCCACATAGATGCCATGCGTGATGCGTTTTCGGAGGCTATCCAAAAGCTTGGTGGCCAGGCGCACTTCGCCCAGCGCTTAAGCACGGATGCGCGGCCGGTATCGCAGCAGCTGGTTTCTTACTGGCTCAAAAAAGGCGAGTTACCTGCAGAGCTGGTTTTGCGTGTTGAGCTGCTTACTGCCATCCCGCGCGAGCGACTGCGGCCTGATGTTTTCTGTTTGCCAGATGACGTGGAAGCGTCGGCGGCTTGATGTTTCAAGAGCAACAAACCTGACGCTTCTGCGGCAGGTGCAATAGAGGCCAGACCTAGGGCGGTCCACTCACCAAAGTTTCAGCCCTGGTCTGGCGGTCCGGTGAAGCGGTTACCAGCCGCAACACCTCAACAACCGAAGCCCCCGAGGCACAGCACGTACATAAGGGGTTTTGGCTGCTGTAGGCATAGGATAGGGCGCAGCCCTGCCTGTGGCTATGGTAGTTGGCAGGAATTACTACCATGACGCACCAGCACGATGATTACAGCGGCCCTGCGGTGCCGTTGGACGTGGCGATCGACAATGATTGCCGTGAGTTTCGCGGAGGCCACAAGGCCGTTTGCGCGATGCTTGGCGAGCCTTACGGGCCGTTTCAAAAGCGCCTTTCAGGTGCTTACCCTGACCACCATTTGAGACCGGATGACCTGGCGCGCGTTGTTGAGCTTGTGCGTGGCCCGGCTGTGCGCGCTTGGTTTGAACAGGTGTATGGGGTGGTGAGTTATCAGCCCGTACCTGTGCCGGCCACGCGCGATGCGATGCAGGCGCTGGGCAAGCTGCTGGCCAAGGAGGGTGAGTTTGTTGCCAGCTTGGCGTGCGGTGCTGCTGACAGCCGCTGGGATAGGGCCGAAGTGGCTGACCTTGAAGAGCACGGCTATGCATTGATCGGCAAGCTGCTGGGCATTATGTCCGGTGCGCGCCAGGCGATGGAGGGCGGCAGCAATGGCTGACCTTATCGACGACGCGAACGAGCATGCCGAGCACCTGCTGCTGCAGGCCCTGGCGCAACACCAGCGGCGCGCAGGTGGCCAGGCCACCAGCGCCGAGTGGTGCGAAAGCTGCGGGGTTGAGATACCCCAAGCACGCCGCGCGGCAGTGCCGGGCTGCCAGCGCTGCATTGATTGCCAGCAGTTGCGGGAGCTGAAACGTGGCTGATCAGATCCCTGTTTCACTGGAAGAGCTGCGCGTGCTGCTGCGCTTCATCCCCGCCACGGATCGCGAAACCTGGGTGCAGGTGGGTATGGGCATCAAGGCTGAGTTCGGTACCAACGGTTGGGATGCGTGGGACACGTGGAGCCAGTCCGGTACCGGGTACAAGCTGAGTGATGCTAAGACCGTTTGGAAGAGCTTCCGAAAGGCCGGTACCGGGCTGGGTACGGTCATCAAGCTGGCGATGGATAACGGGTGGACGCCTGATAAAACCGAGCTGACAGCCGAGGATAAGCGCCGCTTTGCCCGCGAGCACGAAGCCCGACGCATTGCCCGCCAAGCTGAAGTAGAAGCCGATGAAGCGCTGCTCGAGCGCATGCGGGCCAAGGTTGCCGCTGAGTGCGCGGTGATTTGGGCGCAGCACACTACGACTGATGGCAAGAGCGCCTACCTGGAGAGCAAACAGGTGGGCGCTTTTGGTATTGGTTACATGCGCCATACGCTTGTGCTGGAAATTGATGACCAGGCAGAACGCTGCCAGCTGTGGGTGGGTGAGGATGCCCAGCGTTACCTGAAAAGCGTGCCAAGCCCCCGGCCCGCGCATTTGTCGATGCTGGTCTTGCGCCGTGGCGACATGGTGATGCCGCTGTGCGATGAGGCCGGGCGGTTGCATAGCCTGCAGCAGGTGAGCAGCACAGGTAAGAAGCTATTCCCGAAGTACGGCCGCAAGAGCGGCTGTTTTCATGTGGTGGCTGATGATGCAGCTGCGCAGATAGTTGGGCTGGCTGAGGGTTATGCCACAGCTGCGAGTTGCCATATGGCAGCGGGCTGGCCGGTGGTGGTCGGTGTTGATTCTGGCAACTTGCCGAAGGTTGCCGCGCGTGTGCGAGTTATCTACCCGGCGGCGCGCTTGGTGATTTGTGGTGATGATGACCCGACCACAGCTGGCAACCCGGGGCGTGCCAAGGCAGAACTTGCAGCGCAGCAATGCGGCGCGGTTGCGGTGTTCCCGCAGGGCGCTGATGGCAAGGATTGGAATGACTTGCATGTTGCCCAGGGCCTCGATGTTGTGCGCGAGCAGTTGCTGGCGGCGTTGTTGCTTGAGCCTGCTGCGCCGGTTGAGGATCTTCCCCGCGCCCCATCTGATGACTGCGCGCCCGAAAATTCCACCGCCGGCACTACTGGGGGCGCGGGGGAGGCGCTGACGCTTGCCCAGGTGACCCGGCGCTATGCATTGGTGGAGGGCACCACCCAGGTGTGGGACGGGGACAAGGCCCTGCTGATGAAGAAGACGGCCTTTGAAGCGCTGGTGGGCAAGCCGTTGGCGAAAGAGTGGTTGGCGCTGACCGACGATACCCGGCGGGTTGTGGCGGCTGACCATGTGCGCGATATCCAGCAGGCCAAGCGCTTGACCGGCAAGAAGGGCGGTGCTCTGGGTATGCCGCCGGTTGAGCGCTATGTGTACATCGACGGCACCAAGGATGTGTGGGACCGGCAGAAGAAACGCCGCGTGCCTGAAGGTGCGGTAAAGATGGCGCTGGGCGATGCCTATGCGCTGTGGTTGAACAGTGCCGAGCGGCGGGTGGTGGATGTTGACCACATCGTGTTCGACCCAACCATGACGAAAGACCCTGCCGTTTACATCAACACTTATGACGGCCTGCCTCTAGCGCCTGAGCGCAATGATGAGGCCTGCGCCAACCTGATCTGGCTGATCGACTTTTTGTGTAACCACGATGAGGCTTCCCGCGATTGGTTGGTGCGCTGGTTGGCGTACCCGCTGCAGCACCCCGGCGCCAAGATGGATACGGCCGTGCTGATGCACTCGATTATGGAAGGCTCGGGCAAGAGCCTGCTGTTTGCTGATGCGATGGGCGAGCTGTACGGCCAGTACGCGGCAACGGTTGGGCAGACGCAGCTTGAGTCGAACTTCAACGCCTGGCAGAGCCGCAAGCTGTGGGCGGTGTTCGAAGAGGTTGTGAGCCGCGATCAGCGTTACAACCAGGTGGGCAAGATCAAGCATCTGATCACCGGCAAGACGGTGCGGATGGAGAGCAAGTTCATCAATGGTTGGGAGGAAGCCAACCATATGAACGCCGTGTTTCTGTCGAACGAGATTCTGCCCTGGCCGATCAGCGAGAGCGACCGGCGCTTGCTGGTGATGTGGCCGATGGAGACATTGCCCGCAGCGCGGCAGAAGGCGATTGGTGCTGAGTTGCGCAATGGAGGTGTGGCTGCGCTTTATGCGTGGCTGCTCTCGATTGACCTGGGCGACTTCGACCAACGCACTCGGCCTCCGAAGACCGATGCGCGTGAACGCTTGGTGGCCTTGAGCCGGGCAGCGTGGCAGACCTTTGTGCATATGTGGCGGGTGGGCGAGCTGGGCCCCAACTTGTGGGGCGGTTGCTTGAGCACTGACCTGTACGCGCTGTTTACCGAGTGGTGTCAGCGCAACAAGGAGCACGCGCTAAGCCACACAAAGTTCAGCCTGTTTGTGAGCGCGGAGGTTGAGAAGACGCGCAGCATCCCTTGGAATGAGGGCACGAGCAGGCGCTTTGGTGCGTTCTTCTTCCCTGCTGATCTGGAGCCTTCCCCGGCCCCATCCTTGAATGCGGCCCAGTTGGGAAAGATGGTCGATAAGTGGCGCGGTGCCGCGAAGGCTGCGGGCTGGAACGTGTCGGCGTGGGATCACGTCAAGGCGGCTGCAGCATGACTCTGCCTAAAAGTGTGTTGGGTTGTGCTGGGTTGTGTTGGGTGGCTTTTGGCAACCCGGCACAGGTTGAGGCCTTCAACGGCGGGACTTTGCGCGGCCTGTGTTGGGTGTGTTGGGTTTGTACGCGCGCGCACGCATGCGCATTCAAACGCGCGACTACTGACGGCGAGACTCTGACACAAAGAAAAATTCTCTACGCGAGGACTCAAAAACCTAACACACCCAACACACTCAACACAGATAGCTTGAAGGTGTTGATTTATAAGGATTTTAAGTGTGTTGGGTTTGTGTTGGGTTGGGCCTTTTGTGTTGGGTTGCTGCGGATAGCGGGGGTTTTGCGATGATTGAGGCTATGGAAGTGCTGCTGTGCGCCTGGGGCCGTGAGGCCGTGGACCCTGCTATCGATGTGAGCATTGCCTCACCGCTGGGCCGGATGGATGAAGACGCGCCAAGCGGGCAGGGCGGTAGCCGGTGCCTGTCCACGGTTGAGTGCTGGGTGGCGATGAGCCGTGCAGCGCAGGCGGTGGATAAGGCGCTGCACGATCTGGCGCTTGATGCGCCGGCTGGGCGTGGCTCGGTTGGGCGGACGATGGTGCAGCTGGCTCGGGTGCGGTACT
The DNA here is from genome assembly GCA_018827205.1 of Gammaproteobacteria bacterium. Lineage (GTDB taxonomy): Bacteria > Pseudomonadota > Gammaproteobacteria > Pseudomonadales > Pseudomonadaceae > Aquipseudomonas. Next base: position 21,973 of record JAHJXZ010000177.1, on the reverse strand, counting down.
GCCAGGCGCGGCCTTTGCCGGTTGCTGAGCAGGCGCAGCGGTTGGGTGTGTCGGTGCGCACCTACCGCACCCGGGTTGATGAGTTGCACAGGGCGCTGCAGGATGCATTGCCGGGTGTGGCTGCTGGTTTGGAGCACGCTGAGCGGGTGCTGCCTGCCACTGTTGCGCGCATTGAGCGGGTGCGTACTGCGCAGAAGACCTCGCGCATGGAGCAGCGTCGGCTTGAGCGGCGTGTCGATGAATGGCGGGCATTGTGGCGTGAGTCATGACCGTTCGTCGTCACGCTTTGCACTTTGTTAACCAGTTGCGCGCACTTGGTTAACCGCTTGCAACCATGCCTGTTTTCCCCGTTGCAGGCGTTGCATGTCAAGAGGTACAAAGCAGCCAGGTTTGATTGCTGCGTCAGCAACAAACAACTAGCACGTGCTGTGCGCCCGACCGGTCCCTGCGCTGGTCACTAACCCCCGTAAGGGGGTTTTTCTTTATGTGGCCTGCGCCATCATTGGTGCCGGCTGTATCCCTTGCTCGCCGCTGGCGTGCCTTTCTTCGAGAGTAGAACGATGTCGGACAAGGACCCAAGTGTGTGGGCTGTCGCTATCGCGTGGCTCCAGGAACCGCCGGCTGTTCTCCAGGGGTTTGTTATGGCTTTGCTGATTGCTGTGTTGCGCGTGATCTACGACCGCAAGGAGAAAGCCTGGCAGCGCATCGCGCTTGAGGGTTTGCTGTGCGGCTTCCTGACCATCGCCGGTACCGCCTTGGCCGCACTGGCCATTGGCTTTTGGTTCCCCAGCTTTCAGGCGTCGATGGCGCTTATCTCTGTTGGCCTTGGCGGTACTGTTGGCTTCTTCGGGGTTGAGGCGGTGCGCCAGCTGGCCATCAAGGTGCTACGCATCAACCTCACTAAGCTTGAGCCCAAGTAGTGGCTGACCACGCACCAAGGCCGTGCTGCCATCCAGGCTGTGGCCGACTGGTAAGCAACGGCAGCTACTGTGCCCAGCACCAGGTGCTGGCTGATCAACGTCGCACCGAACAGTTGCAGGCTGCCAACAAGCGCTACAACCCGAGGCGGGCTGAGTCCGACAAGTTCTACGACACGGCGCCATGGCGGCGCTTCCGGCGTTACTACCTGATCACCCATCCGCTCTGCGTTGATTGCGAGGCGGAAGGGTTGGTGGTGCCTGCCGTGGTGGTCGACCACATCAAGCCCTTCAAGGAGCGGCCTGACTTGGCCCTAGATGAGACCAACATGCGCGGTCTCTGTCGCCCTCACGACAACCGCCGGCGCCACGACCGCAGGGGCCGCGACTGACTGCCCGCGTCGACTGTTTGACGGTTTTATAGATTTACAAAAATCTTATTTTTTTAAGCCGGAAAACAGGTGGAGGCCGCTAGGGTAGGGCGGGTCCAAAGTCTGAGAAATTTGGACGCCGAACGACGGGGGGAGCCAAGTTTCGCGCGTGGCGTGAATTGAAATAGGGGGGGGGTCAGTTGATCGCCCCGAATGGTGATGAGATGGACCCGGCATTCCCGCAAGTTATTCAGGGCGGGCTTGGCAAAGATGGAGCTGAGCCCCTTGCCCAGATCATGCCCGAGATACCAGACCCGCTGGCCAAGCTGAGCGCTAAGGAGCGGAAGGTCTGGGACTACGTTACTCGGGCGCTGGCTGACTACGGCCTGCTGCACCGCACCGACGCCATGTTGATGACGATCATCTGCAAGACTTTCAGCGATTGGGTGGCGCAGGAAGAGTTCCTGCAGAAGCTGCAGAAGGACAAAGGCAGCTACTACGTCAGCACCCCGAACGGCTACCAGCAGCCACACCAGGCCTACTACGTGGCCCGAGACAAAAAGCGCGAGCTGATGAAGTGGCTGCCAGAGGCAGCGCTGACCATCCCGAGCTTCCAGAAAGTCAAACTAGACCAGCTCCAGCCGCAGGGTGACCTGTTCGACGATCCTATCGAGCAGTTCCGCCAGCGGAAGGCGAAGCTCGGTCTGCGAGCGATCCAGGGCGGTAAGGGCGATGGTGGCAACACGTGAGCGCACCTTCGACTGGGACAGCTATGGCCAGATGGTGCTTAAAGGTGAAATACCTGTCTGCAAGTGGACGCGCCTGGCCGTTGAGCGCCACTACCGCGACCTGAAGGAAGGCCCCGCGCGCGGGCTGTGGTTCAGTGAGGACCACGCGCAGCACGCCCTGGAGTTCTTCCTGTTCCTGCGCCACTCCAAGGGTGAGTGGGCCGGCGAGCAGTTTGTGCCATCGCCCTGGCAGCAATTCTGGGTAGCGCTCGCTTTCGGCTGGATGCGTGCGGACGGCACCCGCCGCTTCCGCCGCGTATGGGAAGAGGTGCCACGCAAGAACGGTAAGAGCACCAAGCTCTCCGGCATCGGCCTGTACCTGTTCAGTGCGGACGGCGAGGGTGGCCCCGAGGTCTATACCGCCGCCACCAAGATGGACCAGGCCAAGATCACGCACGACGAAGCCGTGCGCATGGTGCACTCCAGCCCGCAGCTGCGCCGTCATATCAGCGACCGCCGTGGCGAGCTATTCATCAGAGGCAAGGCGGATACCTTCCGGCCGCTGGGGCGTGACAGCAAATCGCTCGACGGCCTGAACCCGCATGGCGCGATCATGGATGAGGTTCACGCCCATCCGGACTCCGGCATGCTGGACGTGATCCGCTCTGGTACCGGTGCGCGCAAGCAGTGGCTGATCTGGATGATCACCACAGCCGGTACCAACCTGCGCGGCCCCGGCTTCGACCTGCACGGCTATGCCGAGAAAGTGCTTGAAGGCGTGTTTGATGACGATGAGTTTCTTGCCGTCATCTACACCGTCGACGATCCGGACAAATGGCAGGACCCGCTTGAGTGGCAAAAGGCAAACCCCAACCTGGGTGTATCGGTCTACCTGCAGGGCCTGAAAGATGCCTGCGATAGCGCCATCCGCCTGCCGTCCGAGCAGTCAGAGTTCAAGACCAAGCGTCTTAACATCTGGCTCAGTGGCGGCGCCAAGTGGATTGCCCTGGCCGACTGGCGTGCCTGCGAAGACAAGAGCCTCAAGCTTGAAGACTTCGCCGGTAAGCGCTGCTGGATTGGCCTCGACCTGGCCGAGCGGCGCGACATCGCGGCCGTGTGCTACGTGTTCCGCGAAAACGGCAAGTACTACGTGTTCTGGCGGTTCTACCAGAACGAGTACCAGGCAACCCTGCTTGAGAATCAGCATTACAGGAAGTGGTCAGAGGCGGGATTCCTGCACATCACCCCTGGCAATGCCACGGACTTCGACGTAATCGGCGATCAGATATCAGGCCGCCGCGCGGCTCACAGCATTGAAGTGGTCGAGCAACCCGGCGACCTGCAAATGTTTGCTGTTGAAGAGTTGGACTATGACCCGAAGTTCGCGCCGTACTTCGTCAAGAAGCTGATGGAGAAGGGCGTCCCCGCTGTAGAGATCGGCCAGAACCCAACCACGTTCACCGCCCCCATCATCGAGGTGGAGAACCTGGTGCTGACTGGCCAGCTGGTGCACGAAGAAAACCCAGTGATGGATTGGATGATCTCCAACGCCAAGAAGCTGACCAGCAAATACAACGGGCTAAGCCAGATCGGCAAAGACCGCGAAAGCGAAAAAATCGACGGCGTGTTGGCGATGCTCATGGCGATTGCCAGGGCTACGGCTGCCGAGTTTGAAGAGCAGCCCGGCGACATCGACGACTTCATCTCAAGCCCGATAGTAATCGGCTAACAGGTAACCCAATGAACAGCGGCCTTTTGATCTTTATCGTTTCTGCTCTGGCTGGGTTGGCCACTCTGGTTGCTGGTGTGTACGTGCTGCTGGGTCTGGGCTGGGCGCTGCTCGCTATGGGTGCTGCGCTGTTGGTGGTTGCTGGGTTCATTCGTAAGGGGCTAACCAGTGAGTAGATCCCTGAAGTCTGTACTCAGCACTGCCCTGATTCGCTCCGCGCAGCCTGGGCTGATCAAGTCAGCGCTATCGGGGTTTGCCGGGCAAACATTGAAGCTGACGGATGGCAATTTCTGGCAAGCCTTCTATGGAACCGACTCGGCGTCAGGTAAGACGGTAAGCCAGCAAACCGCGCTGCAGGTTTCCACCGTATGGGCGTGCGTGCGGTTGATTGCTGAAACCATCGCCACTCTGCCCCTGGCGCTTTATGAGCGTGGTGCTAACTCATCCGTAATCGCCACTAGCCACGCGCTGCATGATGTGATCAGCCGGCAACCCAATGCGGACCAGACACCTGTTGAGTTCTGGGAGTGTGTGGTCGCCAGCCTGTTGCTGCACGGCAATGCTTTCCTCTACCCAACCTTTTCAGCGGGTCGCGTCATCGCGTTGGAGTTCCTTCTTCCGCAGTGCGTTTCGGTGCGACGGCTAACTGATGGATCAATCGAATACACCTTCACTGACCTGGCCGGTAATCGGCAAGTAATGCAAGAAGGTGAGCTGATCCATATCCGGGGCTTCGGTACCGACCCACTGCAGGGTCTGAGCCCATTGTCCATGGGCCGGCAGGTGTTCGGTGCTGCCATGGCCGCTGATGAATCGGCCAGCAAGATGTTCGCCAACGGCATGAAGCTTGGTGGCGTGCTCTCTACCGACACAATCCTCAAGCCTGACCAGCGCAAAGAGCTGCGCGCTAGCATGGCCGACCAGTTCACTGGTGCAGTGAACACTGGCAAAACCATGGTGCTGGAAGCTGGCATGAAGTATCAGCAGGTGTCGATGACGCCTGAAGACGCACAGATGCTGCAGACGCGCGGCTTCAATGTTGAGGAAATCTGCCGGTGGTTTCGAACACCGCCCTGGATGGTCGGCCACTCAGCGCAAGGCGCAACCAAGTGGGGCTCCGGGATGGAGCAGGAGATGATCGCATTTCTCAGCTTCACCCTGTTGCCCTGGATGAAGCGCATCGAGCACAGCATTGACCGCTGGCTGCTGCAGCCTGATGAGCGTCGTCGCTACTTCGCCAAGTTCAACCCTGAGGGCTTGCTGCGTGCCGACAGCGCGGCGCGCGCCTCGTTCTACAGCTCGATGGTCCAGAACGGCATCTACACCCGTGACGACTGCCGCGAAAAAGAAAACCTACCCAAGCGCGGCGGCAACGCCGACGAGCTAACCGTTCAATCCAACCTGCTACCAATCGACAAGCTGGGAGGCGAAAGCCAGGGCCAGCAGGCGCGCAATGCGCTGCTCGACTGGCTCAACCAAGAAAACCCGGAGCGCCCGAATGAATCGTAAGTCAGCGACCCTGAAGATCAGGGACTTCGATCTGCACGTGAAGGCTGTCAGCGATGACGGCCTTTTTTCTGGGTACGGCTCGGTATTCGGCGTGGTCGATTCCTACTTGGAGATCGTGGCGCCTGGTGCCTTTGCCGAAAGCCTGGCCGAGATAGCCGCCAAGGGCCGGCCTGTGCCGGTGCTATGGCAGCACCGCTCCGACCAACCCGTGGGGGTTTGGAAGAACCTCAAGGAAGATGAGCGCGGCCTGTTCGGTGATGGCCAGCTGATTCTCGATGGCGTGCCGCGTGCCCAAGAGGCCCATGCGCTGATGAAGGCCGGTGCTGTTTCAGGCCTGTCCATTGGCTACTACGTTCGCGAATCCAGCCGTGATGAAAAGACCGGCGTGCGAACTCTGACGCGGCTAGATCTGGTTGAGATCAGCCTGGTCACTTTCCCGGCCAACGACGATGCCCGCATCGACACCATCAAGTCGAAGCTGGCGCATGGCGCGTTGCCCAACCTTCCAGAATTTGAGCAGCTCCTGCGTGAGGCAGGCTTCTCGAAAACGCAGGCCGCGGTGATCGCCAATCGCGGGCTGAAGCATCTGCTCCGGAGCGAGTCCGAGGGCCAACAGGCGGAACCTGATTTTGCCAAGGCGCTGCATGAGCGGCTCAGCCAAGGCTTGTCCCTCCCCAAACTCTGAGGTCACATAAATGTATAACGCACTCAGCAATCCCGCTCGTAGTGAGCACGGCCGTATGCAGCGCAAAGAGCGTGCCGACGATCAACTGGAACTCAAGGAGGTAATGGAAGCGCTTGATAAGCGTGATGCCGACATCAAGGCTTTTGCGGAAAAGGCCAGCACCGAAATTACCCAGCACGGCAAGATTCTGGATGACACAAAGACCGTGCTCGACGGCCTGGTTAAATCCGGCCTGGGCCTGCAAGAGCGCCTGGTTGAGGTTGAGCAAAAACTCGCTCGCCGCTTCTCTGCCAACGACCCGGCCGGCGCCAAGTCGCTTGGTGAGCAGTTCGGTGAAAGCGATGACTTCAAGGCCCTGGCCGAGAAAGGCCGTGGCATTGCCCGCCTGAACCTGAAGGCGGTCACCAATATCACCAGCGCCACCACGGGCACCGGTGGTGTTGGTGTTGCCATCGAGCCCACCCGCGTGCCTGGTGTCATCCAAGCGCCCGAGCGTCAGTTCACCATCCGCGACCTGATCATGCCTGGCCGTACCGCCTCCAACGCCATCGAGTATGTGCGTGAAAGCGGCTTTCAGAACATGGCCAACATGGTGGCGGAAGGCACTGGCAAACCGCAGTCTGATCTGTCTTTCGAGCTGATCACCACCACGGTCAAAACCATCGCTCATTGGTTCCGTGCTTCCAAGCAGGTGCTGGCCGATATCCCGCTGCTGCAGAGCTACATCAACGGCCGCGCAATCTACGGCCTGAAGTACAAGGAAGAAGAGCAGCTGATTGCCGGCGACGGTACCGGCCAGAACCTGCTTGGCCTGATCCCCCAGGCCACTGCCTTCAACGATGCGCTGCGTAAGGTCGGTGACACCAAGATCGACACCCTGCGCCGCGCCATTCTGCAAGTTCGCATCGCGGAATATCGCGCCAGTGCTATCGCGCTGAACCCGATTGACTGGGCCGATATCGAGCTGCAGAAGGATGACAACGGCTCCTACGTCTGGGTGAACGTGCAGGAAGGCGGCACCCAGCGCATGTGGCGTCTGCCGGTGGTAGACAGCAACGCGGTGCCCGAGGGCGAGTTCCTGGTTGGTGCGATGAACATCGCCGCCCAGGTCTTCGACCGTGAAGACGCTGCTGTTGAGGTGTCGACCGAAGACGGCGACAACTTCCGCAACAACATGGTCACCATCCGTGCCGAAGAGCGCCTGGCCTTGGCGGTTTACCGCCCTGAGTCGTTTGTTCACGGCGAGTTTGAAGCGCCAGCCGGCCCATAACCGTGGAGGGCGCTCGGGTAACCGAGCGCCATAGCTCATGACTGATATCGACGTGAAAACTACCAGGGGCTTCAACAACGAAGGCAAGTATGCCAAGCGTGGAAGCACCATCACTGTTAGCCCTCAGCGTGCCAAGGATCTGTACGCCAATGGCCTGATCGAGGATCCAAAATTGGAAAGCCAAGCCCCGGCGCCTGAATCCAAAAAAGCCCCTGAAGCTGCCAACAAGGCCGCTCCGAAATCTGGCGATAAAGCCAAACCCGCCGCCAAGTAAGGAGTCGTCTGATGTCAGTGCCGAGCCTTGAGCAATTCAAACGCCACCTGCGTATTCGGCACAGTCAGGAAGACGAAGACCTGCAGGAGAAACTCGACACCGCCATTGCGGATGCTGCCGAGTTTCTCAACCGGCCTATCCCTTGGCTGGCAGCTGAACAGCCGGAGGTAGGCGCGCCGGTATACGTTGCTGTGCCCAAGCCGGTGCGGGGCGCGATCCTGATCATGGGTGCTGAGCTGTATGCCAACCGTGAGCAGGGTGTAGTCGGCACCATCTACACCAAGATGAACACGGCCGAGAACATGCTCCGGCCATTCCGTATCAACCTGGGGGTTTAAATGCGTTCCGGCCAGTTAGACACCCCAGCCGATCTGTTGGTAATGGATGCCAACCTACAGCCCGTTGTATTGGATTGGCTGTGGGTTGGTATTCGTTCTAAGGAGTCCGCCGACCCGCCCGCCGCCAGCGGACTGCGGGCGCCGGCGAAGGTGACGGTGCGTTCCTGGTGGGATGAGCGTTTGCGGGCGGGTGTGTACCTGCGTGCTGATGGTCGCCTGCTGCTGATCGATGACGTGCGGGACTTCGATAACCAGCGCGCAGAAGTGGTGATCACCTGCTCTGAGCTGGTCGGCCAGCCTGCTGAGTATCGTCCGCAGGGTGGTGTGCCAGTTGCCTGCCGTGTGCACCTCACGCACTCGGCGCCGTACCTGGATGAGCTCGGCCAGGTAACCGATTACAAGACCAGGGCCGAGGTGGCTGTGATCGAGGTCGGGCGGCCGGAAGAGGGCGACCAACTGTTGATCGCCGGCACCCTCTACAACGTCATCGCCTACGCCCGCGACAGCGATGATGGCGTGGTGCGCGGCCTATGGCTAAAGCCAGTCGTATGAATGTCTCCATTCAGGTGATGGGCCTAAAGCAGGCTCAGAAGCAACTGGCCGCCCAGGGCAAAAAGGTTGACTCAGTGTTGCGCGGCGCACTCAACAGCACGGCAACCAAAAGCCGTACCGAGCGCTACGTCAAGCCCATGAGCAAGTTGTTTAAAAGCTCTGTGCTGGGTAGCCGCCTGGGCAATGCCGATGTGCGCGGCAAGCTAACCATCAAGCGCGCCCGCAAAGGCCGCATGAATAGCCGGATCATCCCCAGCAGTTCCAGTGTGCGGGTGGATGATTACCGCCGCTGGGTATTCGAGGTGCTGGCCCCAACCAGGGCGCGCGTTTACGTGTACGGCCTGCGCGGTCGCAAGGTTGCCGCCGGCTTTGTAAACCCTGCCAGCTCTCGCGCTGTACCACTCAGAACACGCGGCAGCCGAACATCAGCCAGAGGCAAAACATACACAACCAAGAAAGCGCTGAGCGCCGCCCTTGGCCCGTCTGCCGCCTACTGGTTTAAGCAGCTCACCACTACCCAAACAATCAAATGGACGACCGACTTCCTGCAGGAAGAGTTCGCCAAGCGCATGCAGAAAGAACTGGATAAGGCGGCTAAATGACCAGGGGCACTGACTTAACAGCGGACATCAAGGCCAACCTTGAGCTGATCAACCCTGCGGCGGGGTATTACACAGACCTGAAAGGCGTGTTTGAGCTGAGGGCGGCAAAAGATAATCAGCCCATGCCATTTGCCTTGCTCGCCTGGCAAGACGACGCCACGGAAAAGCGCGGTCTACGGGACGCCCAGCGCCTTAGAAGTTATGCGGTCCAAGGCGTATTTCCCTCCGAGGCAGCGCTTGCAGATCTTGAAAAATTCCACTTCGACGTTTTACGCGCCCTAGGCTACGGCGCCCGAGTGTTCGGCAGGCCGATAAACGCCGTAATTGTTGGCGACAGCGCTGAAATCGAGCCTGCCATCGACGGCAGCACAAAAACCACCATCACGATAACCCTGGAAGCCCGGTACACCGAGGCCTACGCATAAGCCTGGGCCTTGCCCATAGGAGTCAACATGTCCAACGAAATCTATACCCAGCTCAACTATGGCCAGGTCTACATTCGTCGCAAAGGTTCGACCTTGCCGCCTTTCCCTATGGGGCCGATGGCAAACGTGAGCTTCACGCCAGAGCTTGAAGAAATCACCATCAAAGATCCGCGCACGCTCAGCAACTCCGAGCTTGATGGCGTTAGCCGTCCTGCCGGCGGAACCGTAACCGGTGATCTGCTGGAGCTGCCACCGGAAACAATGACCGAGTTGCTGGCCGCCACCCGCACCGAAGTGCCAACAGGCACTATTACCGACGAAGACCACAGCGCCGTGATCGGTCGCACCTCTATGACTGTGCGTCTGCCGCTGGCCGTGACTGAAATCACCAACGTAGCGGGCGACGTAACGTACCTGCCAAACGTCGATTACGTGAAAATGCCCGGCGGCATTCGCTGGGTTGATGGCGGTGCTCTGGCGACCGATATCGCCGGCGAAACGGCAGATGCTGACGGCATCAAAAGCTTGCCCGTTAAAGTCACTTACACCTTCCCCAAGGTTGGTTTGATTCAGGCATTCACGCGCGGCCGTCAGTTCTATGAAGTGTTCGTCAGCACCGTGAACGAGGCTGGCCAGTTGACCGGACGCCGCGTCACTTTCCACCGTGCCCGGCTGGCGCTGTCTGGTGAGCTGCCACTGATCAATCGCGACGACTTCGCGCAGATCGGCGTAACCCTCGCGCTGTCCGAAGACCCTGATCGTTTCGGCCTTGGCGAGTCGGCCATGATGACGGTCGAGGAAGAGGCCGTTTAATCATTCTGCGTGCTAAAGTCCCTCCCATATCAATTGGGAGGGATACCGATGCAATGTCCTGTTTGTGAGCATGAGGCAGCTGAAGGCGCTTTCGGCGATCCGGCGAAGTGCCCGTCATGCGGCGTGTTCTATCACAAGGCCTTGGCCAACAAGGAACGGATCGAGCAGGCAAGGGCTGCAAAAGCTCGGCCGGCGCCTCAGCCAGTAAAAGCCGCACCAGTGAAGCGCCTTGGGTTTATGTACTGCCCATCATGCGGCGCCACCAATAGCGGCAGAACACAAACCAAAGGCTCAATATTTGTTGAGCTGATCCTTTGGCTCTGCTTCTTGTTGCCGGGCCTGATTTACAGCATCTGGCGACTGGCCAGCCGGCAGCAGGTTTGCCAAACCTGCAGTAATCCGGGGTTGATACCGACCAATTCGCCAAGGGCGAAAAAGGAACTTGGCCTGGAATAACGGCACATACCAAACAACCCGCTTCGGCGGGTTTTTTAATGCCCCGAGGAAAGTATGAGCGACCTGAAAATTCTTTACCCAAAGCCTGTTGTGGTGATGCTCGGCATGCGCCAGGTAAGCATTCGGCCTGTGCAGCTGCGCCACTTTGAGGCTTTTGGCCAAGCAGCCGGCGGGCTGATTTCGGTAATTGGCGCTCAGAACCCGTCTGCTGTGTATGCCTACGCGCAGAGCGCGCCAGCCCTGCGCGATTTGCTGGGCACCTGTACCAGTCTTTCAGCCTGGCGCATCCGGCGCCTGCCCACTGCTGCCGCCTTGGAGCTGATGATCAAGGTGGTTGAAATCAACAACGGTTTTTTCGATCAAGCCCTGGTCACGGCGGCAAGCCGGCTGGCTGGGGTTACCTCGCGCAAAGCCTGATTGCGATGGGGCATCGCCTTGAAGATGTAGGCGGTTACACATTCGACCAAGTTGAGCTGTTCCTGGGCGCTGCTGCGCGCATCGAGAAAGAAGACGCCCGCCTGGGGATGATCGTTGCCCGTGGCAGCCAGGCTGACGAAAAAGGCTTTAAGCGGCTTATGAAGGAATTCAGCTAATGGCTAGCAAAGTTAAAACACAGCTGGTCATTGAGGGAAAAAACACTGCGCAGCCAGCCTTCGACCAAGGCACAAGGCAGCTCAACAACTTTACCAGCCAAGCCAAGACTGCTGCGGGCGTGCTGGCCGGCGTGTTCTCTGTAGGCGCGCTGTCTGCCTGGATCAAAGAGTCTGCCCTGGCAACGGCGCAGATGAGCAAGCTGGCAATGCTGTCGGGCGCGTCGGCAGAAGAGTTCCAAGGCTGGGCCTATGCGGCCAAGTCGGTGGGTATTGAGCAGGACAAGCTGGGCGACATCTTCAAGGATGTGCAGGATAAGGTTGGTGACTTCCTGCAGACCGGCGGCGGCACCCTGGCGGACTTCTTTGAGAACATCGCGCCAAAGGTTGGCGTGACGGCTGAACAGTTCCGCAATCTGTCCGGCCCTGATGCGCTCGGGCTGTATGTGAGCAGCCTTGAGAAGGCCAACCTCAGCCAAAGCGAAATGACGTTCTACATGGAGTCCATCGCCAACGATGCGACCCTGTTACTGCCATTACTGCAAGGTAACGCCGCCGGCTACCTAGCGCTGCGTAAAGAGGCCGAAGCGCTTGGCCTAGTGCTGGGCGGCGATCAGGTGCGTGACGCGGAAGAGTTTCGCCAGTCCCTGCAAACCCTTGGCGCTGTATCCGAAGGCGCTGGCCGGCAAATCTCTGCAGAGCTGCTGCCAACGCTCAATGAAATGACCGGCCTTATGGCTGAGGTTTCGCGCGAAACAGAGCTGACATCGACTGTTGCTCAGGTGCTCTCTTTCGGCCTGAAAGCCTTGGCCAGCATCGCGATCATTGTTGGTGTGAGCTTTGCCAACGCCGGCCGCTTAATCGGCGGGGCTGCTGCCGCCGCGCTATCGGCGGCGACAGGAGAATTTTCACAGGCCCGCGACATTCTTAAGGAAGTAGCGAGCGATAACGCAGAATCAACCAAGCAGGCTACCGACCAAATCAAAGGCCTTTGGTCAGGGGCCTACGAGGGTGCGGGGAAGAGCGCCACGGATCTCAAGAAAGAGCTTGAGAATGCCAACAAAGGCCTGGGCGATTCCACCAAAGTCACCACCGACAAGATGAAGGCGTCCTATAAGGACTTGTCGAAGGTGGCCAAGGAAGAGATATCCAAAATAACCAGCGCGCAGCGCGAGGCCAATGCCGAGCTGGAAAAGCTGCAGAAAGAACGCCTTGATATTGATGAGCGCTACAACAAGCTACGGGCAACCTTAAGCGGCGCAACTGGCGGTGATCCATCCTACGGCCAAGCCAATGCACTGAAGGTCGCCGCCCGCAACGCGCTGCAGAATGGTGATCTTGAAAACGCCAAAACTCAAGCGCAAGCCGCCGCCAAGATTCTGGAAGACTTGGCCAAATCCGGCGGCAACACATACGGCCTGCAGGGCTTTGCTGATGAGCTGCAGGCCATTGAGGCAGAGGCCAACGGCATCGAACAGAGCCGCGCCGCTAAGACTCTGGCCGATATCACGGCAGAGCTGAACAAGCTCAAAGCGCTGGCAGATGTAAAAATCACCGTCGATATGACGCCCGAAGAAATTGCGAATGCTCAAGCGAAGATGCAAGAGCTGGCCGCAATCCTCAGTAAGAGCCTGGTTGTCACGCCGACCATCACCCTAGGCGATGTAAGCAACCAAGGCGCTGATACGTTTACTGGCGCTCAGGGTTTCGCTAGGGGCACCAACAGCGCACCGCCTGGCATGGCATGGGTTGGTGAACAGGGGCCAGAGCTGCTCAATTTTGCGGGTGGCGAACAGGTTATAACGGCCGGGGCCTCTCGGGCTCTGGCTTCTCGTTATGCCTCCGTGACACCAGAAATGGCCGGCGCTGCATCTTCTGTAGCGCCCAGCTTCCCCGACCTTGGCCGCGTGGCCTTCGAAGTGGGAGGCGAGAAGTTCAGCTTGTACGCCAGCCCAGGTGATGCACTCGACCTAAAACGGCTAGCCATGAAGCGCGGCCGCACAAGCCAGTAACAGCCCGCCCTTCGCGGGCTTTTTTACGCCTGGAGAAACGTATGACCCAAGAACAAATTGCAAACATGCAGCGCCAGCTTGAGCGCAATGAAGCGTGCGCTGCATTTGGCAGCGCCGGTGCGGACCAGCTGGCCAACTTGCTTGTAGAGGTGCGCCAGCGCCTGGCCGAGAGCGGCGGACTGAGTGATCAGCTGATTCTTTGCCAGGTTGCAGAGAGTCTGCAGTGGGTGCGTGATGTTGTGCAGATGGCTGGCAAAACACTGCAGCAGCATGAGTTGGTATTTGGCTTGTCCACCATGAGCAATCATGGCGGCTTGGCGAAAGAGGTCGCTCAGCTCAACTGGGCGATTGCTGTGCTGATGGGGCGGACAACTGAGCCGGCCCCGGTTTAGCTTCAGGTGAGTTCAAGCCCTACAGCGTCTGCAATGTAGGGGCCTTCTTTGTCATTGCCGATCTTCGTCGGGTCGGCCTGGATGATGCCCTTTATACGCCCACTCCGGTTGAGCTGGCGCAGGGCAAGCAACACAAGTGCTTTGTCGCCCGGTATTGCGCTTGCTGAGCACTTGGGGTGTTCGGCGATGTACGCAACAACCTGATCGATAAACCCTTGTGTCAATCCATTTTCCATAGAACCTCCTTGGTTCGCTGTGTGGTGTAGGAGCCAATCAGCGTAGCAGGGTGGTTTTTTACGCCTGGAGTTTCCCGAATGTCCGTACCTCTCATGCTCGGTGGCATACCGATTGTGCTGCATGCTGGCGCGCCAGAATTGAGCGAGCAGGACGCGGGCGCAAGTACGGTGCTGCGCATGAGTGACGGCGCAGGCTACAAGATGACGCGCTATCAGAAGATGGCCGGCAGCATCAGCGGCCAGGGATGGATGCCGCCCGGTCTTGATGGCCTGGATTATGCCGAGCCTTTAGAGCTGCGCAGCACTCAAGTCAGCACCATGCAATCTACTGGGCTGGTGTTCAATCTGGTGTCGACGCCGCGCCCCGATCAAGCCCCGTGGGCCTTCGCCCTTGTTGGCGATGAATGGCTGGCCGCCGAAGTTGCGACTGTCGCAGGCGTTGCCACGGTCACCGCTGTGGCAGGCGCAACTCAATATCAGGTGTGGTGGTTCCCTGTGTATTCGGTGTTCGCCACCCGGCCGCCCAAGTCGCAGTCCAGCTCTACCGCTACGCATAGCTGGTCCATCGCCTGGGAAGAAGCCTAATGCTTATCAACGGTGGCCCACTCAACAGCGCCCCGCTGAATGGCTCCAGTTCCCTTGTCGGCGTTCGTGAGCCTGAATATGTGGTGCGTGGCACCTCGTATTTATGGCGTTTGCGGGTAACCGTGGGTGGCGTGGATATGAGCGACCAAGTGCTGAACAGCACGGACAGCGACCGGGAAGAGGGTGCGTCCGGTGTTGGCAGCCTGGATCTGTTTATCGAGTCCGGGCCAGTGGTGCCGGATGAGTGGCAGGGCTTGCCGGTGACGTTCGACTTCATCAGCACCAGTGCAGGCGTAACCGTTGAAGAACGCCGCTATACCGCCCGCATTGCGCTGCCAACCTGGGATTCAACCCTGCGCGTTCTGAGCTGCGACCTCAGCGATCAGATACAGCAGCAGGGTGAGGCGCAGTCGGTCGCTGTGATCGATGCGCTAACCGGCGGCGCCTGGTCAGAAGATGTATTCGAGCCAGTGCAGGGCCGCAGCCGTTGGGATTACGCTCTTGAACGCTTGAGCACTCGCACGGCGAGCCTCGACTGTTCCGCTGATGGCGTGCTGCGCGTGACGGACTGGTACGCCGATACGGTGCCACACTTTGTATTTGGCCCCGGTACCACGATTGATCAGAGTGTGACGGTCGATATGGCTGACGCCACCAAGATCACCAACCGGGTGGAGATTGAGGTTTCCTACCGTTACGCCCGGTTGTGGCAGCGCAACCAGGTGTACAGCTGGATTCACCCGGAAACGGACGGCTCGGGCGGTATTGGTGGCTTCTGTAACTGGCGCGGGTTCTCCAGCGAGTTGCCGACTATCCAGATGCTGGAAGATGCGGCGCGCGAGAACGATCAAACGCTGATCGCCACCAGTTACTACCTGCTGCCGCCCACCATGCCGAACCCCTGCGGCGACGGCATCCCGTGGACGAATATCTTCACCGATCTGTTGCTGGGCGCTGACTGGACTGCCGCGCGCCGCTGGACGCAGAGCGTGACCGAGAATTACACCATTGTGCTGGCCACCCCGGCCGGCGAGGTGGAAGCCTCGCGTATTGTGCAGCGCTCGGGTACCTCGCTTGAGATTGAAGACCAGGCCGCCGATGCCTGGGAAAGCGACCCGATTACAGACGGCACCACCGGCACGACTGATCTGAATGATGAGTCGCGCCGCAGTAACTTCCTGACCATCTCAATGCTGCTGGCTCAGGCTGAGCTGGTGAGCGCGCACCGGCAAACCACAGTTAGCTGGCAGATCCCCACGCCACTGGCGCGCGGCATCGATCTGACCCACACCCTTGAGCTTGATGACCAAGGCGTGAAGGCGCGCGGTAAGTGCATCCGCATTGTGGACAACTACGACCATGCCGGCGGTTCTGCGCTGACAACCCTAAGCATTGCCGTGATGCGCGGCGGCGGCACCAGTGATCCGCTTGTGCCGCCGGCTGCACTGGGCGCCGCTGATGTGTCGCCCGGCCAGGCTGATGCCACAGCACTACCCACTCAAATCAGCTACTTCGGCGGCCCCGACTACGACCCTGACCTGGATGGCTTCAGTGGCAACATCTCGGTCGGCGGTGGACCCTCGGTGTTCCCGCGCGACTTCGTGACCCCGGCCGAAGAACTGCCAGAAGCCTGGCGCGATGAGCGGGTTATAGACGGGGAATACCTGTACCGCGTCGGCATCCCGAATGACTTACTGGAGTTGTAATCATGTCCCTCGCCAGTGAACGTGCCGCAATTCGTGCCGGCGTCACCAACAGCCGTACCAGCAGCGGGGCTGCAGAGCGGCGCGCAACCGGCCAGCGCATTGTTGCCGAGCGCCGTGGCGAATCAGTGGTTGAAGACCTCAACCGCCTGCAGCGCCCCGCCAGAACAGTGCGCACGCTGCGCAGTGTGCCGGCGGTTGGTGGTGTGCCTGCTTTGCGCGGCCGTGGCAGTTACGTTGCGCCACCACCGGCAACTGGTGGCGGCGGCATCGCCAGCCCTCTGACAGAAACCAACTACGCCTTGCGCGAGTTCCATGACTCCCGCTACTTCACGACCGTTGACGGCATCTTTGTGTGGCAGATCGACCCGCCCAAGAAGTTCGTAATGGAAGACGCCAACGGGGCGACGGTCGAACAGATATTTGCAGAGCCTGCTTGATGGATGAGTTCACGCTGATGTTCGGCCGGCAGCGCATTCAGGGCTGCCCATGGCATGGCCGCATACAGGGCGGCGTGCTGACCTTAGCGAACACCACAACACGTACCGGCTTTGTAACCGGTCACCGCGGCTCGCTTCGCCTGCAAGTGCCTGGAGTGCCTGCGGTTTCTCGCACGCCAGAAGAGCTCGCGGCAGATACCGCAGCCGGCCGAGTGTGGCGTACTGATGTGGCTATCAGCCTGCAGGATGGAAGCTCTGACCTTTACCTGTATGGAGCCAATCGAATCACGGCTCAGTCTATTTACGCGGTAGGTCCCGGCAACTGCTGGGCGGCGCGCTTTCCGTTTAGCGTGGTTGTGAACGGGGACCGCACGGCGCTGACCGAGCCTGCGACGTTTAGGCTGATTAGTCAGCTGGGCTATTTGCCGCCCGATACCTACCAGAGCGTGACCGTGACGTTATCTGGCTATGTAGCCGCGCCGGCTGTTAACCCAGCCTTTACCTCGATCACCTGGGACTGCCTGCCAAATGGAAGCCGCGCTGTGCTGGCCGACTTCACGACCATTTCGCGGTTTGGCTACCAGATGCCATCCACGCTTTATGGATTTGCCGAGCTGCAATGCTCTGGGGCTGGTACACCAGATAGCCCATTTGCTGCTGTGCTCCAGCTTTTGTCTGAGGGCAATGGCTGTGATGAGCAAACTGCAGAAGACAACCTGACAACATGGACCGGCGTTTGGGGGTGGGAAGTCGACACCACCACTGAATCAATCGACGTGCCGGGCCGAGACTGCCCAACCATTAGGCAGACAGACAACAAGTCAACTTTCTATCTAGACCCTGACGGCATCCCTTCCGTGAACACGCCAGGTACAAGCATAACCACCGGTACACGTACCGCCTCGGTAACTGGCTTTGCCTTGGGCTTCTGGTACTCGCCGACCGGAGAGCTGCAGCCAGTAACCCTGGACGCGACGTATGCGCTTGAATCGACACATTCAGCCGCCGGCGAGGGCATTGGCGCCCCGCCAAGGGTTTATGAAACAGAGCAGGAGCTTAGCGAAGGGGCGTGTACGCCAACAGTCCCCGAGCTAACAGTTGCTGGCAGCTACAACTGGGACTGGCTAGAGACTCACACAACCACTGAGAACCTGCTGCTTATATTGCGCGTTGCCGGCGAAGAGATAGACCGGCATGAGCTGCGATATGAGTACACGCGAACATCTGAATACAGCGAGGTATCAGGGTTCGCCGTGAACGATGGCCCGAGCGCCACGGGCGGGACTCAAACAATAAGCGCCGTGCTGCTGCTAGATGGTGAGGAATTTGATTCCACTCTGACGACCGGTGCTGGAGGTGCTGCCCTTGGCGCCCTGATCACGCCAACCAAACGCCTTGATACCACTGGGCGCTTTGAGAGTGGCACACCAAATAACTGGCTTCCACAGCTGAGCAATAGCGATATGCGGTTGGGTGATGGCTATACCCACGTTTGGCGCTGTTATGTGCACTGGTGGAGCAACCACCTTGTGTGCCTGCGCGAGGAAACCAAGAGCCTGCCAAACCTGCGCCTCAATGACCGGTATGGCTTTACGGCCTATCCCGGCGGCGTGACCGCAACCCGCATCACCTCAAGCGCCCCCAGCGCATTTGCCAACGCGCCGCCGCTGTACGGCTCGCGCAGCCCGCTTACAGGCTTTGTCGAGCTAGGCAAAACACAGCCATTCTCGTTCGTCTAGGAGACACCATGCAGCGTTTTATCAATAACTGGACCGCCACGCTGACGGCGCCTGCGATCACTGGCGACTTGACGTTGAGCGTAGAGCCAGCAGAGGCCGCCAAACTGGTGGGCTTGGGCGGTGGCGACTACTACCTGCTGACCCTGACAGAGCTTGTGGGCGATGCTGAAACAAGCTGGGAGATCGTCAAGGTAACGGCCGTAGTGGGTGGTGCGCTGACTGTTGAGCGGGGAGTGGAAGGCACTGCCGCTGCTGCGTGGTCAGTTGGCGCATCGATCAGCGCCCGCGCCACGGCTGGCACGCTGGAAACCTTGCGCGACAGCGCCGGGGCAGAAGGCGCCAGCGCCTATGAGGTAGCTGTGGCAAATGGTTTTGTGGGCACTGAGGCCGCCTGGCTTGAAGCCCTGATCGGCGCTCCTGGCGCGGATGGTGCAGACGGTGCAGACGGTGCAGAAGGGCTTAGCGCCTACCAAGTAGCCGTAGGCAACGGGTTTGTGGGTACTGAGCTGGAATGGCTTGAGTCCCTTGAGGGTGCCACTGGCGCGGGCCTAAATATCGTGGGCGATCTGCCATCGTCGGGCGACTTGCCAGGCACGGGAAGCCCAGGCGAAGGCTACATAATTGCCGGCGACCTTTGGTTGTGGGTTGATGGTGCCTGGCTGAACACCGGACCAATCCGTGGGCCGCAGGGGGAGCCTGGCGAGGCTGGTGCCCCCGGTGCTGCTGGGGCGCCTGGTGCAAGTGCGTATCAGGTAGCGTTGGCCAACGGCTTTGTGGGCACTGAGTCCGCCTGGCTTGCTTCGCTTCAAGGTGCTCCCGGCAGCGATGGTGCGGATGGGGCGCCAGGGGAAGATGGCCCAAGCGCCTACGAGGTAGCGCTTGCCAATGGCTTTGTTGGCACAGAAGCGCAGTGGCTGGAGTCGCTTATCGGCGATCAAGGCCCGCCTGGCGCATCTACGCAGTCAATTATCATTGCTTGCTCTGATGAAACAACTGCTCTAACACCTGGCGCAACAAAAGTTACCTTCCGCATGCCATATGCGTTCACTCTGACCTCGGTTAGGGCCAGCGTAACAACGCCGCCAACCGGCTCCGTTCTGACTGTAGACATCAATGAGGGAGGCACCTCGATACTGTCAACAAAACTGACAATTGATGCCACCGAAAAAACCAGCCAAACGGCTTCCGCGCCGCCAGTCATTAGTGACGCCTCACTTGCTGACGACGCCGAAATCACTATCGACATAGACACCGTAGGATCGATAGTTGCTGGCGCTGGCCTCAAGGTCTATTTGATAGGTACCGTCTAATGCTGCTGAATCCATACCGGTTTTCGTTGGCGGGTGATTACTTCCTCGCCGCCGCCCACAGCAGCTCTCCATTTGCCACAATTTACCGCCAATCCGGAGACAGCTTTTCCAAGCTCTCAAACCCAGCAACTCTGCCGGCTGGCGCTGGCACTGGTATCGACTTCAGTGCGGATGGCGTATACCTGGCTGTCGCAACAGTTAACTCCCCATATGTAAATATTTACAAGCGAAGCGGCGACACGTTCACCAAGCTTTCCAACCCAGCAACGCTGCCGACTGGTATTGGGCGTGACGTGGCATTTAGCGCTGACGGCACTTATCTAGCCGTTGCCCACCTAACATCGCCCTTTATTACAATCTACAAGCGCAGCGGCGATACCTTCACCAAGCTGGCAAACCCGGGCACTTTACCGGCGGGGACGGGTTACTCAGCATCATTCAGCGCAGACGGCGTATATCTGGCTGTGGCACACGCCACTTCTCCATCGGTGACCATCTACAAGCGCAGTGGTGACACCTTCACCAAGCTCACAAACCCGGCCAGTTTGCCTGCTGGCGGCTTTGCTCTTGGCGTCGCATTCAGCGCGGGCGGCACTTATCTTGCCGTTGCCCACCTGTCATCGCCGTACATCACGATCTACAAGCGCAGTGGTGACACCTTCACCAAACTCAGCGATCCAGCGACCCTTCCAGCTGGTGCCGGTAACGGCGTGGCATTCAGTGCTGACGATGTTTATATGGCCGTGGCCCATGGCGTTTCGCCATACGTAACGATTTACAAGCGAAGCGGCGACACGTTCACGAAACTCAGTGATCCAGCCGCTCTTCCAGCAGGACAAGGGAATGGCGTGGCCTTCAGCGCGGACGGGCTATATATGACGGTTGCACACGCGACTTCGCCATACATTACGACATACAAAAGAAGCGGGGACACCTTTACGAAGCTTAGTGACCCGGCCGCTCTACCAGCTGGAGACGCAGTCAGCGTGGCCTTCTATCCCAGAACCTTCTGACTTTTAGCCGATGTGAAGCCAGGCTAGTGCGTGCTTTTGTTGCGCAACTGCCCTCTAGGCGCTCCTGATCAGCTCGCTGCGCAGGATGGTGATGTCTTGCGGTGCGCTGATGTCGACGTAGGCCTTTCCGTTCTCGATATCGTGCACCCGAATTCTGATGCCTTCCTTCAATTGCTCGGCGAGCTGGGCAGGGTTGGCGCCAGCGGCGGCGAACAGCACGAACTCTTGGTCAATACGGCGGGCGAGTATCAGTCCCATCGATAGCATCCTTGCATAGATATGTGGGTGCGCTTTGCGCGCAAGTCACAGCCTAGACCATGCCCGCTCAGTGCGGGCTTTTTGTTGCCTGGAGAAAAGCATGCCCATCACAGAGGCGCAGCTGCTGCGCATCCTGCCGAACGCCCGCCCAGTTGCGGGCGTTTTTGTTCCTGCTCTTAACAAAGCCATGGCCCGCTTCCGCATTGATAGCCCCGTGCGCGCTGCCGCCTTCATTGCTCAGGTCGGGCATGAGTCTGGCCACCTGCGCCGCTTGGTCGAGAACCTGAACTACAGCGCCCCAGGCCTGGCCGTTACCTGGCCCAGCCGGTACCGGGGCGCGAATGGCAAGCCGAACGCTTTAGCTCTGCGCCTGTCCCGCAAGCCGGAGGCGATCGCCAATAACGCATACGCCGACCGGAACGGAAACGGCCCTGAGCATACCGGCGACGGTTGGCGTTACCGCGGTCGATCGCTGATCCAGATCACTGGCCGCGCCAACTACCGCGCCGCCGGCGCAGGGCTTGGCCTGCCGCTCGAGCAACAGCCCGAACTGCTCGAGCAGCCCGAGCATGCGGCCATGGCCGCCGCTTGGTGGTGGGCAGAGCATGGCCTTAACGAACTGGCCGATGCCGGTCGCTTTGAGCAGATCACTCGCCGTATCAATGGTGGCCTGAATGGCCAGCCCGATAGGCTCGAGCTGTGGGCCACGGCAACCGAGGTGCTGGCATGACCGCCTGGCTGAAGTTCGTCCCGGCCTGGGTGTGGTGGGGCCTTGCACTGCTGGCAGTTGCTGGGGTGCAGCAGCTGCGAGTTGCTGGCGCCCAGGTCGAAGCCGCCGGCGCAGTGGCCAGCATGGAGCGCCAGGCCGCAGCCCATGAGCACACCCTGGGTGAAATTGCCCGAGCAGCAGCCCGCCAGTTGCAGGCCCAGCAAGAACAACGGCAGGCCTTAGAGCTGCGACTGGCCGCCCTCGATGCCAAAGAACACAAGGAGCTTACCGATGCACAAGCTGAGAATGACCGTCTG
>JAHJXZ010000021.1 GCA_018827205.1 Gammaproteobacteria bacterium | reverse complement strand
CGACTTGAGGATGTCATCGTTGCTGAACAGCATGCGCCCCAGCGTGCCACGGATCATCTGCTCGCCGGTGGTCCACTGGCCCATCCAATCGAACAGGGTGTCGTCGCGTTCGAAGTCGTGAGCGTGATCCTGGGCGTAGTAGCCCAGCTCCGCGCTATCGGTCCATTTTACGCTACCGGCATCCGGGGTCAGTTCGCCGACCAAGGTGCGCAGCAGGGTGGTTTTACCGATACCGTTCGGGCCGATAATAGCCACGCGCTCGCCGGCTTCAACCTGGAAGCTGAAGTTCTTGAACAGGGCTTTGCCGTCGAAGCCTTTGGCCATCTTGTCGATCATTACAGCTTGGCGGTGCAGCTTTTTGTTTTGCTCAAAACGAATGAACGGGCTGACGCGGCTGGACGGCTTAACCTCGGCCAGCTGGATCTTGTCGATCTGCTTGGCGCGCGAGGAAGCCTGCTTGGATTTCGAGGCGTTGGCCGAGAAGCGGCTAACGAAGCTTTGCAGCTCGTTGATCTGCGCTTTCTTCTTGGCGTTATCGGACAGCAACTGCTCGCGCGATTGGGTGGCCGCGGTCATGTACTCATCGTAGTTGCCCGGGAACAGGCGCAGCTCGCCGTAATCCAGGTCAGCCATGTGGGTGCACACGCTGTTCAGGAAGTGACGGTCGTGAGAAATGATGATCATGGTGCTGTTGCGCTGGGTGAGGATGTTTTCCAGCCAGCGGATGGTGTTGATATCCAGGTGGTTGGTTGGTTCGTCCAGCAGCAACACTTCCGGGTCGGAGAACAGTGCCTGCGCCAGCAATACACGCAGTTTCCAGCCCGGCGAGACTTCACTCATCGGCCCGAAATGCTGTTTCAGCGGAATACCCAGGCCAAGCAGCAACTCACCGGCGCGGGATTCGGCGGTGTAGCCGTCCATTTCGGCAAACTCACCTTCGAGCTCACCGACCTTCATGCCATCTTCTTCGCTCATTTCGACCAGCGAATAGATGCGATCGCGCTCGGCTTTAACCTTCCACAGCTCTTCGTGACCCATGATCACGGTGTCGATCACGGTGAATTCTTCGTAGGCGAACTGATCCTGGCGCAGCTTACCCAGGCGCACATTAGGCTCCAGCATCACCTGGCCACCGGACGGCTCTAGATCATCACCAAGAATTTTCATAAAGGTCGACTTGCCGCAGCCGTTAGCCCCGATCAGACCGTAACGGTTGCCGCCGCCAAACTTGACGGAAACGTTCTCGAACAGCGGCTTGGCGCCGAATTGCATGGTGATATTAGCGGTGGAGATCACGAATCTTGGTCCAGTTGAGCGGGCGCACGGGCGCGAAAGGGGCGCGATTGTAGCGGTTTACGTAGGTAAAGGGCAGGGCATGGGACAGGCGGGGTTTCTACTCAAGGGCGCTAGCCGTTCTTCATAACCTTGTTTGCGCCTGGACCTGGCTGACGTGGGAGGGCGGAATTGGACAGGTGGGAAACCAATTCCGCTTCTCTGTACATTATTTGCGTGTTGCCAAGCGACTCAGCAACGGCATCAACACCAGTGCAAGACCGGCCACGGCCGCAGCTACGTAGCCGACGCTGGCGATGCCTGCAGTTTGGATCGTCAAACCGCCGACAATTGCTCCTATACCTATTCCGGCGTTGGCCGCAGAAACGTTGGTCGTCCCAGCCAGGGCCTGGGAGTGGCTCACTGAGTTCATCACTCGCACCTGGCAGATCGGATACAGCGCTGTGTTGGCAATGCCCCAGAGCGCGAGCGCGATGCAGACAAGTAGACCTGAACTCGCCAGGGGCGTGACGGCGGCCATGCCCGCCGCCAGCAGCAACACAAACAGGGCTGTGGCCTTGAGCGGCGAGTGATCCACTGCTTTGCCGCCAACCCAGTTACCAATCAGGCCTATGGCGCCGAAGCCCATCATCCACCAGCCGACATGTGTAGGGGCCACGCCGGCCACGCGCTCCAGTATGTCCGCCAGGTAGGTGTAGGCAGCAAACATGGCGCTGAAGATGATGATCGACAGTACGACGTTGGCCAGAAAAAGTGGTTCTTTGAAGATGCGCGCTTGCTTGAGGAAGTCGACCCGCGCGGTGCGCGCAACTTTTGGCATATAGATCGCTATGGCAAAGGCCATAAGCAGTGACAAGCCCGCCAGCAGCCAGAAGGCTCCCCGCCAGCCGATGCCGTTGGCCGCCAGTGTGCCTAGGGGAATGCCCAGCAGCAGCGCAGCGGTGATACCCAGATATACCCGGGCAATGGCTTGGCCTGACTTTGCCGGGCCGGCCAGTTGCGCTGCCGTTTCACTGGCAGCGCCCCAGAAGACCGGCAGCATTAGCGCCGGGATAAAACGCGCAAGCGCCAGTACCCAGATGTTCGATGACAGCGCCGCTAGGCTGTTGGCAAACGTGAAGACCAACAGTATCGCGATAAACAGTTTCTTCCGGTTCAAGTGGGTGAGGGCGGCGGTAAGCGGTGGACCAGAGAGCATGACGGTGAAGGCGAACAGCGTGACCAATTGACCGGCTGCGGCAATTGAAATGCCAAGGTCGCGGGCCAAGGCTGGCAGCAAACCGATAATCAGGAACTCTGTGGTTACGATCAGAAAGGCCGAAATGGCCAGGATGGTAATGCTTCGCGTAGAGCCAGCAGCAGATAAAGCCTGTGGCTGGTGGGATTCGATAGCACTCATGACGTCGCTCTTTGTTCAATGAGGGCGTCATGATATTGATTCTTTAGGCGTCTATTCCTGGCGTTTTTTCTGGCTATTGATGATTCAGATTCACTTATTTGCGTGCGCGGGCAAGGCGTGGCCTGCAGGAGACAGGCAGGCTGCGAGTGCTTCCAGCAAGGCGCTGACCTTGGGCAGCGCTTCGCGCTTTTTCAGCCAGACCAGGTTCATCGGCAGGCCCTCGGTGGCCAGTTGCGGCAGCACCTCGACCAGTGCGCCGCTATCTAGGTGCTCCTGCACCAGCCAGGTGGGCAATTGCGCAATGCCGTAGCCAGCCAGAACGGCCAGCACCTCACCTTCGCCATCACCGACAGCGATTCGCGCCGGCATGATTCGGCGCTTCTTATCGCTCGGCTGATGACCGTCCCGGTACCAGGGGCTAACCTGGCCATTGCTATGGCCGTAGAGCACGCAGTCGTGTTGCTCAAGCTCCGCTTCGCTTGCCGGCGTACCACGCCTGGACAAGTACTCGGGAGCGGCGCAGTAAATCAGGCGCTCGGCGCCCAGGTAGCGGTGGCCCAGGGTGGCTGGCCAAACATCCGAACCGCCGATCCGCACCAGCATATCGATGCCCTGATCGGCTGGGTCGATAAAGCTATCGATAAAGGAAATATGCGGCATCAGCAGCGGATGCTGCTTTACGAACTGCAGAATTACCGGCAGCACGTGCATACGGCCGTAGGAGGCTGGCAGATCAATACGGATACGCCCGCGCGGTTCGAAGAACTCGGTATGCAATGCCAGCTCTGACTCTTCCAGGTCGGCGAGCACACGCGTGCAGGTTCGGTAGAACGCTGTGCCCGCATCCGTCAACGCCAGCCGGCGCGTGGTGCGCTCAAAAAGGCGAATGCCCAGGCGGCTTTCCAGCCGCGCAATGCCTTTGCTCACCGCAGAGCTGGTCAGGCTGAGGCGCTCGGCCGCTGCAGTAAAACTGCCGAGTTCGGCGACGCAGACGAAAACATCAATGCCTTTCAAACGCTCAGAGGAGAACACGCGGCGGCCTTATATAGCGGTGGGTATGCTGAGCAGGTTAACCCAGCTGATCACTCAAGGCTGCTGGTGCAGTTTTAAGGCGGTTTATTGCAACCGCCTTTTGCCTATCAATAGTGCAGCTTGCTACTCCAGTCCGGGTAGTGCGCAGGGCGCTTAAGGTGCACGCGGAACTGTTCGGCGTTGGCGGGAGAGCTGCTCCAGAGGTACAGGTGCTCTTTCCAGCTGCCGGAAGCCCAGTTCTGCAGGTAGTAGTCACTGCCACGCACGGTGTCACGGTCGCGCAGGCGGATGTTGTCACCATCCTTGAGGCAGCCGTTGCTGTTGGGCAGTTCGATACGTAGCTGGTTGGATGAATCGCCTGCCTTCATGTAGTAGGCATAGTTACCGCCGCCACCGCCCAGCCACCAGTTGAGCCAATAGCCGGGATGTCGGCGAGATTCGACTTCAATGTAGTCGCCATCGCGGATGCAGAAACTTTCCGGGTGGTACCAGTTGCGCAGGCTGAACAGGCTTTCCGGTTCCAGCCCGTTTCCATTGATCTTCACCCAGTCGTTGGCTTTGCTGCTGCCGGCGCGCAGGGTTTTGCCAGTGCTGGTGCTTTGCAAGACCACCTCTCCGTAGAGGTTTTGCTGCGGTTTGCTGGCGTGGGTTGGTGTCGTGCTGTCGGCGCGGCTAAAGCCGGCTACCGGCGAGTGATCGGAGTAATCCTGGAATTGCCAGGTCGCGCCCGCCAGGTTGACCGTCCAGCGCGGCGCCGGGGTATCCAGGGCCTGGTTGTGCCAGAACGGCAGTTGCCGGTGATTGCGCGAAACGAAGATGTAATCCAGATATTCCGGGGCATGGTTGGGGTATTGATAGTTGGCGATACCGTTGCGCTGGGTATCAAAGGTGGTGTCGCTGCCGGCATAGCTGTCCGGTGCGTTGACCTGCAGGCGCGCGAGCATGTCGTGGTACTCGCTGCTGCCTTTGATTACGTTGAAGTCGCCGCCAATAAACACCAGCTGATCCAGGGCAATGCCGCGCGCGCTGATGAAGTTCTGCAGTTCATCGAACTGGCTGGCCCGTACCGCCGTGCCTTTGCCATCCGGGCAGCCGGTATCCGCCGCCTGCGCATGGGTGCCGATGATATGCACGGCCTGGCCATTGCGATTGAGTTTGACGTAGACGAAGCCCTTGTTGGACAGATAGTCCGCGCCACAGCCCTGGCTGTAGACGTACTGCACGCGTTGCTCGATTGGCCAGCGGCTGACGATGGCTACACCACCGTCTTCCGGCGTGGTATCCGAATAGGCGCCCAGAGTGGCATCCCAGCCCGTGCGGCTACGGCCGAGCACGGGCGTCTGAAACGGGTACTGGCTTTTTAGTCCATCGAGAAGGATGTTCGACGCCGGATTATCGAACAGCTCGTTGAGAATCACCGCATCCTGGCCTTGGATATACGCCGCCTCGGCGATCAATGCTGCGCGCTGTTGCTGACCCCAACCCGGTTTTATCGTGCTGGGTAGCAGAAACACGTTATGCGCCAGCAGTTTGAACTGTTCATCCGGGTTTGCCTGGGCAAAGATCGGGGCGGAGAGGGCAAGCGTACTGAAACACAGCAGTGGCAGCAGGCAGCGATGCATGGGGTGGCCTCCGGATAGGGGAATGGCCAGTCGTCCAGTCACCGTTGACGACGAGAATGATCGAAAGGTGGGTGGGCTAGACCAGCGCCAGCGCAGTCTGCGTTGAGCGGGTTACATCGGCATGACGAGGTTGTTACGAATCTGCTGCTGGAGGGTCGAGTAACAGGGCCAGCTTCAGGCGTTTGGGTAGTTTTTCGACCACCAACTGATGGGAGCGTGTCAGCAGCGCTTGCAGTTCGTTATCACTAAGCGGGTAGGGCGCGGCCATGCTGATCCAGCGTGCGCGAGCCAGATAAGGCGCAGGACGGATGCCCGGGCGGTCGCAATAGCCGAGAAACAGGTCGGCATCGACCTTAAAGGCCAAGCCGTCATGGCTGCCTAGGTGAAACAGGGCGAACATCTTGCTATCGGCCACCGAAAACACCCGCACACCGCCCCATTTGATGTCCTCACGGGCACCCGGCAGGCTCAGGCAGAATGCGGCAATTTGCTGGGTGGTCATGGTCATGCCAAATGTCACTCGCGGTAGAAAACCTGCACCAGATGGTAGCCAAATTGGCTTTTAACCGGGCCGTGAATTTCACGCACTGGCTTTTTGAAGATCACCTGATCGATGGCACGTACCATCTGCCCTGGGCGCACTTCACCCAGGTCACCACCTTTTTTGCCGGATGGGCAGGTCGAATACTTGCGCGCCAACATGTCGAATGCCTCGCCAGCGGCGATACGCTTCTTCAGTGCGGCGGCTTCAGCTTCGGTTTTAACCAGAATGTGGCGGGCCATTGCCTTTGCCATGACGCAGTCCTCGTTTTTGTGAAGGGCTATTGTGCCAGTATTTTCAATCGCTTAGCGCCGTCTGCGAGGGGGTGATGAATTTCCCGGGAAGGCTGGCCGATCTTGGCCTAACGTAATACATCCAACTTGTGGGATCGCGCCTTATGGACCTCAACGCCATGCTGAAAATCCTGTCCAGCCAGGACGGGTCTGATCTTTACCTTTCTACCGGTGCGCCGCCCTGCGCCAAGTTCAATGGTGTGCTCAAGGCGTTGAGCGCCGAGCCTTTGAAAGCGGGCGAGGTTGCCGATATTGCTGATTCGGTAATGGATGTGGCGCAACGCGAGGAGTTCGAGCGTGAACTGGAAATGAACCTGGCCATTTCCATTGCTGGCGTCGGGCGCTTTCGTATCAATATCTTCAAACAGCGCAATGAGGTGTCGATCGTTGCGCGCAATATCAAGATGGATATTCCCAAGTTTGAAGACCTCAAGCTGCCGGAGGTGCTGCTCAAAACGGTGATGGAGAAGCGCGGCCTGGTGCTGTTTGTCGGTGGCACCGGCTCAGGCAAGTCGACCTCCCTGGCGGCGTTGATCGACTACCGCAACCGCAACAGCGGCGGCCATATCATCACCATCGAAGACCCGGTGGAGTATGTACACAAGCATAAGAAGTCGATCATCAATCAGCGCGAAGTGGGGGTCGATACCCGCAGCTTCCATGCCGCGCTGAAGAACACCCTGCGTCAGGCCCCAGACGTGATTCTGATCGGCGAGATCCGTGACCGCGAAACCATGGAGCATGCCCTGGCCTTTGCCGACACTGGCCACCTGGCGATATCCACACTGCACGCGAACAACGCCAACCAGGCGCTGGACCGCATCATCAATTTCTTCCCGGAAGACCGCCGCCCACAGCTGCTCAATGATTTGGGTAACAACCTCAAGGCGTTCGTCTCCCAGAGACTGGTGAAAACCGTCGACGGCAAGCGCCGGGCCGCGGTGGAAGTGCTGCTGGGTACGCCGACTATTCGTGACCTGATCAAGCGCAACGAGTTTTCCGAGATCAAGGAGATCATGGAGAAGTCGAAGAACCTCGGTATGCAAACCTTCGATCAGGCGCTTATCGACCTGGTCAACGATGGCTCGATTGATGAGGAGGAAGCGGTAAAGAACGCCGATTCGGCGAACAACGTACGGCTCAAGCTCAAGCTCTATCGCGATAGTCCAGCTACGCCGGTGCAGGCCGCCGCAGCGCCAACACCCGCGCCAGTTGCTGCCGCGCCGCGCCCGGCGACGCCAGCTGCTTCGGCGGGCGAGTGGGGGCTGGAGCTCAAGCTGGAGGATATCGAAGAAGAGCAACTGCCAGAGGACCCTGGGCGCAAAGGCATTTGAGTGATTGGGTGCGGCAGGGTTGTTAGCGTTCGGGCTGGTAGGTTTCCAGCATTCGCTGGATGGTACCTTCAGCGCGCAATGCTTCGACTGCGCTACGCAGATTTTCCTGCAATTCTGCGTCGCAGTACTTTGAGCACGCCAGGTACATATCGGTACTGTCCATAATCGGACTCATCTGCAAGCTGTTGTCGCTTTTGGGCCACTGATACAACCCTTCTGGAACCCCGGTAAACCAGGCATCGACGCGGCCCAACTCGAGCATCCGCGCGGGATTGTCGCCGAGTTTGAGGCTGACGATTTGCTTGTCACTAAACCCCTGGGTCTTGAGTATTTCCATCTGTGCAGTGCCCGTACCGACAGCAATACGCTGGTAGCGCTGGCGCGCTTCGGCAAAGTCAGCCACCGGCGCGTCGAGGCTGAAGAATGCACGCTCAAGCGGCGCAATCGGTGCAATCCAGGTGTACTGGGCTTCGCGTTCGGGCGTACGTGAGAGGGGAATGATCAGTTGGTTATGGCCGCGGCTGACCCGTTGCTGGGCTCGCAGCCAGGGAGTTACATAAATGTGGCTGAGATACCCAGCCCTGGCGATTGCGGCCAAAGCCACATCCCCGACCATGCCATAGCCGCCTTTGAAGCTAACAAAAGTCAGCGGCGGTGCATCCGGCATGTGTAGCTCTAGGGGTTCCTGAGCGTGAGCACTCAGGCTTAGCGGTGCCAGCAACGCAATGAGACAAATCCAGTGCAGGACCACGGCAGCACTCCGACAACGACTGGCCTGAAGTATAGGCACTGCATACCGGACAAGACTGGACTTTTTGGCACATCAGTTCCGCAAAGCATTCAGGTCGCGATACAGCTCCAGCGCCTGTGGATTGGCCAGCGCATCGGTGTTCTTTACGGGTTTGCCGTGCACCACGTTGCGCACAGCCAGCTCGACGATTTTGCCACTGATGGTGCGCGGGATATCGCTTACGGCAATGATCTTGGCGGGCACATGGCGCGGGGTGGTGTTGGCGCGGATCACCTGGCGAATCTGTGCTTGCAGCGCCTCGCTCAGCTCTACACCGTCACGTAGGCGCACAAACAGCACCACACGAACGTCATCCTCCCATTCCTGGCCGATGGCGATGGATTCCAGCACGTCTTCAACCTTTTCTACCTGGCGATATATCTCGGCCGTGCCGATGCGTACGCCGCCGGGGTTGAGTACCGCGTCACTGCGGCCATGAATCACCACACCGCCGTGCTCGGTGATTTCGGCGTAATCGCCATGGGCCCAGATGCCGGGGAAGGTCTCGAAGTAGGCCGCCTGGAACTTGCTGCCATCAGCATCCTTCCAGAAACCCACTGGCATCGACGGGAAATGCTGCGCGCAGACCAGTTCGCCTTTTTCGCCTTTGACCGGCGTACCGGTGTCGTTCCACACCTGCACATCCATCCCTAAGCCATTGCACTGCAGCTCACCACGCCACACCGGCAGCACTGGGTTGCCGAGGGCGAAGCAGGAGACGATGTCGGTGCCACCGGAGATCGACGACAGACACACATCGGCTTTGATCTCGCGGTAGACGTACTCGAAGCTTTCATGGGACAGCGGTGAGCCGGTAGACAGAATTGCCTTGAGGCGCTGTAGCGCGTGTGTGCTGCCGGGTTTGGCACCGGCTTTTTCCAGCGCGGCGAGAAACTTGGCGCTGGTGCCGAAGATGCTGATGTTCTCCGCGTCGATCAGGTCGATCAAACGTTCGGCTCCCGGATGGAAAGGTGAGCCATCAAACAGCACCAGCGTCGCGCCCAGGGCCAGGCCCGAGACCAGCCAGTTCCACATCATCCAGCCACAAGTGGTGTAGTAAAACAGCGTGTCGTCGGCGGTCAGGTCGGTGTGTAGGCCGAGTTCTTTGACGTGCTGCAGCAGTGTGCCGCCCGTGCCGTGAACAATGCACTTGGGTACGCCGGTGGTGCCGCTGGAATAGAGGATGTACAGCGGGTGATCGAAGGCCACCTGGGTGAATTCAGGTTCGCCGCCAGCCTCATAGAAGTCCTGCCACAACGACACTTTAGCCTCCGAGTGGAAGTCGGCGGCTTTGGCCTGAGCATTGGAGTAGGGCACCACAATCAGCTGCTCAAGCGAGGGAAGGCGCTCGAGGATTTCATTGAGCTTGGCAGTCAGGTCAAGGTTCTTACCAGCATAGCGATAGCCGGCGGCGGCGATCAGCACCTTGGGTTCGATCTGGCCGAAGCGGTCGATCACGCCCTGGGTGCCGAAATCCGGTGAGCAGCTTGACCAGGTGGCACCGAGACTGCTTGTGGCGAGCATACCGACCAGGGTTTGCCACGTGTTGGGCATAAAAGCGGCGACGCGGTCGCCGATACCAACACCTGCATCACGCAGGCTGCGTTGCAGGCCGGCGACATGGGCGGCCAGCTCAAAATAGCTCAGTTGCTCACGCGAGCCGTCTTCGCCAATGGCGATCAGTGCCGGGTGGTTGTCGCGGCGGCGTAGCAGGTGCTCGGCAAAGTTCAGCGTGGCGCCGGGGAACCAGCGGGCACTGGGCATGGTGCTGCCTTCCTGCAGTACGGCTTCGGGTTGAGCGCTAAAGCGAATCTCGAAAAACTCGACAATGGTTTGCCAGAAGGTTTCACGCTGCGCCACGCTCCAGGCGTGCAGGGCAGGGTAGTCAGCCAGTTGTAGGCTATGGCGCTGATTGACGAAGCGGCGGAAGCTTTCCATCCGAGTGGCGGCGATACGTTCGGCAGAAGGCGTCCACAAGGGCTGTTGCATCGTGCTTCCTCATCATTCTTGTTATGCCGGCGCGATTAGCCGGCTTATTGCTGCAAGCCTACTGGCTGGCGCACAGCTTGCGCCGAGTTGTTTAGCGTTCGCGCTGATTGGTAGCCGCCGCTGCTGTAGTTGCTTTGCACCGCAGCCTGGCAGCGGTGAGTGAGCCTGAGTGCGGCGCTTTACAGTGCGTAAATAAAAGCTTACGCACTGGCCAGCTTGGCCCGTGCCACGCGTGAGCCGTTGGGCTTGTCCAGCACCGCGCAAATGCGCTGGCCGGCGGCGATCAGCTTGCCCATATCGATGCCGGTTTCAATGCCTAACCCCTCAAGCAGGTACAGCACATCTTCGCTGGCGACATTACCGGTGGCGCCTTTGGCGTAAGGGCAGCCGCCCAGACCGGCGACCGAGCTGTCGAACACGCTGATGCCTTCCAACAGGCTTGCGTAGATATTCGCCAAGGCCTGGCCGTAGGTGTCATGGAAGTGTCCGGCCAGCAGGTTGCGTGGTACCTCGCGGCCGACCACGTTGAACAGGTGGCGAGTGGCCCCGGCGGTACCAGCCCCGATGGTGTCGCCCAGGGACACCTCATAGCAGCCCATGGCGTACAACTCACGAGCGACCATGGAGACCTGCTCGGGCGGCACAGCGCCGTCATAAGGGCAGCCCAGCACGCAGGAGACATAACCGCGCACGCGAATGCCATGTTGGCGAGCCGCGTCCATCACCGGGACAAAGCGTTCCAGGCTTTCGCTGATCGAGCAGTTGATGTTCTTTTGCGAGAAGGCCTCCGACGCCGCAGCAAATACCGCCACTTCACGCACGCCTGCTTCCAGCGCACCTTCAAAGCCTTTCAAATTAGGCGCCAACGCCGCGTAGGTAATACCCGGCAACTGCTGGATCTGCGCAAACACCTCAGCGCTGCCGGCCATCTGCGGCACCCACTTGGGCGAGACAAAGCTGCCCACCTCGATATAGCCCAAGCCTGCGGCAGACAGGTCATCGACGAGGCGCACCTTATCGGCCACGCTGATCGGCTGTTTCTCATTTTGCAAACCGTCGCGCGGGCCGACTTCGACCAGGCGGACTTGTTTGGGTAGGTTCATCGTTGCCTCGTCGTTCGTCTCGATGGGTATCGCGTTGCTCAACCCATCCTAGGTTGCTGTGCTCGCCTGTAGGAGCGGCCTTGGCCGCGATAAACCCTGATCGCGGCCAAGGCCGCTCCTACAAAAACATCGTTTATGCGCTGATTTCTTCCAGCTCCACCAGCACCGCGCCTTCGCTAACCATCTCGCCTTCGCTGCAATACAGCGCCTTGACGGTGCCGGCATGCGGCGCGCGGATGCTGTGTTCCATCTTCATCGCTTCCAGCACCACCAGCGCAGTGCCGGCTTCGACCTGCTGGCCGGCCTCGACCAGCACGCGCACGATACTGCCGTTCATCGGGGCCGTCAGGCCGCCGTGCTGTTGATGGCTGGCTTCGACTTCGGCAATCGGGTCGACGCGCTGAATGCTGCGCAGCTCGCCGGCGTAGTGCAGATACAGGCTGTCGCCGCGGCGAATCGCTAGATGCTGCTGACGCAGGCCGTCGCGCTCAACCTGCAGGACCTCGCCTTGTAACTGTACGGTGGAAGCCGAAGCATGGCGCAGGCGAATTACCTGGCGTTCGCCCTGGCAACTCAGGTGCAGGTCTGTTTCTGCCGGTAATCCCAGACGCAGACCGTTATTGCAGGCCCAGGGCGAGTGGCAGTCGTCGGGCCGCTGCAGCGGCGCTTCGCTTTGCACAAAGGCTTCGGCGGCCAATTGCCAGAACTCGGCCGGCAACTCAGTTACTGGAGGCAGAAGCTGCGCTTCGTGACGTGGAATAAAGCCGGTATCCAGCTCGGCATTGGCAAAGGCCGGGTGGGCTAGAACGCGGGTGAGAAAGGCCAGATTGGTTTTGACCCCGCCCACGCAGGTTTCCTTAAGCATGGCCAGCAGGCGCAGACGCGCCTCTTCGCGGTTTTCGCCCCAGGCGATCAGCTTGCCGAGCATGGGGTCATAGAAGGGCGAGACTTCATCGCCTTCGCTGACGCCACTGTCGACCCTGCGGCCTTGGCCAGCATTGGCTTCGCGGTACAGCGCCAGGGTGCCGGTTGCCGGTAGGAAGTCGTTATCCGGGTCTTCCGCATACAGCCTTACTTCGATGGCGTGGCCAATCAATGGCACCTGATCTTGGGTGATTGGCAGCGCTTCGCCACGAGCCACGCGGATTTGCCAGGCCACCAGGTCCAGGCCGGTGATCAGCTCGGTCACCGGGTGTTCCACTTGCAGACGGGTGTTCATCTCCATAAAGAAGAAGTCGCCGCGCTCATCCAGCAGAAACTCTACGGTACCTGCGCCAACATAGCCGATGGCCTGGGCGGCCTTGACCGCCGCTTCGCCCATGGCGCGGCGCAATTCGGCTGACAAACCAGGGGCAGGGGCTTCTTCAACCACTTTTTGATGACGGCGCTGGATCGAGCAGTCGCGCTCATTCAGGTACAGGCAGCTGCCATGCTGGTCGGCAAAAACCTGAATTTCCACATGCCGCGGTTTGAGTACGTATTTTTCCACCAGCATGCGCGAGTCGCCGAACGACGATTGCGCTTCGCGCTTCGCGCTGGCCAGGGCTTCGGCCAGTTCGCTCTCAACCTCGACCACCTTCATACCTTTGCCACCGCCACCGGCAGCAGCCTTGAGCAGCACCGGGTAGCCGATTGCGTTCGAGGCAGTGCGGAAGGTCTCCACATCCTGTGCTTCGCCGTGATAACCCGGCACTAACGGCACGCCAGCGGCTTCCATCAGCGCCTTGGCGGCGGACTTGCTGCCCATGGCGTCGATAGCGGAGGCGGGTGGACCGAGAAACAGTAAGCCAGCGGCTTCGATGGCGCGGGCAAAGCCGGCGTTCTCTGAGAGAAACCCGTAACCGGGGTGAATTGCCTGGGCACCGCTGACCTTGGCAGCAGCAATCAGTGCGTCAATACGCAGATAACTGTCCGCCGGTTTGGCTCCGCCGAGGTTTACCGCCAGATCGGCTTCGCGCACATGGCGCGCTTTGGCGTCGATGGCGCTGTGCACCGCAACCGTCTGGATACCCATGGCCTTCGCTGTGCGCATCACCCGGCAGGCGATCTCGCCACGGTTGGCCACCAGCAGGGTGTCGATAGGCTTAAGGCTCATGCTTGTGGCTCCTGCCAGGCGGGCTTACGTTTATCCAGAAAGGCGCGCAAACCTTCCTGACCTTCGGGGCTGACGCGGATGCGGGCGATGGCGTTCTCGGTGTAGCGGCGCAGCGCTGGAGTCAGCACGCCGCTGCCGACTTCGCGCAGCAGGTCTTTGCAGGCCTGCATGGCTTGCGGGCTATTGAGCAGCAGCGTGTCGACCCACTCGACCACGGCCTGTTCCAGGGCATCGGCGCTGTAGCAGTCGGCAAATAACCCCAGCTCCTGAGCACGCTGGCCACTAAAGCGCTCGGCGGTCAGTGCATAGCGCCGCGCAGCGCGTTCGCCGATGGCCTGCACGACAAAGGGGCTGATCACCGCCGGCGCCAGGCCGATGCGCACTTCGGACAGGCACAGCTGGGCGTCAACGGTGCCGATGGCCATATCGCAGCAGCTGATCAAACCCAGCGCACCGCCAAAGGCCGCGCCCTGCACCACGGCCAGGGTCGGGATCTTCAGCTGATACAGGTTGTGCATCAGCTCGGCCAGTTCGCGTGAGTCAGCGAGGTTGGCGTTGTAGTCCAGGGTCGCCGCGTGCTGCATCCAGGCCAGGTCAGCGCCGGCGGAAAAGTGCTTGCCGCGGCCGCGTAGCAGCAGAAAGCGCAGGGTTTTGTCGGCCATCACCGCGTCGAGGGCGAGAATCAGCTCGCGGATCATCTCAGCGTTAAAGGCGTTGTTCTTGTCCGCGCGGTTAAGCCAGAGGGTGGCAAAGCCGCGTGGGTCTGTTTGCAGTTCGATGGTGTTGAAGTCGGTCATGGTCTGTCGCTCTAGAATCCGGGGCAGGGCGCTGCCTTACATGCGGAACACGCCAAAGGTGGTCGGCTCAATCGGCGCGTTAAGGCTGGCGGACAATGCCAGGCCCAGTACGTCGCGGGTTTGCGCCGGGTCGATAACACCGTCGTCCCACAGTCGTGCGCTGGAGTAGTATGGGTGGCCCTGGCGCTCGTACTGTTCGAGGATCGGTTGCTTGAGCTTGGCTTGATCCTCGGCGGAGAAGCTCTGCCCGGCGCGAGCGGCCTGTTCATGTTTGACCTGCACCAGTACGCCAGCGGCCTGTTCGGCGCCCATCACGCCGATGCGCGCATTCGGCCACATCCACAGAAAACGTGGATCGTAGGCGCGACCACACATGCCGTAGTTACCCGCGCCGAAGCTGCCGCCAATGATCACGGTGAATTTCGGCACCTTGGCGCAGGCCACGGCGTTAACCAGCTTGGCACCGTGCTTGGCGATGCCGCCGGCTTCGTACTTCTGCCCGACCATAAAGCCGGTGATGTTCTGCAGGAACAGCAGCGGAATGTTGCGCTGGCAGCAGAGTTCGATGAAATGCGCGCCCTTCAGCGAGCTTTCGCTGAACAGGATTCCGTTATTGGCGATGATGCCGACCGGATAGCCCCAGATATGCGCGAAGCCGCAGATCAGCGTCTGGCCGTAAAGCTTCTTGAACTCATCGAACTCGGAGCCATCGACCAGCCGCGCAATCACCTCATGCACGTCGTACTGG
>JAHJXZ010000176.1 GCA_018827205.1 Gammaproteobacteria bacterium | reverse complement strand
GTGAAGTAGGTTTGCAGGTTGAGTAGTTCGTAGCCCGCGCGGATTACGCGGTTCAGGCCCGGTTCTTCCAGGCCTAGGGCTTCAAGGAACATGTCCTTCTCTTCACCGTCGTCCAGTTCGGCGATTTCTGCTTCGATCTTATTGCACACCGGCACGACGGGAGCGCCTTCGGCGTCGGCAATGGCCTGGACGATGTCGAGCAGTGGGTTGTTCTCAAAGCCGTCTTCGGCGACGTTGGCGATGTACATCACCGGCTTGCTGGTGAGCAGGTGGAAGCCGCGTACCAGTTGCTTCTCGTCGTCACCCAGGGTCTTCATCAGGGTGCGTGCTGGCTTGCCTTCACTGAAGTGGGGGATGAGTTTTTCCAGCAGGGCTTTTTGCGCGACAGCTTCTTTGTCGCCGCCCTTGGCGTTACGAGTGGTCTTCTGCAGTTGCTTTTCGCAGCTGTCGAGGTCGGCGAAGATCAGTTCGAGGTCGATGATCTCGATATCGCGCTTGGGGTCGACGCTGTTGGCAACGTGAATAACGTTGTCGTCTTCGAAGCAGCGCACCACGTGGGCGATAGCGTCGGTTTCGCGAATGTTGGCGAGGAACTTGTTGCCCAGGCCTTCACCCTTCGACGCGCCTTCCACCAGGCCGGCGATATCGACGAATTCCATGGTGGTTGGCAGGATGCGTTTGGGGTTAACGATGGCTGCCAGCGCCGCGAGGCGTGGATCGGGCATTGGCACGATGCCGCTGTTTGGCTCAATGGTGCAGAACGGAAAATTCTCGGCCGCAATACCGGATTTGGTGAGGGCGTTGAACAGGGTGGACTTACCGACGTTGGGCAGGCCGACGATGCCGCAGTTGAATCCCATGGTGTTGTCCCTCGCACGAATGGCGGTAAAGAGTTAGGAGGTAGCTTTCTGGCTGTGCAGCTTGTGCATTGCCTTGCTCCAGTCGCCTGCGAGTATTTCCGGCAGGGTGCCTAGGGCAAAGTCGATGCTGGTATCCAGCAGTTCCTGTTCGCTGCGTGGCGCGCGGCCGAGGACGAAGTTGGAGACCATGCTGCTGTGCCCGGGATGGCCGATGCCAAGCCGCAGGCGGTAAAAATTATTCTGATTGCCGAGCTGGGCGATGATGTCGCGCAGTCCGTTATGCCCGCCGTGCCCGCCACCCTGTTTGAGTTTGGCGACGCCGGGGGGCATGTCGAGTTCGTCGTGGGCCACCAGAATAGCTTCCGCGGGTATGCGGAAGAAATTCGCCAATGCAGCTACGGCCTGGCCGCTGCGGTTCATAAAGGTGGTGGGGATCAGCAGACGAACATCGCGGCCTTGATGGCTGAATTTGCCAACCAGGCCTAAATATTTTTTGTCGAGGCTCAGATTGATGCGCTGGCTGTCTGCCAGGCGCTCAACGAAAAGGGCCCCTGCATTATGCCGGGTCTGGTCGTATTCAGGGCCGGGGTTACCCAGGCCAACGATCAGTTGTACGGCAGTCATGTCAGGAGCCCTTTTGTGGAAATAGCTCGGCAGAATCGCATGCCGAGCTGGTTTCCGACGCTGCGAGGTTTACTCGGCAGCGCCTTCTTCTGCGTCTTTAGCAACGCGGGAGGCGTGGATGTTAGCCACTGCCAGGTCGTTACCGTGAGCCAATGCAACCAGCTCAACGCCTTTCGGCAGTTTCAGGTCGGCCAGGTGAACGATCTGACCAACTTCAACGGCAGCCATGTCGACTTCGATGAATTCCGGCAGGTCTTTCGGCAGGCAGGAAACTTCTACTTCCGACAGAACGTGGGAGACTTCGCCGCCTTGCTGCTTAACGCCAACCGAAGTTTCCTGGTTGATGAAGTGCAGGGGAACGATAGCGGTCAGTTTCTGGCCGGCGACTACGCGAACGAAGTCAGCGTGCAGCACATAGCCTTTGGCTGGATGGCGCTGCAGGGCTTTGATGATCACGCTTTCGTTGCTGCCGGCTACGTTCAGGCTCAGCACGTGGCTGTAGGCTGCTTCGTTTTCCAGCAGTTTGGCCAGTTCTTTGGCCAGCAGGCTGATCGATTGTGGTGCTTTTTCGCCACCGTAAATTACGGCAGGAACCATGGCAACGTTACGACGCAGGCGGCGGCTCGCACCTTTCCCCAGGTCGGAACGCACTTCGGCATTCAGGGCAAATTCAGTCATTTCACTTCTCCAAAATAACCAAACCGTCCGTTACGCTTGCGACCAGCGACGGGACGGTTGGTTGAAAAGCCATGCCATTAGGGCACGGCGTTTGCGTTCAGGGCGTATTCCGAATTAACGGAACATCGCGCTGATCGATTCTTCATTGCTGATGCGGCGGACCGCCTCAGCGACTACCGGGGCGATGTCCAGCTGGCGAATACGCGAGCAGGATTGCGCAGCGGCGGACAGCGGGATGGTGTTAGTCACCACCAGCTCGTCGAGTACGGATTTTTCAATGTTTTCGATTGCCCGGCCAGACAATACAGCGTGTGTGGCGTAAGCGAAGACTTTCGAGGCGCCGTGTTCTTTCAGCGCTTTGGCGGCGTGGCACAGCGTGCCAGCGGTATCCACCATGTCGTCGACCAGGATGCAGGTACGGCCTTCAACATCACCGATGATGTGCATCACTTCGGAGTGGTTGGCTTTCTCGCGGCGCTTGTCGATGATCGCCAGGTCAACACCCAGCGACTTAGCTACGGCGCGTGCACGCACTACGCCGCCGATGTCCGGGGAGACGATCATCAGGTTTTCAAAGCGCTGGTCTTCGATGTCGTCCACCAGTACTGGGGAGCCGTAGATGTTATCTACCGGAATATCGAAGAAGCCTTGGATTTGATCCGCGTGCAGGTCGACGGTCAGAACCCGGTCGATGCCTACTACGGTAAGCATGTCAGCCACAACCTTGGCGCTGATTGCCACGCGAGCGGAGCGCGGGCGGCGATCCTGGCGGGCATAGCCGAAGTAGGGGATAACTGCAGTAATTCGGGTTGCTGAGGAGCGGCGGAAGGCATCGGCCATCACTACCAGTTCCATCAGGTTGTCGTTGGTTGGCGCGCACGTCGGTTGAATCAGGAAGACATCTTTACCGCGGACGTTTTCGTTGATTTCAATCATGATCTCGCCGTCGGAGAACTTACCGACAGAAGCATCACCGAGGGGAATGTGCAGCTGACGTACGATACGTCGCGCCAGATCGGGGTTAGCGTTCCCCGTAAAAACCATCATCTTGGACACGCGCAGTACCTGCCGGCTGGGGGTATACCTGGATGAGTACAGAAATGGCAGGGGCGGCTGGATTCGAACCAACGCATGCCAGGATCAAAACCTGGTGCCTTACCGCTTGGCGACGCCCCTATATACCGTACAACTCTGTGCTCTTAATTACTAAGAGCGAACATTCACTTCC
>JAHJXZ010000175.1 GCA_018827205.1 Gammaproteobacteria bacterium | reverse complement strand
TGGTCTACACAGGTGATAAACACCTGGCAGTGCAAGTCTTCCAACAATCGGCACAACGCACGGCGGTGCTGTTCATCCAGTTCTGACGGCAAGTCATCCACCAGATAGATGCATTGGCCATGCTTGGCCTGATTTACTAAATGGCCCTGCGCAATACGCAAAGCACACACAACTAATTTTTGCTGACCGCGCGAAAGTATCTCGGCGGCATTGTGCGCCCCCAGCCGTAGCCTTAAATCGGCACGTTGCGGACCAGCTTGGGTATGGCCCAATTGCTGATCGCGGGAGAGGGTAGAAGCGAACACTGCATTCAGCTCGCGCTCCTTATCCCAACCGCGGTAGTAACTGAGGGTCAAACCTTGTAGCTCAACCAGCTCATTCAGGGTGCGTTCGAAAACCGGTTTCAGGGCCTGGATATAGGCACGCCGATAACCGTCTATTTCGTCGCTGGCCAGGCACAATTCTCGGTCCCAGGCCGCCTGTGAAGCGGCGTCAAGTGTACCATGCCGCAGCCATGAGTTCCGCTGACGCAGGGCCTTCTGCAGGCGCTGCCAAGCCGGCAGAAAGCGAGGTTCCACGTGGAACACTCCCCAATCGAGGAACTGCCTACGAATCTTCGGTGCGCCTTCGAGCAGTCGGAAGCTGTCCGGGTTGATCAACTGCAGCGGTAAGGTCTCTGCCAGTTGTGCAGCACTGCGGGCATTCTGCCCGTCGATACGAATTTGAAAGTCGCCCTGACGATCCCGCGAAATGCCGAGATTACTTTGCCGACCATCCGACATCTGCACCTGACCGAAAATAGTGCAGGCGAGCTGATCGTACTGAATAACAGGCAGTAGGCGAGTGCTGCGAAATGAGCGCGCCAGCCCCAGCAGATGAATAGCTTCAAGCAGGCTGGTTTTGCCGCTGCCATTGTCGCCGGAAAGGATATTGATACGCGGGGAAGGGGAGAGGGTCACCGGGTGCAGATTACGCACCGCGGTGACGGTAAAGCGAGTAAGGGACATTAACTAACAGACCGTTGAAGAACGTTACGAGCGAAGGTCAGGCAAGACGGGATCGGTTGAGGAAGCGGAGTGTACGGGTTGTACATGAGCATTCCGAAAGCGATCCCAACGCGGCATGGCCGAGCACAGTAGTTATTCAACGGTCTGAATTACAGACGCATCGGCATAACAACATAAGAGGAGTCGTCGTTGTCAGCTTCCTGCACCAGGGCACTGCTGTTGGCATCGGAGAGAATCAGACGCACCTGGTCAGTAGTCATAACGCTCAGCACATCAAGCAGGTAGCTGACGTTGAAACCGATTTCCAACGCACTGCCGTTGTAGTCTACGGCGATCTCTTCTTCGGCTTCTTCCTGCTCAGGGTTGTTGGCCTGAATTTTCAGCAGACCGGATTCCAGCTGCAGGCGAATACCGCGGTACTTCTCGTTGGACAGAATCGCTGTACGACTGAAGGCTTCACGCAGGCCCTGGCGATCAGCAACCACCAGCTTGTCGCCACCACGCGGCAACACACGCTCATAGTCAGGGAATTTGCCGTCTACCAGTTTCGAGGTGAAGGTGAATTCACCAGTGGTGGCGCGAATATGGTGCTGACCGAGAACGATGCTGACGCTGCCATCCTGTTCGGTAAGCAGACGAGCCAGTTCGAGAATACCTTTGCGCGGCACGATGACCTGATGACGTTCAACCTGCTCGATCGCCGCTTCCATCGAACACATGGCCAGACGGTGACCGTCGGTGGCAACCGCACGGAGGATGCCGGTCTGTACTTCCAGCAACATACCGTTGAGGTAATAACGCACGTCCTGCTGGGCCATGGCAAAGCTGGTGCGCTCGATCAAACGGCGCAGTCTGCTTTGTACCAGGCTAAAGGTCAGCGAACCTGGGCCTTCTTCAACAGTCGGGAAATCATTGGCGGGCAGGGTGGACAGACTGAAGCGGCTGCGGCCAGCTTTGACCAGCAGCTTCTGCTCGTCGATACGGATATCGATCAGTGCGTCAGACGGCAGGCTTTTGCAGATGTCCATCAGCTTGCGTGCCGGCACGGTAATCTCACCGGGCTGCGCAGGCTCTTCCAGAGTGACGCGACCGACCAGCTCGACTTCCAGGTCGGTACCGGTCAGCGACAGTTGCTGGCCTTCGACCACCAGCAGCACGTTAGAGAGAACCGGCAAGGTCTGACGGCGTTCCACGACGCCGGCGACCAGTTGCAGAGGTTTCAACAAGGCTTCGCGTTGAATGGTGAAATGCATGGTCTAGTCCCTTGCCTAGTGGAGTTGCGTATTAGGTTGTAAGCGTACGCAGCAAATTCTTATAGTCCTCGCGAATGTCCGCGTC
The DNA here is from genome assembly GCA_018827205.1 of Gammaproteobacteria bacterium. GTDB lineage: Bacteria > Pseudomonadota > Gammaproteobacteria > Pseudomonadales > Pseudomonadaceae > Aquipseudomonas. Next base: position 9,566 of record JAHJXZ010000175.1, on the reverse strand, counting down.
GGATTCCTTAAGTTCAGCAATCTTACGGCATGCATGCAATACCGTTGTGTGATCGCGGCCGCCGAAGGCATCACCAATTTCCGGCAGGCTGTGGTTAGTCAGCTCTTTCGACAAAGCCATGGCCACCTGACGCGGGCGCGCGACTGAGCGCGAGCGGCGCTTGGACAGCAGATCAGAAATCTTGATCTTGTAGTACTCGGCAACCGTGCGCTGGATATTGTCGATGCTGACCAGCTTGTCCTGCAGGGCTAACAGGTCCTTGAGCGATTCGCGGATCAGCTCGATGGTAATGTCCCGGCCCATGAAGTGCGAGTGGGCAATAACGCGCTTCAGTGCGCCTTCAAGCTCACGCACGTTGGAGCGGATGCGCTGGGCAATAAAGAAGGCGGCGTCGTGTGGCAGATCAACTTTGGCCTGATCGGCCTTCTTCATCAGAATCGCCACGCGGGTTTCCAGCTCAGGCGGCTCGACGGCTACCGTCAGGCCCCAACCGAAACGTGACTTGAGACGCTCTTCCAACCCTTCGATTTCTTTCGGGTAACGGTCGCTGGTGAGAATCACCTGCTGGCCACCTTCAAGCAGTGCGTTGAAGGTGTGGAAGAACTCTTCCTGCGAACGCTCTTTTTTGGCGAAGAATTGAATGTCATCGATCAGCAGTGCATCCACCGAACGATAGAAGCGCTTGAACTCATTGATCGCATTCAGCTGCAAGGCCTTGACCATATCCGCGACGAAACGCTCGGAATGCAGGTACACCACCTTGGCATTCGGGTTCTTCGCCAGCAGGTGGTTACCCACCGCATGCATCAAGTGAGTCTTACCCAAGCCCACGCCACCATAAAGGAACAGCGGGTTGTAACCGTGCTTGGGATTGTCAGCCACCTGCCAGGCCGCTGCGCGGGCCAGCTGGTTGGATTTACCTTCAACAAAGTTATCAAAGGTAAAAGTGCGATTCAGGTAACTGGTGTGCTTCAGCCCACCTTCGACCTGCACCGTCCGCTCAGTGCGCGCTGGCGCCTGCTGGCTGGCAGCACCGGCCATGGGATCGAAGCTCGAACGCGAGGGTTCTGCCTGTGCAGGACCGGCGCTTGCTGTCACAACAGGATTGGGGGCTGGCGTACTCAGCGCAGCTGACGGCGTACTGACCACCGCCGCACGAGGAGTCGAACTGCGTTTACTGCCTATTAATAAGGAGAGTGCAGGTACCAGACCGCTGGTCCGTTCGGTGAGTAGCTCGAGCAAACGGCTGAGGTACTTTTCATTGACCCAGTCGAGGACAAAACGATTCGGCGCATAGACGCGGAGTTCGTCGCCTTCGGCTTCGACCTGCAGTGGACGGATCCAGGTGTTGAATTGCTGAGCAGGCAGCTCATCGCGCAGAAGCTCGACGCACTGCTGCCAAAGTTCCACAGACACGGACATCCCCTAAATCGCAAGGCGCGAGGCAAAAAACAGCCGTCATTGTAGCCGCCGATGCTTGAGTTATCCACATGTAAGCTTGCTTATGCGCAAGTAAAATCAACGTGTTATTAACGTTAGAGTCTTATAACGCAAGACGGACAAAGGCTGTGGATAACCGCTCATAAGCTAATGGGATAACCCAGGGTAAAACCCGGTGGAAAACCCTGCTGTGGGTAAAATGGCATTCCATCCTCAGCTTGTGGACTGCTTCCACACAGTTGCAGCACGTCTTTTCGACAGACTTACCCTTGGCTAGAAAGCGCTAAGCTGTTGGCCTACAAGCACTTATGCACAGATCGATGACTAGCTAATAGCTACTAACATTACTAAACATCTTTAAATATTCTCTTCTTTATATTTCTTTATTCAGGAAAAGCCTGGTTGGAAATTGACCTGACCCTCGGGTTTCTCTAGAATTGCCGGTCTCTTAAAACGGGGGCCATTCCGGCCCGTAGTCGACCACCCAGGTACCGCACCATGAAACGTACTTTCCAACCCAGCACTATCAAACGCGCTCGCACCCACGGTTTCCGTGCTCGTATGGCCACCAAGAACGGCCGTGCTGTCCTGTCGCGTCGCCGCGCCAAGGGCCGTAAGCGTCTCGCCGTCTAAATTTCGGTCTTGTGGTGAGTCGAGACTTCAGTCGGGAAAAGCGTCTGCTAACCCCCCGACAATTCAAGGCAGTCTTCGACTCCCCTAGCGGCAAAGCTCCGGGCAAAAATGTCCTGCTGCTGGCGCGCAACAACGAACTTGATCACCCCCGTCTGGGATTGGTGATCGGCAAGAAGAGCGTCAAGCTCTCTGTTGAGCGCAATCGCCTGAAACGCCAGATCCGCGAATCGTTCCGTCTCAATCAGGACAACCTGGTGGGATGGGACATCGTGGTGGTGGCGCGCAAAGGCCTTGGTGATTTAGAAAACGTCGAACTGGCTCGCCAGTTTGGCAAACTCTGGAAGCGCCTCGAACGCAGTAAGCCGAGCCCGGAAGCCATCGCAACACCTGGGGTGAACGACAGTCCCCATGCGTAAACTGGTTTTGTTACCCATCCAGTTCTACCGCTACGCCATCAGCCCCTTGATGGCCAGCCACTGTCGTTTCTACCCAAGCTGTTCTTGCTACGCGCTTGAAGCCATTGAACATCATGGCGTCATGCGCGGTGGCTGGCTGACCCTGCGTCGGCTTGGCCGCTGTCACCCGTGGAATCCCGGTGGCTACGACCCGGTTCCCTGCGCGAAAACCTCCCGTTCCTCTTCGATGGCCGAATAATCATGGATATTCAACGCTCGATCCTGATCGTCGCCCTGGCAATCGTGTCCTATATGATGGTTCTCCAGTGGAACCAGGACTACGGTCAAACTGCCCTGCCGACAGAAATTGCCGCGACCAGCAGCACTGTACCCGGCTTGCCGGATACCACTGCCACCACTTCAACTCCAGCTGGCAACGACGATATTCCGAGCGCCACCACTGCTGTTGAACCCAGCGCCATCAGTGCCGCACCTGCTGCTGCCAGCGATGAGCTGATTCGAGTGAAGACCGACGTTCTGGATCTGGCCATCGACCCACGTGGTGGTGATGTGGTGCAACTGCGCTTGCCGCAGTACCCGCGTCGACAGGATCGTCCGGATGTGCCTTTCCAGTTGTTTGACAACGGTGGCGAGCGTACCTACCTGGCGCAGAGCGGTTTGATCGGCAGCAACGCGCCAGACAAATCCAGCGGTCGTGCCCTGTGGAGCAGCGAGCAGAAGAGTTATGAGCTGACCGACGGTCAGGATCAACTACAGGTTGACCTCAAGCTCAGCGAAAACGGCGTTAATTACATCAAGCGCTTCACCTTCAAGCGCGGCCTGAACGCTGAATGTTCGGCCAAAGAGCAGTTGCTGAAGAAACCCGGTTGCGTGGACCCATCCTCCTACCAGATCGACGTCAGCTACCTAATCGACAACCAGAGCGCTCAAGCCTGGAGCGGCAACATGTTTGCCCAGCTCAAGCGTGATGGCAGCTCCGACCCGTCCTCCACCACCGCCACTGGCACTGCGACCTACCTCGGTGGTGCGCTATGGACTACCGAAGAGCCGTACAAAAAAGTGTCGATGAAAGACATCGACAAACAAGCCTTCAAAGAAACCGTTCAAGGAGGCTGGGTTGCCTGGCTACAGCATTACTTCGTCACTGCCTGGATTCCAAGCAAAGACAGCACTAACCAAGTACAGACCCGCAAAGACAGCCAAGGCAACTACATTGTCGGCTTTACCGGCCCGGCCATTCAGGTTGCTGCCGGCGCTCAGGGTGAAACCAGTGCAATTCTGTATGCCGGCCCGAAGCTACAAGGCCATCTGAAGACCCTGTCTCCTGGTCTTGAGCTGACTGTCGACTACGGCATTCTGTGGTTCCTGGCTCAGCCTATCTTCTGGTTGTTGGAACATATCCACAGCCTGCTGGGTAACTGGGGTTGGTCGATCATCGTTCTGACCATGATCATCAAACTGATCTTCTTCCCGCTGTCTGCCGCCAGCTACAAGTCCATGGCACGTATGCGTGCCGTCGCGCCGAAACTGGCTGCGCTGAAAGAGCAGTTTGGTGACGATCGGCAAAAAATGTCCCAGGGCATGATGGAGCTGTACAAGAAAGAGAAGATCAACCCACTAGGGGGGTGCTTGCCTATCTTGGTACAGATGCCAGTGTTCCTTGCTCTGTACTGGACCTTGTTGGAAAGCGTAGAAATGCGCCAGGCCCCTTGGTTGCTGTGGATAACTGACCTGTCGATTAAAGACCCGTTCTTTATCCTGCCGATCATCATGGGTGCCACCATGTTTATTCAGCAGCAGCTCAACCCAACTCCGCCGGACCCGATGCAAGCCAAGGTCATGAAAATGATGCCAATCATCTTCACCTTCTTCTTCCTTTGGTTCCCTGCGGGTCTGGTGCTGTATTGGGTGGTCAACAACGTCTTGTCCATCGCTCAGCAGTGGTACATTACCCGCAAGATCGAAGCGGCGACGAAGGCTGCCGAAGCCTAAAGGCAGGTTGCTTCTACGCTTGAATAAAACGCCCCTCTTCAGGGGCGTTTTGCTATGCCCAGTTTGGAGAACCCCATGCAAGTAGCCCGCGAAACCATAGCCGCCGTTGCCACCGCTCAAGGCCGTGGTGGCGTCGGCATCGTCCGTGTCTCCGGCCCCCTGGCGGGGCAACTGGCCCAGACTATCTGCCAACGCGAGCTGCAGCCGCGTTACGCCCATTACGGGCCGTTCTTTGCAGATGCCAAGCAGGTGCTCGACGAAGGCTTGGCCTTGTACTTTCCCGGGCCCAACTCGTTTACCGGCGAAGATGTACTGGAACTGCAGGGCCACGGCGGGCCGGTGGTGCTCGATCTGCTGCTGCGCCGCTGTGTACAACTTGGCGCACGTCTGGCGCGTCCCGGTGAATTCAGCGAGCGCGCTTTTCTCAATGACAAACTCGACCTGGCCCAGGCCGAGGCGATTGCCGACCTGATCGAGGCCAGCTCTGAGCAGGCCGCGCGTAACGCATTGCGCTCGTTGCAGGGCGAGTTTTCCCGGCGTGTGCACGGCCTCACCGAGCGGCTAATCAGCCTGCGTATCTATGTCGAAGCAGCCATCGACTTCCCGGAGGAGGAAATCGACTTTCTCGCCGATGGCCATGTGCTCAATCTGCTCGATGGCGTGCGTGCCGACCTCGCCGGTGTGCTGCGTGAGGCCGGCCAAGGGGCCCTGCTGCGCGATGGTATGACCGTGGTGATTGCCGGTCGCCCTAACGCCGGCAAGTCCAGCCTGCTGAATGCCCTGGCCGGTCGCGAGGCGGCCATCGTCACCGAAATCGCCGGTACCACCCGTGACGTGCTGCGCGAACATATCCACATCGATGGTATGCCGCTGCACGTAGTCGACACCGCCGGCCTACGTGACACCGAGGATCAAGTCGAGCGCATCGGCGTTGAGCGTGCGTTGAAAGCTATTGGCGAAGCCGACCGTATTCTGCTGGTGGTGGATGCCACAGCGCCCGAAGCCGACGACCCCTTTGCCCTATGGCCAGAATTTCTCGACCAACGTCCTGATCCGGCCAAGGTCACTCTAATTCGCAACAAGGCCGACCTGTCTGGCGAGTCAGTGGTGCTGGAGGTGTGCAATGACGGCCACGTCACCATCAGCCTGTCGGCCAAATCCACTGAGGGCCTCGACCTGCTCAGGGAACACCTCAAGGCCTGTATGGGTTATGAGCAGACCTCAGAGAGCAGCTTCAGTGCGCGCCGACGCCACCTAGAAGCGCTACGTCAGGCTTCCACACATCTGGAACACGGCCATGCTCAGCTGACCCTGGCCGGCGCTGGCGAGCTGCTGGCCGAAGACCTGCGTATGGCTCAGCAAGCCCTGGGCGAAATCACCGGAGCATTCAGTTCCGATGACCTGCTGGGGCGAATCTTTTCCAGCTTCTGTATCGGCAAATAGGCTGGGCGGCGCCCGCCGTCTTACCTGCCAACGCATCGCCTAACCCGTCAGCTGCAGGATATTTCTGATGGGTTCCGGCGCATCGAATCATGCCCCGCATCCGCAATACCCTCCCTACGCCTAACCCATCCTACGTCCTGAAATCCCAACTAATGTCGTTCGGGAAGGCCTTCGCCTGGAAGAAATATGCATGCTCAGTCACTTATTTATCCACCTAAGCCCTGTGGAAAACCGAGCCTAAGCCCTGCCTATAACCCGGTGATAAAACTGAGGATAACCGCCTCTGTGGATAACCATCCATTTCATCCACAGCTTGCGTACGGCAACTGAACAGGGAGATGGCAGGATCAGCACAGACTTTTTAAACGCTGTAGCCATTGAATCTATTGGTCTGTAGCAATCTATCCACAGAAAAGCTGTTGCTAAGTAATAAACATATAAACAAGGCTTTATAAAAATTCTCTCTTTTATTCTTTATTAACCGACACAGCCGAACAGCGTCCAAACGAGTTGGCTATTTTTTGTGCAAAAGGCTTCTTTCACACCGGCTAAATCCCTATACTTGCCGCCTTTCCCGCTTTTCAACCCAAAAAGCCCCCCATTTCTCAACAGGCACGAGGTGCGTGGTGGATTTCCCTTCCCGTTTTCAGGTGATCGTCATCGGCGGCGGTCATGCCGGTACCGAAGCTGCGATGGCAGCTGCACGCATGGGAGTAAAAACCCTACTGCTGACCCATAACGTGGAAACACTCGGGCAGATGAGCTGCAACCCGGCGATTGGCGGGATAGGCAAGAGCCATCTGGTCAAGGAAATCGACGCCCTCGGCGGCGCCATGGCTGAAGCCACTGACAAAGGTGGTATCCAGTTCCGTGTGCTGAACAGCCGCAAGGGCCCAGCGGTACGCGCTACTCGCGCCCAGGCTGATCGCGTGCTGTACAAAGCCGCGATTCGCGAAACATTGGAAAACCAGGCCAACCTGTGGATATTTCAGCAGGCAGCTGATGACCTGATCGTCGAAAACGACGAAGTCAAAGGCGTAGTCACCCAGATGGGCCTGCGCTTCCTCGCAGATTCCGTGGTGTTAACCACTGGCACCTTCCTCGGTGGACTTATCCACATTGGTCTGCAGAACTACTCCGGCGGCCGTGCAGGTGATCCACCCTCGATTGCCTTGGCGCAACGTCTGCGTGAATTGCCGCTGCGCGTCGGTCGTCTGAAAACCGGTACACCGCCACGCATCGATGGTCGTTCAGTGGACTTCTCGGTAATGACCGAGCAGCCGGGCGATACGCCCACGCCACTGATGTCTTTCCTCGGTCGTGCCGAGCAGCAACCGCGTCAGGTCAGCTGCTGGATTACCCACACCAACGCCCGTACCCACGAAATCATCGCGGCCAACCTCGATCGTTCGCCAATGTATTCCGGGGTGATCGAAGGCGTCGGCCCGCGTTACTGTCCGTCGATCGAAGACAAGATCCACCGCTTCGCCGACAAGGACAGCCATCAGGTATTTATCGAGCCCGAAGGCCTGAATACCCATGAGCTGTACCCCAACGGCATCTCCACCTCGTTGCCGTTCGATGTGCAATTGCAAATCGTGCGCAGCATTCGCGGTATGGAAAACGCGCACATCGTCCGTCCTGGCTACGCCATCGAGTACGACTACTTCGATCCGCGTGATCTCAAGTACAGCCTGGAAACCAAGGTGATTGCCGGGCTGTTTTTCGCCGGGCAGATCAACGGCACAACCGGTTACGAAGAAGCCGGTGCACAAGGTTTGCTCGCCGGCTGCAACGCCGCGCTGCGCGCTCAGGGCAAGGACAGCTGGTGTCCGCGTCGCGATGAGGCCTACATCGGCGTACTGGTCGACGACCTGATCACTCTGGGTACCCAGGAGCCATACCGCATGTTCACTTCGCGCGCCGAATACCGGCTGATCCTGCGTGAAGATAACGCCGACCTGCGCCTGACCGAGAAAGGCCGCGAGCTGGGTCTGGTCGATGACGTGCGTTGGGCCGCGTTCGAAACCAAGCGTGAAGCTATCGCTCAGGAAGAACAGCGCCTGAAAAGCACCTGGGTACGCCCGGGCACGCCTCAGGGCGATGCGATTGCCGCCCACTTTGGCACGCCGCTGACCCACGAATACAACCTGCTTAACCTGCTGGCCCGCCCGGAAATCGATTACGCCGGGCTGGTGACCATCACTGGCGGCGGTGCACCGGACCCTCAGGTTGCCGAGCAAGTCGAGATTAAGACCAAGTACGCCGGTTATATCGACCGCCAACAGGACGAAATCGCCCGCCTGCGCGCTAGTGAAGACACCAAGCTGCCGCTCGATATCGACTATGCCGGCATTTCCGGGCTGTCCAAGGAAATCCAGCACAAGCTTGGCAACAGCCGTCCGGAAACCCTGGGTCAAGCCTCGCGGATTCCCGGCGTTACCCCGGCAGCGATTTCCCTGCTGCTGATCCATTTGAAAAAGCGCACTGCCGGTCAGCAGTTGGAGCAAAGTGCCTGATGTCGTTGGTTACTGCACGTCATGCCGAAGAACTGAGCCACGGCGCTGTTGAACTGGGTGTTGAACTCAGCGCGCAGCAGCACGAACAGCTGCTGGCTTACCTGGCTCTGCTGATCAAGTGGAACAAGGCCTACAACCTCACCGCGGTACGCGACCCGAATGAAATGGTCTCGCGTCACCTGCTCGACAGCCTGTCTGTGGTGCCTTTTGTCGCCGAGGCTGGGGATAACTGGCTGGATGTCGGCAGTGGCGGCGGTATGCCGGGGATTCCACTGGCCATCCTGTTTCCCGAGCGGCAGTTCACTTTGCTGGATTCAAACGGCAAGAAGACCCGCTTCCTGACTCAGGTGAAGCTGGAGTTAAAACTGGCCAACCTGCAAGTTATCCACAGCCGCGTTGAGGAATTCACCCCAGCTGTGCCATTCAGCGGGATTTGCTCACGGGCGTTCAGCTCGCTGGAAGATTTCAGCAACTGGACCCGCCACCTCGGCGATGACAATACCCAGTGGCTGGCGATGAAAGGTGTACACCCGGATGACGAGCTGCAGGCCCTGCCAGCGGACTTTCGTCTCACCGCCACCCATGTGCTCAAGGTTCCCGGTTGCCAAGGTCAGCGCCATCTGTTGATACTGCGTCGCTCGGTTTAGGGGGAACGCAGCATGGCTAAGGTATTCGCAATCGCTAACCAGAAAGGCGGCGTGGGCAAAACCACCACCTGCATCAATCTGGCTGCCTCGCTGGTGGCGACCAAGCGCCGCGTGCTGTTGATCGACCTCGACCCCCAGGGCAACGCGACTATGGGCAGCGGTGTGGATAAGCACGGTCTGGAGCACTCGATCTACGACGTACTGATCGGCGAATGCAACCTGGTCGATGCCATGCAGTACTCCGAGCACGGCGGTTACCAATTGCTGCCGGCCAACCGCGACCTGACCGCCGCCGAAGTCTCGCTGCTGGAAATGAAAATGAAGGAAAGCCGCTTGCGTTATGCGCTTGCGCCGATCCGCGAAAATTACGATTACATCCTCATCGACTGCCCGCCCGCGCTATCGATGCTCACGGTCAACGCCTTGGTGGCAGCCAATGGGGTGATCATCCCCATGCAGTGCGAGTATTACGCGCT
>JAHJXZ010000174.1 GCA_018827205.1 Gammaproteobacteria bacterium | reverse complement strand
TAGCCATCCAGTTGGAAGGCTTGGTCGTCCAGTTCAAAGGCGGAGGCGCGGGTGTCCTGCAGGCAGATGACGTCGGCATTCTGTGCTTGCAGCCAACTGAGCAAACCGCGCTCGACTGCCGCATGAATACCATTCACGTTCACACTGATGATCCGCATAAATGGCCCCCAAAATCACGTGCGTGTATGATACCCGAGCTCACCTCTATTAGCTAAATTACCTAGTAAATCCGTGCTGTCCGGGGCTTTTTCATGCAAGTGTATCAACGTGACTTCATCCGTTTTGCCATTGAGCGTGGTGTTCTGCGCTTTGGTCAGTTCACTCTCAAGTCCGGGCGTATCAGTCCTTATTTCTTCAACGCAGGGCTGTTTGACAGTGGTTTGGCCCTGGCGCAGCTCGGGCGTTTTTACGCGGCGGCTGTGGTAGACAGCGGCATCGACTTCGACGTGCTGTTTGGCCCGGCTTACAAGGGTATTCCGCTGGCTGCAACCACTGCGGTGGCGCTGGCCGAGCACCATCAGCGCGATATGCCCTGGTGTTTTAACCGTAAAGAAGCCAAGGACCACGGCGAAGGTGGCACTCTGGTAGGCGCCGCGCTGGCAGGTCGCGTGTTGATCATCGATGACGTGATCACCGCTGGAACGGCGATTCGTGAGGTGATGCAGATCATCCAGGCGCAGGGTGCTAAGGCGGCTGGCGTGCTGATTGCGCTTAACCGTCAGGAGCGCGGCAAGGGTGAGCTTTCGGCGATTCAAGAAGTTGAGCGTGACTACGGCATGCCGGTGGTGAGCATTGTGTCACTCGAACAGGTACTGGAATATCTGGCAGAGGATGCTGAACTCAAGCAGTATCTGCCTGCGGTACAAGCCTACCGAGCTGAATACGGAATCTAACCTGCCGAATAAGGTGCTGCGTTGTGCATAAATCTGTCCTAACCCGCTGTTCGCTGCTGCTTAGCCTACTGTTGCCGGTTGTGGCAGGTGCAACCGAGTTGTACCGCTATGTCGATGACAAGGGCACCACCGTGCTCAGCCGTCAGGGCGTGCCGCCGGAGCACATCAGCAAGGGTTATGAAGTACTCAATGAGCAGGGCCGAGTGGTCAAAGTTATCCCGCCGGCCCCCAGTGCTGAAGAGATGCAGCACATCTTGGCTGAGCGCGCGCGCGCCAGCTCTGATGCTCAGTTATTACGTCTATACAGCACTCCGGATGATGTCGAGCGCGCGCGTGAGCGTAAGCTCGCCGAACTCGACGGTCTGATTGGCGTGGCGCGCGGTAACTTGCAGTCGGTGCGCACGCAGCAGTCTAATCTGCAGAGTCAGGCTGCTGATCATGAGCGTGCTGGGCGTGCGGTGCCGGCGCATCTGCTGGCGCAGATCGATAACCAGAAAGCCGAACAGGCGCGTCTCAAAGGCGACATCTTGCGTTATCAGGCTGCGCGTAAAGAGGCGGACAGCAGTTTCAATGCTGATCTTGCTCGGCTCAAAGAGCTGCTGGGCCGCAACCAGTAGGCTATTGCTGCGGCGCGCAGCGCTCAAAGGCCAGAACTTTTTCTCTTAACCACGCCGGTAGCGGGCTGCTGCTTCGGCTTGCATTGTCTGTGTGCACGTAAATCACTTCGCCAGCGGTCAGCGCTTGTTCGCTGCACCAGATACCCAGGGCAAAACTCAGGCTGGAGTGGCCCAGGCGGGCGACGCGAATGCCGATCTGCAGCTGATCGTCGAAGCGCGCGGGTGCCAGGTACTCCAGCACGGTCTTGATCGCGAAGAAGTCGCCGCCGTCGCGGCTCAGGTCGTCCGGGTAGCGGATGCCCAGGGCGCGGAAGTATTCGGTGATAGCGACATCGGCGTAGGTCAGGTAGTGACCGTTGAACACGATGCTTTGCGGATCGACCTCGGCCCAGCGCACACGAAGGGTGTGGAAGAAGCTGAAGGCGTCGCGGGAAGGTGGGTTACTCAAAGAAAACACCTCGATCTGCAGGGCTGAGCCACTGAGCTTCGGGGTTGCGAGAGCCTGCTGCAAGTCGCACAGCAGGCTAATCAGGCGGGCGAATCAGCCAGGATCAGCAGGCTGATTCTACAGGCAGCACTCAGTGGCGCTTGCGGTTGCAGATCAGCGTACCCACGCCACTATCGGTAAAAATCTCTAGCAGCACGGCGTTTGGTACGCGGCCGTCGATGATGTGCGCACTGGTTACGCCGCCTTGCACCGCTTCCAGGGCGCAACGAATTTTCGGCAGCATGCCGCCGTAGATGGTGCCGTCGGCAATCAGGCTGTCGACCTGTTCGGTAGTCAGGCCGGTGAGCACCTGGCCCTGCTTATCCATCAGGCCGGCAATATTGGTCAGCAGCATCAGCTTCTCGGCCTTCAGCGCTTCGGCGACCTTCCCAGCCACCAGGTCAGCGTTGATGTTGTACGACTCGCCGTCCGGGCCGACGCCAATCGGTGCAATCACCGGAATGAAGTCGCCCTTGACCAGCATATTCAGCAGGTCGATGTTGACCCCGGTGACTTCGCCGACATGGCCGATATCGATGATTTCCGGCTGGGTCATCTCCGGTGTTTGGCGGCTGACCTGGAGCTTCTTGGCGCGGATCAGCTGGGCGTCTTTGCCGGTCAGGCCGATGGCGCTGCCGCCGTGCTGGTTGATCAGGTTGACGATGCTCTTGTTGACCTGGCCGCCGAGGACCATTTCCACTACGTCCATGGTGGCGGTGTCGGTGACGCGCATACCGTCGACAAAGTGACTTTCGATGGACAGGCGCTTGAGCAGATCACCGATTTGCGGGCCGCCGCCGTGGACGACAACCGGGTTGATGCCGACCGCTTTCATTAGCACGATGTCGCGGGCGAAGCCTTGCTTGAGCTCTTCACTTTCCATGGCGTTGCCGCCGTATTTGATTACCAGCGTCTTGCCGACGAAACGGCGGATATACGGCAGTGCTTCGGACAGTACCTTGGCGACGTTGGTGGCGGCATCACGTTCGAGGGTCATGCAGGGCTCCAGTAGACAATTCGCTAATCAATCAGAACGGCAGGTCGAGGTCGGGTACCGCGCTGTAGAGCTGGGCGCGGAATACTTCCTTGATCCGTTCAAGTTCTTCTTCGGTTTCCGCCTCGAAGCGCAGTACCAGCACCGGCGTGGTGTTGGAGGCGCGTACCAGGCCCCAGCCTCTGGGGTAGTCGACACGTACGCCATCGAGGTTGGTGATATTGCCTTCACCCCAAACACCGTCGCGTTGCAGGCGTTCGATGATGCTGAACTTGCTCTGTTCGGTGACCTGAATATTGATTTCCGGGGTGGAGATATCGTTGGGGAACGCGCTGAACACATGCTCGGCGTCGCGGCGATCCTGGCTGAGGATTTCCAGCAGGCGTGCGGCGGCATAGATGCCATCGTCAAAGCCGAACCAGCGCTCCTTGAAGAAGATATGTCCGCTCATTTCGCCGGCCAGCAGTGCGCCGGTTTCCTTCATTTTTTTCTTGATCAGCGAGTGGCCGGTTTTCCACATCACTGGGCGGCCGCCGTAACCGCTGATCAGCGGCGTCAGGCGGCGTGTGCATTTGACATCGAAAATGATGTCGGCGCCGGGGTTACGTGACACCACGTCTTTGGCGAACAGCATCAGCAAACGGTCCGGATAGACAACGGTGCCGGTATTGGTCACCACGCCGACGCGGTCGCCGTCGCCATCGAAGGCCAGGCCGATATCGGCTTTCTCACTTTTCACTTTGGCGATCAGGTCCACCAGGTTTTCCGGCTTGCCGGGGTCCGGGTGGTGGTTGGGGAAGTTGCCGTCGACTTCGCAGTACAGCGGAATCACCGAGCAGCCCAACGCTTCGATCAGTTGCGGGGCGATCACCCCGGCCACGCCGTTGCCGCAATCGACCACCACGCGCATGGGCTTGGCCATGGCGATATCGTCGCGGATCTGCTTGAAGTAGCGTTCCAGCACATCAACCTGTTCGACCGTGCCGACACCGCTGGCCAGGTCGTTGTTATCGATGCGTGCTTTCAGGGCCTGGATCTGTTCGTTGGCCAGGGTGTCGCCGGCGATGACGATCTTGAACCCGTTGTAGTCGCGCGGGTTATGGCTGCCGGTGAGCATCACTGCCGATTTACCGGTGAGGATATGCCCGGCGTAATACACCACGGGCGTCGGCACCATACCGACATCGCTGACGTTACAACCGCAGTCGAGCAGGCCCTGGATTAACTGCTGCGCAAGCTCTGGCCCGGACAGGCGACCATCGCGGCCGACGGCGATGTTCGGTTCGCCCTGGGCCAGGCTCTGCGAGCCGATGGCGCGGCCGATCCAGTAGGCGGTTTCGGCGTTCAGGGTGCGGCCGACCACGCCACGAATATCGTAGGCGCGGAAGATATCGGCCGGCAGCTTCGGTGCTTTCGCCTGCACAGGGGCGGGCGTCGGCTCATCGAGACCGAGCAGGTCCTGGTCTTCGTCGAGGATATCGATGTCGAGGATATCGGTGTCCTGAAACAGCGGGTCGACCATGGCGCTGGCGGGCGTTTGCATGGCCGCGACTCCCGGGTTGGCTACGGCTGAGCTGGCAGCTGGCGCGGCGGCCTGCTCAGTGGCGCGGCGCGGCATGCGCGCGAGATTCTGCGCGAGTATATCCAGGGCTGGCAGGCTCAGGCTGAACGCCTTGACGGCTTTGCCGGAGGACAGCTCCTTGAGCATCTGCCCAAGCTGCAGCACGTCGGCGCGTAGGTTGCGCTGCAGGCTACTCTGCAGCAGATAGAGGCCGACAATTGCCCCAGCCAGGGCCAGCAGGCCGGCGATGGCCAGCAGCAGCGGCGAGAATACCGGGTTGGTAAGTGACGGGCCGGGGGTAAAACTGACCGTCCAGTTGGGGTTGCCGGTGCTAAATGATTGCACGGTGCCTTGCGCATTACCGCGCTGGGCGAGTACCTGGGCAGTGGTGTTGTTGAACTGCTGGATCAGCTGAATCTGGCCGATTTCTGCAGGCATCACCGGCAGGCTGGCGAGCAGGCGCTCAAGATCCACGGCCAGCAACAGGGTGCCATGCAGCGGTTCACCTTCGCTCAGGCGCAAGGGAGCGGCGCTGTAGACCAGCCAGCGCTGGCCGACCTTGTAGGCCTCCGGGGCGGGCGTCTGGCCGTTTTCTGCGCGGCGGAGCATGTCCAGCGCGGCGAAGTTCATCGGTGCGCTGCGGCCCATGTCCTGCACAGCCTGGCCGCGGGCATTGAGATGAGCGTCGATCACCCCGCTCCAGTAAGTGAGGTTGCGTTCAGCAGCGCGGATCTGATTGATGTCCTGGCTTTGCAGGGCTTGTAGCAGTTGCGGGTTGCGCGCGGCTGCTTGGGTGTCAGCGCTCAGTTGCTGCAGGGCTTTTTGCAACACGGTCGCTTGACCACCACCCCATGCCTGGCTGAGTTGCTGCAGCTGCTGCTGGTAGGCACTGTTGAGCGGACCGAACCAGAGCAGCGCGCCGGCCAGGATGATGCCGACTAACGCCGCCAGCACACCGGGTAACAGGGCGTTGGGGCTGTTCTTGGCCGCTTTGGCATCGGCGGGGGCACTGGTCAGTTGGGCGCTGGCGGTTACCCCGTCAGCGTCCTTGGCCGTGCGCTTGAAGAGTTTCATGCAGCGTCTCCTCGGCAATTCATCCTGGAATTAGATTAAGGCAATCAATGGCTACCGGAGTGGCCGAAGCCGCCTGCGCCACGCTGGCTCTCATCAAACTGTTCAACCAGCTCGAAATGCGCCTGCACCACCGGTACCAGGATCAGTTGGGCGATACGTTCGCCGATGGCGATGGTGAAGGCGCTCTGCCCACGGTTCCAGCAGGACACCATCAATTCGCCCTGGTAGTCCGAGTCGATCAGGCCGACGAGGTTCCCCAGGACGATGCCATGTTTGTGACCCAGGCCCGAGCGCGGCAGGATCATCGCAGCCAAACCGGGGTCGCCTATGTAAATCGACAGGCCGGTAGGGATCAGTACGGTTTGCCCGGGTTCCAGCACCAGCTCCTGCTTGAGCATGGCGCGCAGGTCGAGGCCGGCGGAGCCTGGAGTAGCGTAGTGCGGCAGGGGAAATTCATTGCCTAGGCGCGGGTCGAGGATCTTGGCTTGTAAGGCGTGCATATCAGGCTCTGTAGTCGGTGAGTGGGCGTCAGTTGTGCGCCATACGCTCGGCAATAAAGCTCACCAAGCGGCGGGCAATCTTGCTTTTGCTGGTCTGGGCGAAGCTGCTCTGCTGAAGCTCACGGTCGATGATGGTGATGGCGTTTTCTTCGCTGTTGAAGCCGATGCTGGGGTTGGCTACGTCATTGGCGACGATCAGATCGAGGTTCTTGTCACGCAGCTTTCGCGAGGCGTACTCCAGCAGATTCTCGGTTTCGGCGGCAAAACCGACGCTGAACGGCCGGTCGCTGCGCCCTGCCAGGGTGGCGAGAATATCCGGGTTACGCACCATTTGCAGGAGCAAACCGTCGCCGCTGGTGGGGTCTTTTTTCAATTTGTGCTGGGCGACCACTTCCGGGCGGTAATCGGCGACGGCAGCGGCGGCGATCAGCAGGTCGCAGGGCATCGCGGCTTCGCAGGCGGCGAGCATGTCACGGGCGCTGGTGACATTGATGCGGGTGACGCGCTCGGGTGTCGGCAGGTGCACTGGGCCGCTGATCAGGGTGACCTTGGCGCCAGCTTCGGCAGCCGCTTCGGCGAGGGCAAAGCCCATCTTGCCGGAGCTGTGGTTGGTGATATAGCGCACCGGGTCGATATTTTCCTGGGTCGGGCCGGCGGTGATCAGCACGTGCTTGCCGGTCAGTGCCTGCTGCTGGAAGCAGTCGGCGGCGCACTGCACCAGCTGTTCAGCTTCGAGCATACGGCCCAGGCCAACATCGCCGCAGGCCTGGCTGCCGGCTGCGGGGCCAAACAGGTGCAGGCCTCGCTGGGTCAGAAGCTGGGCATTGGCCTGGGTCGCTGGATCGCGCCACATGGCTTGGTTCATTGCTGGGGCCAGGGCGACAGGGGCATCGGTGGCCAGTACCAAGGTGGTGAGCAGGTCATCGGCAACGCCTTGGGCCAGGCGCGCCATCAGGTCGGCGGTGGCCGGGGCAATCAGTACCAGATCGGCCCAGCGCGCCAGCTCGATATGGCCCATGGCGGCTTCGGCCTCGGGGTCGAGCAGATCGAGGTGTACCGGATGCCCGGACAGGGCCTGTAGGGTCAGCGGGGTGATGAATTCGCGACCGCCTTTGGTCATGACCACACGCACATCGGCGTCCTGGTCCTTGAGGCGGCGAATCAGCTCTGCACTTTTATACGCGGCAATACCGCCGCCCACGCCAACAATGATGCGTTTCCGATACAGCCGCTGCATAGGCCTGCCTTTTATAAAGATGGATATACACCGCGACGCTGACACCTCCCCAGGCCAGGCGCCGCGCAAAAGTTGGGCTACGATAGCACAGAGCCTGCAGCGGAGTAGCGCTGCCAAGCGCTTGCCAGGCTTGGCTTTGCGGCACTCGGGCGCGGCGCTTTGCCGCGCCCGGCAACACACAAGGAGGTGTGATGAGTATTCGTGATTGGCCCGCGGCAGAGCGCCCGCGGGAAAAGCTCCTGGCGCAGGGCGCTGGCACCCTGACCGATGCGGAATTACTGGCGATTTTCTTGCGTACAGGCGTGGCCGGGCAGAGTGCGGTGGATCTGGCGCGTCATCTGCTAGGCGACTTCGGTAGTTTGCGGGCCCTGCTGCAGGCGGATTTGCCGTCGTTCAGCCAGCGCCTGGGCCTGGGGCCGGCCAAGTTTGCCCAATTGCAGGCCGTGCTGGAGATGGCGCGCCGGCATCTGGCCGAGCAATTGCGCCGCGACTCGGCGCTGGAAAGTCCGCAGGCCGTGCGTGATTACCTGAAAGCGCTGCTACGGCATGAGCCGCATGAGGTGTTTGGCTGTTTGTTTTTGGATGCGAAGCACCGCGTGTTGGCCTTCGAAGCGCTGTTTCATGGCTCCATCGACAGCGCCAGCGTTTATCCTCGGCAGGTGGTCAAGCGAGCGCTTGCACATAACGCTGCGGCGCTGATTTTGACCCATAACCATCCGTCAGGTGTTGCCGAGCCCAGTCAGGCGGATCGGGTGCTGACCCGTCGCCTTAAAGAGGCGCTGGAGCTGGTGGATGTGCGCGTACTCGACCACTTTATCGTCGGCGAAGGTGAACCGCTGTCGATGGCCGAGTACGGCTGGCTTTAGGGCTTCAGGCGCACCTTGGAGAAATCCTGGCGCCCGAATGGACTGACGTGATAGCCATCGACTTGCTTGCGCGTCAGCGCGTAGGCGGTCGGGTGGGCCAGCGGTAGCCACAGCGCCTGCTGCTGGATGATCTGCTGCGCTTCTTTATATATACGGCTGCGCTGCGCCTGGTCGCTGGTGCTTTTGCCATCGGCGATCAGCTTGTCCAGTTGCGGGTCGCAATAACGGGCGAAGTTCAGCCCGGATTCGAGTGAAGCGCAGGCAAATTGCGGGGTGAGGAAGTTGTCCGGATCGCCGTTGTCGCCGGCCCAGCCCATAAACAGCAGATCATGCTCGCCGGCCTTGGCACGGCGAATCAGCTCGCCCCATTCGATCACGCGAATTTTCGCCTTGATGCCGACTTTGCCCAAGTCAGCTTGCAGCAACTGTGCACCCAGGCTTGGGTTTGGGTTGAGCACGCTGCCGGTGGGGCGGGTCCAGATGGTGGTGCTGAAGCCATCGGCCAGGCCGGCGGATTTGAGCAGTTCGCGGGCTTTCTCAGGGTTGTACGGGTAGCCGGGCAGTTCGCTGGCGTAACTCCAAGTGTTGGGCGGGTAGGGGCCATTAGCGGCTTCAGCACTGTTCTCGAACACCGCCTTGAGGTAGCTGGCCTTGTCGAAAGCCAGGTTGATCGCCTGGCGCACGGAGGGCTGGTCCAGTGGTGGGTGCTGGCTGTTAATGCCGACGAAGGCGGTCATAAAGGCGGCGGTATGCGCGCTCTGTAGATTGCTATCGCCACTGATGGACTGCACATCCTGCGGTTTCGGCGACAGGGCGATATGGCACTCGCCGCGGCGCAGCTTCTGCAGGCGCACGTTGGCGTCGGGGGTGATGGCGAACACCAGATTGTCCACCGCAGGTTTGCCAGCGAAGTAGCTCGGGTTGGCGCTGTAACGAACGCTGGCATCCTTCTGGAAGCGGTTGAAGACAAACGGTCCAGTGCCGATTGGCTGGCTGTTGAGCGTTTCCGGCGTGCCGGCTGCCAGCAATTGCGCGGCGTACTCGGCGGAATAAATTGAGGCGAAGCCCATGCTTAGTGTGGCGAGAAAGGTCGCATCCGGGCGGGTAAGGGTGAAGCGCAGGCTCTGCTCGCCGGTCTTGTCGATGCTCTTAATCAGGCTCGGCAGCTGCATCGATTGCGCATGCGGGTA
>JAHJXZ010000173.1 GCA_018827205.1 Gammaproteobacteria bacterium | reverse complement strand
GCGCCGCATTTACCTGGCTAGATAACACCCCTAACCAGCTACACGTGCGCGGCCTCATGGGTTATGACGCCCACCTCGCCCATACGCCGTTCTGGACTGACCAGGCCAGCGCCTTTGCCAAAAGCACTGCGCGTTACCGAGCGTTTATCGCCAGCGCGGCTGCATTCAACGAACTCTGGCCACAACAGCCGCTGCTCAATGGCGCCGGCAGCCTGACCTATGCCCTGCATGCCAAACGCGATACACCGCTGAATGAAGTTGCGGTCGGCTCCGCCCTGCTCAAACCCAGTGATTTCGACAGCAATCTGCTGGCCGCCCAACAAGCGGCCCTGTGGATCGCCAGCCCGGTGCTCAAGGCTCTGCCTGGGCAGCTGCCGTTTCTCGACAGTTCACAACAGCTGCTGCAACGCTGGAACCGCAATCGCCAGCAGGCTTATTACCTGTATGGCGGGCAATGGCCGGCAACCCCAGTGTCTCCAGCCGGGCTCAGCTATGACTCACTGTATGGCCGCAGTGCCAACCAGGAACGTCTGATCGGCTCAGCCGGCACAGGCTTACAGGTCGACGATTGGGTGTTTCTTCGGCCGCTGCGCTCGGAAGGTCTGTTCGAGTTGTTCAACCAGCTCTACTTGCTCCGCAACGGCCGCTTGGTCGGTAGCTGGTCCGCCAACAGAGCGTGAACCGCCTCTAGGCCCGTGCACATTTGCGCGCAGGCGGCTTGTTTACTGGCCTGCAGGCCGGCTAGTCTGTAGCGCAACTCCATTCTGGCACCGACAAGGACGCCAACATGACCCAAGCCCGCTTCAAGATTGTGTTCAACGGCGAGCTGATGCCCGACGTCAGCCTGGAAACAGCCAAAGAGAATCTCGCCCGCCTGTTCAAAAGCGACCAGACCCGGATCAACGCGCTGTTTAACGGCGGCAATGTCGATATCAAGCGTGACCTCAGCGAAAACGAAGCCGACCAGTACCTCAAGGCTTTGCAAAGCGCCGGCGCCAAAGTGCGCAAGGAGCAGGACCTGGCTGCCAGCCTGAGTCTGGTAGAGACCGATGATCACGCCCCGCAAACTCAGAGTTCAGCGCCAAGTGCCGCCAGCACAAGCGAAATGACCTGCCCCAAGTGCGGCCACCAACAAGCCAAAGCCATTGAGTGCTCGGCCTGCGGCATCGTTATCGAGAAATTTATCGCCCGCCAGGCCATGCTCGCGGAAACCCAGCCAGAAGTGGTCAGCGCAGCGGCCACCCCCTATGCCACGCCGAAAGCAGCCGTAGCGGAAACTCTGCCGGAGTTCGGCGAGCTGAAAGCCTTTACCACCGACGGACGCATCGGCCGTTTGCGCTACCTGGCCTGGTCGATGGTGCTGATGCTGGCCTGCTTGCCATTGTTCGGTATCGCCGGCGGTTTCTTCGCCGCGTCGGAAATTCTCGGCGGCCTGCTGATGGTCGTGGTAGGTATCGCAGTGGCGGTAGTCGGCATCATGTTCGGCGTACAGCGCCTGCATGACATCGGCTGGTCTGGCTGGCTATTGCTGGTCACCCTGGTGCCGATTGTTGGCGGGGTGTTCTCCCTGCTGATGTTTATCATCCCCGGCAGCACCGCCGCCAACCGCTTTGGTCCGCCGCCGCCACCGAACAGCCGCGCAGTGAAAATCCTCGCCCTGCTCTGGGTGGCGTTCATCGTCATCGGTATTGTTGCCGCCATCGCCCTGCCTGCCTATATGGGTTATGCCGACGCCGGCCTGTAACCCACTGGCAACCTTGCGCGGCACATGGGGTCGAAAGGCCCCATCACGGAGAACGCTATGACCCGTTACGCGCTTATCACTGGAGCCTCTAGCGGCATTGGCCTGGCCCTGGCGGAAGCCCTGGCCCGGCGTGGCCGCAATCTGATTCTGGTGGCGCGCCAGCGCGATGCGCTGGAAAGCATTGCCTGCGAGCTGACACAACGCTTTTCCGTGGACGTGCTATTTCGCGTCTGCGACCTCAGCCAGCCGCTGCAGGTCAGCGGCCTGCTACATGAACTGGAGCAAGGAGAGCGCAGTATCGACCTGTTGGTTAACAACGCTGGAATTGGCACATCTGGCTCATTCGTTGCCCAGGACTGGGCGCGTGAGCAACAGTTGATCGAATTGAATGTTCTGGCCCTTGCCCGCCTCTGCCACGCCATCGGCACCATCATGGCCGGCCAGGGCAGCGGGCAGATTCTCAACGTCGCCTCGGTTGCAGGCTTTCAGCCAGGCCCAGGCATGAGCAACTACTACGCAAGCAAAGCGTACGTACTGCACTTCTCCGAAGGCCTGCGCGAAGAGCTGAAAGAGTACGGCGTTAAAGTCTCCGTACTCTGCCCAGGGCCAACCCGCAGCGCGTTTTTCCGCACGGCACGTATGAACAGTGAGGCGCTACAGGGCAGCAAGCTGATGATGAGCGCCGAAGAAGTGGCGCTTATCACCGTCAAGGCGCTGGAGAAAAACCGCGCGATCATCATCCCAGGCTGGCGCAACCGCTTGCTCGCCCTCAGCCCTCGGCTGGGGCCACGCTGGCTGGTACGGCGAATCAGCGCACGGCTCAATCGCCAGTTCGGCAAGCCAATCTAAGCGCCTGCTCTAACCCGCGTTGACCGTGCGCCCATCCGCCCAGGCGCGCAGCGCGGCAAGGTCTTCGGCCATCACCACCGACAGTGGCGCGGTGCTCTGGATGCTCTGCAGCAGCAATGCCTGATTCACCATTTGTTGCTGGGCTTGCGCGGCATACAGGGCGCTGACCACCGCCTGCTCGATCTCCGCCCCGGAAAACCCTTCACAAGCCGCCGCCAGTTGCGTCAGATCAAAACCTGTCACGTCCAGCTCGCGCCGCGCCAGGTGAATCCGGAAGATTTCGGCACGCACCGCTGCATCCGGCAGATCGACAAAGAACAGCTCATCGAAGCGCCCCTTGCGCACCAGCTCCGGCGGTAGCCGGGAGATGACGTTGGCGGTGGCCACCATGAATACCGGCGCCTTGCGTTCAGCCATCCAGGTCAGCAGGGTACCGAGCACGCGCTGGCTGACGCCACCATCGTGATCGCCACTGGCCAGGCCCTTCTCGATCTCGTCCATCCAGAGCACACAGGGCGCCATCTGCTCGGCAAGCTTGAGAGCTTCGCGCAGGCTGCGCTCGGTTTCCCCGAAGAACTTGTTGTACAGACAGGCAAAATCCAGGCGCAGCAAAGGTAAGCCCCACAGACCGGCGATGGCCTTGGCGGCCAGACTCTTACCGCCGCCCTGTACGCCAACCAACAGCACGCCCTTGGGCAGATCAACGCCTTTGCCTTCAAGAAAGATGCTCTGCCGCTCACCCAGCCAGCGCTTGAGGTTGCTCAGCCCACCGACCTCGGCGAAACGTGCGGTGTCGTACTCGAAACTCAGCACGCCATCGAGATCGAGCAGCTGAAATTTGGTCTTGTTAAGCTCCGGCAGGTCTTCCTGGGTAATCGCGCCGTCATCGCAGATTACATTGCGCGCCAGCGCACGGGCCTCTGCATGGCTAAGGCCGCGCAGATTCTTCACCACCTGTTGCAGGGTGCGGTTATCGGTGCGCACGCGAGCATTGCGGTTGCGCGCACTCCAGGCCGTAGCCTCATCACGCACAATGGCCAGCAGCTCGTCCTCGGAGGGTAGCGACAGGCTGAAACGCGAGGCGTAACGCTGCACTTCCGGCGGCAGTTTGCAGGCGTGGGATACCAGCACCAGTGTCGGTTTGCTGGGCTGCTCGTTCATGGCGATTTCTTTGAGCAAACGCACCAGTTTGGGATTGTCGTCAAGAAAGGGATGCAGGTCGCACATCACATACAACGTCGGCTGCGTATCCGCCTTGATCAGACGCAGGGCGGTTTCTGGCTCAAGCGTCGTGCTGTCAACAGGCTCTTGAATGGAAAACCCCACCCGCTGCAAACCTTCGGTTACCGACCACAGCTGCAAGCCAAGACTGCGACGCACCGCCAGGCTGGTCAGGGTTTCCAGCACCCGCAGCTCATCCCAGGACTCAATCAGTACAAGCTTGGTCTTGGAATCCAATACCAAGCCCAGATCATGAATATCGTTTTTCACCCACGCTCCTTGTCCACAAAAAGGCCGTTGAAAAATGTCGGCGAGGCAGCCGAGACAAGGCAAAAGCAGACGAAAAAGCGGAGTTTACGAGTAGTAAATGAGCATTTTGAGTCTGTTTTTAACGCAGTATCGGCAACGCAGGTAGTTTTTCAACGGACTGTTAAACTCGGCCTCTTAATATTGGCCGGGAGACTGTCCATGGACTGTCTATTTTGCAAGATCGTCGCTGGTGAAATACCGGCGCGCAAGCTTTATGAAGATGATCAGGTGATTGCCTTTCACGATATCGGCCCGCAAGCACCGGTGCACTTTTTGGTTATCCCGAAAAAACACATCAGCACTCTCAATGATCTGAGCGCCGCCGACACGCCGCTGGCTGGGCACATCCTCTTCACCGCTCAGCGCCTGGCCAAGGAACAAGGCTGCGAGGAAGGCTTTCGCGTGGTGATGAACTGTAATGACCTAGGCGGCCAGACGGTGCACCACATCCATATGCACGTACTGGGTCAGCGGCAGATGGCATGGCCACCGGGTTGAGTCGTGCATTACTCGGCGCGCTGACCGTGCTCGCCCTGCTGATTGGCAATCCCGCGCACGCGCATACGCCTGGCAGCGTGTTCAGCGACGCCTTGCCCAGGGGCCAGCAAGGGCCGCAGCTGGTTGTAGTGCCCGCCGGACGTTATCTGCTGGGTGACCACAGCGGCCGTGGCAACCATAACGAGCGCCCGCTTACGCCCATCGAAATCAACCAGCCGTTCGCCATCGGCCTCTACGAAGTCAGCTTCGCCGACTGGCAGCACTACGCCGACGCCACCGCTACGGCCATGCCGGACAACGAGGGCTGGGGACTGTCGGCGCAGCGACCGGTGATCCATGTGTCCTGGCACCAGGCCCTGGCTTACAGCCAATGGCTGTCGAAGGTTACCGGCCAGCGCTATCGACTGCCCACCGAAGCCGAGTGGGAATACGCCGCCCGCGCCGGCAGCACCAGCTACTACTGGTGGGGCGAGCAGCTCGACAGCCCGGAAACACGACCGCGCGCGCATTGCCGTGGTTGTGCAACGTCACGCCTGATCCAGAGCAAAACTGAACGCGCCGGCCAATTCGCCGCCAATGCCTTCGGCCTGTATGACACCGCCGGCAATGTCTGGGAATGGACCGCCTCGCGCTTTGCCAGCCCCTTCGATGGCAGCGAGCAGCAGGCGGCCAGCTTGCTCGACAAAAGCCCCCGGGTGGTGCGCGGCGGCGCCTGGAACAGCGGCCCGACCTACCTGCGTAGCAGCCAGCGCGACATGAAACAACCACAGCACAAAGACTATGCCCTGGGTTTTCGCGTGCTACGCGAATTGCCCTGACGGTGGCCATGCTTCATAGGTGGTTGACGGATCGGCGAGGCTGCGACGAAACGTCAACAGACCTTCTCCCCCGCGTGGAGTAAACTGATCGCCGTCATCATCGCCGGAGGTCCCTATGGCCAGCGAACGTCACTTCTCACCTGTTGATCGCCTGCTGCTGCAAGCCGATGCTGCGCTGCGCACATTGCTGCCCTTCAGCGGTCAGCCGACCCGGCCATCGCCAGCCATCGTGCAGCCGGAAGCCGAGCTGGATGGACAGCAGGCCCAACATGTCGCCGGTTTGATGCGCATCAACCACACCGGTGAAGTCTGCGCCCAGGCGCTGTACCAAGGCCAGGCACTGACCGCCAAGCTGCCACAGGTACGCAAAGCCATGGAGCATGCCGCCGATGAGGAAATCGACCACTTAGCGTGGTGTGAGCAGCGTATCCGCCAGCTGGGCAGTCAGCCGAGCATCCTCAACCCGCTGTTCTACGGTTTGTCCTTTGGCGTAGGCGCAGCCGCCGGGCTGATCAGCGACAAGGTCAGCCTGGGGTTCGTCGCGGCCACCGAAGACCAGGTGGTCAAACACCTTGATGAACACCTGCAGCAGATTCCGCAGGAGGATCAGAAATCCCGCGCGATTCTCGAACAGATGCGTGTCGATGAAGAACAGCATGCCTGCAACGCTCTGGATGCCGGCGGCCTGCGCTTTCCGGCGCCGGTGAAGTTCGGCATGAGCCTGCTGGCCAAAGTGATGACCAGCACCACCTACCGGGTGTAAGGCTGAATGAGGGGCACAAAAAAGGGCACCGCGGTGCCCTTCTTCGTTCACGGGTTTATCGCAGCAGGCTACTCGCCCAGCTCGATAATCTCGTAGTCGTGGGTGATCTCAACGCCGCCACGGCCCAGCATGATTGAGGCCGAGCAGTATTTCTCTGCCGACAGCTCAACCGCACGCTTGACCTGAGCCTCCTTCAAACCGCGGCCCTTGACCACGAAGTGCAGGTGAATCTTGGTAAATACCTTGGGCTCTTCCGTGGCGCGTTCGGCCTCCAGAAAGGCTTCACAGCTCTCTACCGCCTGGCGGGATTTTTTCAGAATGCTGACTACATCGAAGTTACTGCAACCACCAAGGCCAATCAGCACCATCTCCATCGGGCGCACACCCAGGTTGCGACCACCGCTCTCCGGCGGGCCGTCCATTACCACCGCATGGCCGCTGCCCGACTCACCGATAAACAGGGCTTCGCCGGCCCACTGAATACGCGCTTTCATTACTCGGGCTCCGCTGTTAAAAAGGGAAGCAGCTTAGCACAGCACTTTTACCCATCAATCAGCTGCAGATGGGTACAAAGTACCGTGCTGAATGTTAGCCAGGTCGCAAAACCGGACCTCGCCATGGAGGGCTGGTTAAGCTGACGCCGGATTACTGGCACACTTGTACGGATAACTATTATTAGAACTAGCCGCACAACGGCTCACCTATACAAATTCGGGATTCGGGCATGGTAGCTATTACCCTCACACCTAAAATAAAAAATCTCGACAAGCTTCTCGCGCATTGCCACCGTCGTCGCTACACCGCCAAGAGCACCATCATCTATGCGGGCGATCGCTGCGAAACGCTGTTCTTCATCGTCAAAGGGTCGGTCACTATCCTGATCGAAGACGATGATGGTCGTGAAATGATCATCGCTTACCTCAACTCCGGCGACTTCTTCGGAGAAATGGGCCTGTTCGAAAAGGACGGCACCGAAAAAGAACGCAGCGCCTGGGTGCGCGCCAAGACCGAGTGCGAGGTGGCGGAGCTGAGCTACGCCAAATTCCGCGAGCTGACTCAGCAGGACCCAGACATCCTCTACGCCCTGGGCAGCCAGATGGCCGAGCGCCTGCGCAACACCACGCGCAAGGTCGGCGACCTGGCCTTCCTTGATGTTACCGGTCGTGTTGCCCGTACCTTGCTCGATCTGTGCAAACAACCAGACGCCATGACTCATCCTGACGGCATGCAAATCAAGATCACCCGCCAGGAGATTGGCCGTATCGTCGGCTGCTCCCGCGAGATGGTTGGCCGCGTACTCAAGGCTCTGGAAGAGCAGGGCCTGGTCAACGTCAAAGGCAAGACCATGGTGGTATTTGGCACGCGCTAAGCCGTATGTCGCAGACATAAAAAAGCCGACGCATGCGTCGGCTTTTTTATGTCTGCCTATCAATCCACGTCAGGCGAAGTGATCACCCGTTTGCGCTCAGGGAAGAACAAGCGCTCTAGCTCAGCGCCCGGATTATCAGCGCGCATAAATGCCTCACCGACCAGAAAGGCATACACCTCGCTGATTTCCATCAGCTCTACATCAGCGCGATTGAGGATGCCGCTCTCGGTCACCACCAGCCGGTCACGGGGAATGCGTGGCAGCAGGTCGAGAGTGGTTTCCAGATTGAGTTCGAAGGTGTGCAGGTTGCGGTTGTTGATACCCACCAGCGGCGTATCCAGGGTTTTCAGCGCACGTTCCAGCTCGTCGCCATCGTGCACTTCTACCAACACATCGAGATCAAACGCCTTGGCCGTGGCCGCCAGCTCGGCCATCTGCCCGTCTTCCAGCGCCGAGACGATCAGCAGCACGCAATCAGCACCCAGGACGCGGGCTTCAACGACCTGATACGGGTCGATCATAAAATCCTTGCGGATAACCGGCAGCGTGCAGGCCGCACGGGCCTCCTGCAGGTAGCGATCAGCGCCCTGGAAGAAATCGATATCGGTTAGTACCGACAGACAGGTAGCCCCGCCGGCCTGGTAACTCTGGGCAATCTCGGCAGGAACGAAGTGCTCACGCAGTACACCCTTGCTTGGTGAGGCCTTTTTGATCTCGGCGATCACTGCCGGTTGCTTGCGCTTGGCCTGACTGATTAGCGCCTCGGCAAAACCGCGCACCGGGTCGGCAGTGCGGGCATGCTGCTCAAGCTCGGCCAGCGAAACAACGGCGCGGCGCGCGGCGACTTCTTCAGCCTTGCGCGCCAGAATCTTCTCCAGGACGGTTGGAATACTCACCCGGCATTCTCCTCTTTGAATACAGCGGTAAAGGACACCAACTCCTGCAACTTCTCCCAGGCCAGACCGGTGTGCAAGGCGTCATGGGCCAGCTGCACGCCCTGCTTGAGGCTGCTCGCCAGGTCCGCCGCATACAGCGCCGCACCGGCATTCAGGGCAATCATGTCGGCTGCTTTCTGCCCGGCGTCGGTCTTGCGTTTCGTCAGGGCATCACGAATCAGTGCCAACGAGGCTTCCGGGCTTTCCACTGCCAGCCCGACCAAACTCTGGCTCTTCAGCCCAAGGTCTTCCGGCAGCACTTCGTACTCGCTGATCTGCCCATCTTTCAGTTCCGCCACATGGGTCGCCGCCGCCAGGCTGAATTCATCCAACCCATCGCGCGAATGCACCACCAGGATGTGTTGGCTGCCGAGGCGCTTGAGCACCTCGGCCAGCGGCCGACAAAGGGCCTGGCTGAACACGCCCACCACCTGATGCTTGACCCCGGCCGGATTGGTCAGAGGGCCGAGCATATTGAAGAGGGTACGCAGGCCCAGCTCACGACGCGGCACGGCGGCATATTTCATCGCTGAGTGATGCACTTGTGCAAACATGAAGCCGACCCCGACGCTCTCGATACAACGCGCCACCTGCACGGGCGTCAGGCTCAGGTAAATCCCTGCAGTCTCCAGCAGATCAGCACTGCCGCTCTTGCCAGAAACCGCACGATTGCCGTGTTTGGCCACCTTGCCGCCTGCAGCCGCAACCACAAAGCTTGCCGCCGTGGAGACGTTGAAGATGTTCGCACCATCGCCGCCGGTGCCGACCACATCCACCACATGATCGAGGGTCTGCAAGTGCACATGGCTGGCCAGCTCACGCATCACCGAGACCGCTCCGACGATTTCGTCGATGGTCTCGCTTTTCATGCGCATGCCCATCAGGAAGGCGCCGATCTGCGCATCCGCGCACTGGCCCGTCATGATTTCGCGCATGACGTCCTGCATTTCTTCGGTGCTAAGGTCGAGCTGATTGACCACTCGATTGAGGGCTTCCTTGATATTCATCAGCGCAGGCCTCCTTGTTGTTTGAGGAAGTTAGCAAACAGCTCATGGCCCTGTTCGGTAAGGATCGACTCAGGGTGGAACTGTACGCCCTCGATATGCAGGGTCTTGTGGCGCAGGCCCATGATCTCATCCACCGAACCATCTTCATGCTGCGTCCAGGCGGTGATTTCCAGGCAGTCCGGCAAGGTTTCGCGTTTGACCACCAGGGAATGATAGCGGGTGACCGTCAACGGGTTGTTCAGGCCGGCGAAGACGCCCAGATCACGGTGGAACACCGGGCTAGTCTTGCCGTGCATCACCTGACGGGCGCGCACGACATCGCCGCCGAAAGCCTGGCCGATGCTCTGGTGGCCCAGGCACACACCGAGAATCGGCAGCTTGCCGGCGAAATGCAGGATGGCCTCGATGGACACCCCAGCTTCGGTCGGCGTGCACGGCCCCGGAGAGACCACGATGCGCTCAGGCTTAAGCGCCTCGATCTCGGCAATCGACAGCTCATCATTGCGGATTACATGCACGTCAGCGCCCAGCTCACCCAGGTACTGCACCACGTTGTAGGTAAAGGAGTCGTAGTTATCGATCATCAAAAGCATGGCGGGACTCCTCAGCGCGTGAACGGGTCAGTGACGGTTTGCTCGGCGAGCGCCACAGCACGGAACATGGCGCGACGCTTGTTCAGCGTTTCCTCCCACTCCAGCGCCGGCACCGAGTCGGCAACAATGCCGGCACCGGCCTGCACATGCAGTTCACCGTTTTTGATCACTGCGGTACGGATAGCGATAGCGGTGTCCATATTGCCGTTCCAGGCCAGATAACCCACCGCACCGCCATAGACGCCACGTTTGACCGGCTCTAGCTCATCGATAATTTCCATGGCGCGAATCTTCGGGGCACCGGACAAGGTGCCGGCCGGCAGAATCGCGCGTAGCGCGTCCATCGCCGTTAAGCCTTCCTTCAACTGGCCGGTAACGTTGGAGACGATATGCATCACGTTGGAATAGCGCTCGATCACCATCTTCTCGGTGAGTTTGACGCTGCCGGTACTGGCCACCCGGCCAACATCATTACGGCCCAGGTCAATCAGCATCAGGTGCTCGGCAACTTCCTTGGCGTCGGACAACAGATCCTCTTCCAGGGCCAGGTCAGCCTCTTCATTAGCACCACGCGGGCGCGTGCCGGCAATCGGGCGCACCGTGACCAAGCCATCTTCCAGGCGTACCAGTACTTCTGGCGAGCTGCCGACTACGTGGAAGTCGCCGAAGTTGAAGAAGTACATATAGGGCGTCGGGTTGATACAGCGCAGCGCACGATACAGATCAATCGGCGCGGCCTTGAAGGGGATCGACATACGCTGCGAGATCACCACCTGCATGCAGTCGCCAGCGAGGATGTAATCCTTGATTGCCTTAACTGCGTGCTCGTAATCATCGCGTTTGAAACTGGAAACGAAGTCTGGATCAGCCGCTGCAGGCGCTGCCAAGTCAACACCCAAGCGCGGAGTGATCGGCTGACGCAACTTGTGCAGAATTTCCTGCAAACGCGCCTCCCCCTGTTCCAACGCATCGGCATCAGCAGGGTCAACCAGCACAATGGCGTGCATCTTGCCGGCGAGATTGTCGAACACCACCACGGCATCGGAGACCATCAACAAAATATCTGGCGTGCCCAGTACGTCTGGGTTCACGCCCTTGGCCAGTTTTGGCTCGACATAACGCACGCTGTCGTAACCGAAGTAACCGACCAAACCACCGTTAAAACGCGGCAAGCCTGGCAGGGTCGGTACCTTGTAGCGGTCCTTGAACTGCTCGACAAAGGCCAACGGGTCTTCGCAGTGATGGCGTTCGACCTCCACACCATCGACGCTGACCGTTACGTCGTGCTCATAAGCCCGCAGCACGGTGCGAGCCGGCAAGCCGATGATCGAGTAACGCCCCCACTTCTCACCGCCCTGCACGGATTCGAGCAGGTAGGTGTTGGCTTCGTCAGCCAGTTTTAAATAGATGGACAGCGGCGTGTCGAAATCCACCAGGGTTTCGCAGGCAACAGGAATGCGGTTATAGCCGGCAGCGGCTAAACGCAGAAATTCTTCGCGGGTCATGATCAGCCTCGTGGCTTGAGGTTAAAACGGTCGTGTGCAAACGCGCCGGCTAAGCGGCCAAGATCAGGTCAGAGGCGCCAGCGCCAACGGGCCAAGGCCTTGATGATTTTCATGTCGGAACTTGCCGACCAGCGATTGCAGGTGACCACCACGAAGCTCTCTTAATTCAGGCGGGATTGAATTCCGGCCACACTAGCGCAGGGCCGGAAGCGAATCAACCCGCAAGGCCCGGCAAAAGCGTGGGCTCGGCGGAGCGCAGTAAACCGCTCAGGCAATCCAGCACATGTGCCGGGTTCTCCTCGGCAATCGGCCGCCCGTGGTTATAGCCATAACTCAGCGCCACACACTGGACATCTGCAGCCTTGGCCGCCAGCACGTCATTGCGCGAGTCGCCGACAAACAGTGCCTGCGCCGCATCTACCCGCGCCAGCTGCAGCACATGCAGCAACGCCGCAGGGTCGGGCTTCTGCTGCGGCAAGGTATCACCGCCGATAATCCAGCGGAAATAGCCCCCCAAACCCTTCTCATCCAGCAGCGGCGCGACAAAACGCTCGGGCTTATTGGTGACAATCGCCAGCTCGACCTGCTGCTCGCGCAGCCAGTCCAAGGTAGACCGCACGCCAGGATAGACCTGGGTCAGCGTGTGGTTTTCGGCGTAATACTGCATAAACAGCTCCAGCGCCTGCTCGGTACGGGCCTCATCTATATGCTCATGCTGCAGGCCGCCCGCCAGGGCGCGGCGCACCAGCACCCGCGCGCCATTGCCAACCCAATCGCGCACCTGTTCGATGCCCGCTGCCGGCAGGCCAAGTAGTAGCAAGGTTTTGTCGATGGCGACCGCCAAATCAGGCACCGAATCCACCAGGGTGCCGTCCAGGTCGAACATCACCAAGCGCGGCAGCTCACCCTGGAACAGCTCGCGCAGCAGACTCACCCGCGCGCCTTTGCCAGTTCGGCACGCATGGCGTCGATCACGGTCTTGTAATCCGGCTGATTGAAAATAGCCGAGCCGGCGACAAAGGTATCGGCGCCCGCCGCAGCGATTTCGCGGATGTTCTGCACATTCACCCCACCGTCGATTTCCAGGCGAATATCACGCCCCGATGCGTCGATCAGTGCACGCGCCTCTTTGAGCTTCTCCAGTGTATGGGGGATAAATTTCTGCCCGCCGAAGCCTGGGTTGACGCTCATCAGCAGGATCATGTCGACCTTGTCCATGACGTGCTTGAGCACCTCCAGCGAGGTGGCCGGATTGAACACCAGCCCGGCCTTGCAGCCGCCATCGCGGATCAGCTGTAGAGAACGGTCGATATGCTGCGAAGCTTCAGGGTGGAAGGTGATGTAGCTCGCCCCGGCCTCAATAAAGTCGCCAATGATACGGTCCACCGGCTGCACCATCAGGTGCGCATCAATCGGCGCGGTGATGCCATATTTACGCAGCGCGGCGCAGACCATCGGGCCAATCGTCAGGTTAGGCACATAGTGGTTGTCCATCACATCGAAGTGCACGATGTCAGCCCCGGCGGCGAGCACCTTGTCCACCTCCTCACCCAGGCGAGCGAAGTCAGCAGAAAGAATCGACGGAGCAATGGCGAAGGGTTGCATAGCGCACCTCGGTGGCATTCACGGAAGGCGCGCATTGTACCAGCCCGATCCAAGGCCTGGCGCGTGTGAGCGACACCTGACAAAGCTGGACGGAAACGGCTAGGCTGCTGAGACTCGATGTTCGCTGGAGAACCCCATGTTTTCGCGCCCCGCCACCCTTGCCCTGAGCCTGCTGCTAGCAATCAGCCCACTGCAGGCGGAAGAGCCAACACCCCCCGAAGAAACACCCGCGGCTACAGACGGCTCAACCGCACCTGCAGAAGAAGTGCGCGCGCCCTTAGCCGAACGCAGCGAGGTGGAAGCCACGGCGCTGGAGCAGCAACTGGAGCAAAAGGAACAGCAGCAACTGCAAGCTGGCGATGAACGCTTCCTGGCCCTCTGGCTACCTGCCAATGTTGCCGAGCCCAGCGGCGCGGTAATCATTCTGCCGGGCGACGATGAAAGCGCCGACTGGCCGCAAAGTGTCGGCCCCTTGCGCAGCAAGCTGCCCAATGGCGGCTGGCACAGCCTCAGCCTGACCCTACCCGACCCCAACAGCGATGCGCCGCCACTGCGCAGCGCCGAACCACCGACGACAGCCCCAACAGAAGACACTGCAGACGCCATGCAGACACCCGCAGAGGGCAGCCCCGCTGTAGATGAAACCACTGCGGAAACCAGCAATAGCCAACTCGACAGCGCCGAAACCGCAGCGAGCAAAGTGAAGACCATCAAAGAGCAGCAGCAAGCCCATGCCGAACGCGTATTGGCACGCATCGAGTCGGCCATCGGCTTTGCCGAACAACAGCAAGCCAAGACCATAGTGCTACTCGGCCACGGCAGCGGCGCTTACTGGGCCGCACGCTACCTGGCCGAACGCAAACCAGCCAAAATTCAGAACCTGCTGCTGGTAGCTGCACAATTGCCAGCCGGCTATACCCCGCCACTCGATGAGTTGATCCCGCAGCTGCAACTGGCCACCGGCGATTTCTATTACAAGGACCTGCCCGCCGACCGCCAGGCCGCACTCAAACGCTCGCAAGCCAGCAAACGGCAGAAGCACCCCAGCTATATACAGATCGCCATGAAGGCGCTGCCGGGCAACCGTGAAGCCGAACAGGAGCAGCTCTACCGCCGTATTCGCGGCTGGCTGACACTGAAACTACAGTCGAAATAGCCGCTAACGAAAGCCGTGACGCTGGCGAACCAGGTCATAGGCCTGGTGCAACTCACGGGTACGCTCAGTGGCCTCGCGCACACGCTCCGGCGTGGCCCCGCTGCCCGCAAGCTTGTCGGGGTGATGGCGGCTCAATAAGCGCCGATAGGCCTGCTTGATCTGCGCCGGCTCGGCATCGGCATTCACGCTCAACAGATTCAGGGCACGCTGATAGGCATTGCTGGCCGTCGAAACCAGCGGCCCCCGCTGCGGCGCATAAGCATCACTTAGCTGCGCCTGGGTAGCCGATGAAACCTGCAGCCATTTACCCCAGAGCATAATCAGCTCGCGCTCGGCTTGACCGACCTGGCCATCCACCCAGGCCATTCGCCAGCACGCGCGCATCAGCATTTCACTTCGCGCGTGCTGGCGCCGCAGCGGCACGCGCAAACTGTCGCGCCCGGTCTTGCCCCGAGCAAAAGCCGCGATGGCCTGACGCTGCCCCTCGGCATTCAGCCCCAAGCGCTGCATTTCCACCTGCGCCTGCTGGATATGCGCCGGCAGCACGCGACCACCGCTCTTGGCCAAACGCCCCAAAAGCACGAATAGCAGCCACTCGTCACGCACCTCGGCACGGCCGCCCAGGCGCTCCCGCAAGGCCGCCCAGGACCGCAGACGCAAGCGCCGATCCAGAACCTGGCCCAGCAAACCGCCGAGCATGGCACCTGGAATACTGGCAACCGCCAGCCCGGCAACCGCCCCTAGAAAGGTCACAGGCCAGATCATCCTAGCCGCGCGCCTCAAGCAAACGCTCGACCTGAGCCAGCCGCTCATGGGTACCTACATCCACCCAGCAACCGGCAAAGCGCTCGCCGCTCACCTGCCCCGTCGCCATGGCCGCACGCAGCAATGGCGCAAGCGAGAACACGCCTGTCTCACAACCAGCAAACAGCCCAGGCGATAACACGGCCATGCCACTGTAGGTCAGACTGTCCTGCCCTTCCTGCGCGTCCGTAACCTGTCCATTCTGCAAACAGAAATCGCCCTTGACGTGATGGCCAGGGTTATCGATCAGCACCAGGTGAGCCAGGCCGGATAACGGACGGCGCAACTCGGCAAAGGGGTAGTCGGTGAAGATATCGCCATTGATCAATACAAACGGCTGATCTCCCAGCAGCGGCAGCGCCTGGAATATCCCGCCGCCAGTTTCCAACGGCTCACCTTCAGCGGAATAGGCAATGCTGACGCCAAAGCGCGATCCATCACCCAGGTAATCCTCAATCTGCAGCCCCAGCCAGGCATGATTGATCACCAATTCGGTAAACCCGGCCGCTGCCAACGCGCGCACGTGGTATTCGATCAAGGGCACGCCAGCCGCACGCACTAACGGTTTGGGAGTGTGCAGGGTCAGGGGGCGCAGCCGCTCACCTTTACCGGCAGCCAGAATCATCGCTTTCATACAGGTTCCCGCCGAAGGCTGCCAAGTAGCTCAGCCAGCTCAGCCAGCTCCGGCCGACGCGCTAATACCGCTTCTATATAAGAGAAAAACCGCGGCACATCACCCAGGTACTTGGGCTTGCCATCGCGATGGCAGATGCGTGCGAAGATGCCGATGACCTTGAGGTGGCGTTGCACGCCCATCAAATCACTGGCACGCAGAAAGTCTTCCAACTCTGCCTGCACCGGCACACCCAGATCACGCGCCTGCTGCCAATACTGCTCCAACCAACTGCGCACGCGCGCCTCGGGCCAACTAAGGAAGGCGTCCTTGAACAGACAGGTGACGTCATAAGTCACCGGGCCATAGACCGCATCCTGAAAATCCAGCACACCAGGATTCGGCTCACTGAGCATCAGGTTGCGCGGCATATAGTCACGATGTACCAGCACCTTGGGTTGGGCCAGGGCGCTGTCGATCAGCAGCTGACTGGCGCGCTGCCACAGGGCCAGCTGCTGCTCACTGAACTCAACACCCAGGTGGCGTTGTACATACCACTCGGGGAATAGCTGCAGCTCACGGCGCAGCAGGGCATCATCGTAGCTGGGTAGCGGCGTGGTCATCGGCAGCTGCTGAAGTGCCAGCAGGGCCTGCATGGCATTTGCAAACAGCACATCCGCATTGTCTTCGTTGATCACATCCAGATAGGTCTGTCGGCCCAAATCGTTGAGCAATAAAAAGCCTCGCTCAAGATCAGCGGCGAGAATCTGCGGCACATTGAGGCGTGCCCCAGCCAGTAGCTGCGCTACTTTGACAAAGGGCGCACAGTCTTCCTGTGGCGGCGGCGCATCCATAACAATCAGGCTGTGCCCAGCTCCTTGCCAGCGGAAATAACGACGAAAACTGGCGTCACTACTGGCAGAGGTAAGCGTGGCGGCCGGTACAGCGCCCCAACCCTGCTCGGCAAACAGGCCAGGCAGCTGCTGATCCAGCCAGTTTTCGAGAAGTTTTAAGCGTACATCTTCATCAGGCATTACAAGGTCTCCGACGGCGCTAGCCGTTGCGCGGGTCATGCTTTATTATCCAGCATCTTTTCAAGCCCATCGAGAGGCGTGCGGCCTCAGGGCCATTGGCGCGCAGGAAGCCCGGAAAAATAAGATGGCAGTAAAATACCCCGCGTTTCGTAAAAAATTCCCTCTACTGGTTACTGGCAGCCTTCTGGCGCTACAACCTTTAGCCGTTCCTTTTGCTATCGCTGCCGAGCAGTACGATTGCCAGGTTTCCGCCACCGGCGGCTGGGCATGCGCCCCGAAAACCAGCAATGCTGCACTGCCAGCACGGCCAGTACAACGTGATTCGCTTGCCGGCAGCAAGGCAGGTGAAAGCAGCGCTGAACCAGGCCAGAGCAAAACAGCGCAAGCAACTCTGGTTACGGAAAGCCGTGGCAAGGGCCTGTCATCGCGCAGCGCCGACTACAGCCACCTCGATTGGGTCCCTCGTGAAAACCTCACAGCGGCTCAACTGGCTGAAGCCGGCCCATACTGCGCAGGTGCGTATGTAGAGCCTATTCGACCAGGCATGGACGACAAAACGCCGATGGACGAAGCGCCGATGTTCCTCTCTGCCAAAGCCTCGCGCTATGAGCAGGAAGAGCAAGTCGCCACCCTCGCCGGTGATGTAGTGCTGCGTCAGGCTGGCATGCAGGTTGAGGCCGATGAGGCCAATCTGCGCCAGGCGGAAAACCGTGGCGAGCTGATTGGTAATGTACGCCTGCGCGATCAAGGCATGCTGGTTGTCGGTGACCGCGCCGAGCTGCAACTGGACAACGGTGAAGCCAAAGTCGACAACGCCGAATATGTGCTGCACAAGAGCCATATTCGCGGTAACGCGCTCTACGCCAAGCGTGAAGAAAGCGCGATTATCCGCCTGAAAGACGGCACCTATACTAGTTGCGAACCGGGTAGCAATGCCTGGCACCTGAAGGGCAACAACATCACCCTGAACCCGGCAACCGGCTTCGGCACTGCAACCAACGTCACCTTGCGGGTGAAGAATATTCCGGTGTTCTACACACCTTATATTTACTTCCCGATTGACGACCGTCGCCAGTCCGGCTTCCTGCCGCCAAGTATTAGTAGCTCAGGTAGTAATGGTCTGACCCTGCAGACGCCTTACTACTTCAACCTGGCACCGAACTACGATGCCACGTTGTACCCAACTTATATGAGCGACCGCGGCTTGTTGATGGAAGGCGAATTCCGCTACCTCACCAAGAACAGCGAAGGCCAGGTTGGCGGCGCATTCCTGCAAGACAGTAATGACGACCGCAAACTGCAGTCTGATTATGAAGATCAGCGCTGGATGTACAGCTGGCAGCACAAGACTGGCCTTACCTCACGCCTGCTGGCCGAAGTCGACTACACCGACATCAGTGACCCGTACTACTTTCAGGACCTGAGCACAGACCTGGGTATTGGCTTCAACAGCTACGTCAATCAGCGCGGAACTCTGACTTACCGTGGCGACAGCTATACCGCACGCTTTAACGCTCACGCCTACGAGCTGGCGAATATCACCGATATCACACCTTATAACCGCTTGCCGCAGCTAACGCTTGATGGCGTGCTGCCATTTAAGCCTGCTGGAGTTAACTTCAGTTATGGCACGGAATACGTGCGCTTTGACCGCAGCCTACGTAAAGGCAGCTTTATCGACGAAGACGGCGGCCCGCTCAACCCCGACGGTACAGTAGGCACACCATGGTACGACACTCGCTTAAAAGGCCTGGCCCGCGCCAACGGTGACCGCCTGCACGTAGAGCCAGGTATTAGCCTGCCGTTGAACTGGAGCTGGGGCTATATCAAACC
The DNA here is from genome assembly GCA_018827205.1 of Gammaproteobacteria bacterium. Classification (GTDB taxonomy): domain Bacteria; phylum Pseudomonadota; class Gammaproteobacteria; order Pseudomonadales; family Pseudomonadaceae; genus Aquipseudomonas. The sequence goes on along the minus strand of JAHJXZ010000173.1, from coordinate 1,432 downwards.
CCAAGTCAAATACCTGCAGACCAATTACGATCTGAGCCTGGACCAGCAAGGCAAAAGCACCTTACTGGACGAACAGACCTACAAGAGCAGTCAAAGCCGAGGCGTCGGCATGTTCAGCTTAGACAGCGGCCTGTACTTCGACCGTAACACTCAGCTGTTTGGCACCCAGTACCGCCAGACCTTAGAACCACGCGCCTTCTATCTTTATGTCCCGGAAGAAGACCAGACCGATATTCCTGTCTTCGATACTGGCGAAAGCACCTTTAGCTACTCGTCGCTATGGCGCGAGAACCGCTTTTCAGGCAAGGATCGCATCGGTGACGAGAACAAGTTGTCGCTGGGGATAACAAGCCGCCTGATTGAGCCAAATGGCTTTGAACGCCAGCGCTTTAGCATCGGCCAGGCGTTCTACTTTGAAGATCGTCAGGTGCAGCTGCCAGGTATTGATTACCGCACCCGCGGCGATGCAACTGCTTCGGCATCACCCTATGCCCTTGAGTACCTGTATCGCTTTAACCGCGACTGGCGCTTCTCCTCCGACTTCAACTGGGATCCGGATAGCGGTAGCACCCGTTCGGGCAGTGCGATGTTCCATTACCAACCGGAAGACAACCCAAACAAGGTGGTCAACGCCGGTTATCGCTACCGCAATGACACTGTGCGCTATGACGAGGCAAGCGGTAATTGGGTAGTAGGCGGTGGCGACTACGGCACCCCTGGGTCGCCTGAATTCATCAAGGACTACTACAAGATCAGCCAGCACGATTTCTCGGTTATCTGGCCAATCGTGCCGCAGTGGAGCGTGATCTCCCGCTGGCAGTATGACTACGGCCGCGACCGTACGCTGGAAGCCTTTGCTGGTTTCGAGTACGACAGTTGCTGTTGGAAACTGCGCCTGATCAACCGTTACTGGATCGACTACGACGAAGTCAGCCTGAATCCGTCACTGAACGACCAGGCTGATCGCGGCATCTTCCTGCAGATCGTGCTCAAAGGTCTGGGCGGTGTAGTCGGCAATAAAGTTGAGACTTTCCTCGACCAAGGCATTCAAGGTTATCGTGAACGTGAAGATCAAGCTTTCTGATTGCGTGCGCCCCCTGCTGTTGGGCGCGCTGTTTCTGGGTACTGCGGCAAACGCTGAGGTACATCCACTCAACCGCGTTGTAGCGATTGTCGATAACGATGTCGTAATGCAAAGCCAGCTCGACTCACGCTTGCGTGAAGTGCAGCAGACCATTACTCAGCGCGGTGCGGCTTTGCCGCCTGAGCATGTGCTCAGTCAGCAGGTGCTTGAGCGTCTGATTATCGAGAACATTCAGCTGCAGATTGGTGAGCGTTCAGGCATTCGGATTACCGACGAAGAACTGAACCAGGCCATCGGCACCATTGCCCAGCGCAATGGCATGAGCATCGAGCAGTTCCGTGCTGCCCT
>JAHJXZ010000172.1 GCA_018827205.1 Gammaproteobacteria bacterium | reverse complement strand
CGCTGCTCTATACCCCGGCCCGTGCGCCGTTCGACCTGTATCAACGCGAAGCCCCGCGTGGCTTGAAGCTGTATGTGCAGCGCGTATTCGTTATGGATCAGGCCGAGTCGTTCCTGCCGCTTTACCTGCGCTTTATCAAGGGTGTGGTCGACTCCAACGACCTGTCGCTGAACGTCTCCCGCGAAATCCTGCAGAAAGACCCGATCATCGACTCGATGAAGTCGGCGCTGACTAAGCGCGTACTGGATATGCTGGAGAAACTGGCGAAGAACCAGCCGGAAGAATACAAAAGCTTCTGGAAGAACTTCGGTCAGGTACTCAAGGAAGGTCCGGCGGAAGACTTTGCCAACAAGGAGAAGATCGCCGGTCTATTGCGTTTTGCTTCTACTAAAACCGAAGACGGCGAGCAAAGTGTCGGCCTAGGCGAGTACATCGCACGTATGGCCGAAGGCCAGGACAAGGTCTACTACCTGACCGGCGAATCCTACGCGCAGGTCAAGAACAGCCCGCACCTGGAAGTGTTCCGCAAGAAAGGCATCGAAGTGCTGCTGCTTACCGACCGTATCGACGAGTGGCTGATGAGCTACCTGACCGAGTTCGACGGTAAGCATTTCGTCGACGTGGCCCGTGGCGATCTGGACCTCGGCAAGCTGGATTCGGAAGAAGACAAGAAGGTCCAGGAAGAAGTCGCCAAAGCTAAAGAAGGCCTGGTCGAGCGCCTGAAAACCGCGCTGGGTGAGCAGGTTGCCGAGGTGCGTGTTTCCCATCGCCTGACCGATTCGCCAGCAATCCTTGCCATTGGTGAGCAGGACCTGGGCCTGCAGATGCGTCAGATCCTCGAAGCCAGCGGGCAGAAGGTGCCGGACTCCAAGCCGATCTTCGAATTCAACCCAAACCACCCACTGATCGAGAAGCTGGATGGTGAGGCTGACGAACAGCGCTTTGCCGATCTCACTCATATCCTCTTCGACCAGGCTGCCCTGGCAGCTGGGGATAACCTGAAAGATCCGGCGGCCTACGTGCAGCGTTTGAACAAGCTGCTGGTCGAGCTTTCTGCCTGATCGGTGTAACCCCTAAAAAGCCCGCCATTGGCGGGCTTTTTTGTCGGTGTTTGATTGACAGGCCGCGCAGGCTCGTTTGTCATGCTGTCATTGCGCCACTGGTGCGCATGCACAACCGATGCAGTCTTGGGGTGGTATGCAGTTTCTTGATCAGTTGTTTATCGTCAGTGCCGACCCCAGCGTCTTGGTGCTGAGCAATTACGACCCGCTGCTGGTAGTGATGTCGCTGTGCATTGCCGTATTCACCTCGGGCATGGCCTTGCAGCTGGCCGGTGTGGCCCGCGACAGTGAAACCGCCTGGTGGCGCCAGGTCACCATTCTCACCGGTTCGCTGGCTCTGGGAGCAGGTGTCTGGGCCATGCATTTTCTCGGCATGCTGGCGTTTCAGCTGTGCGCTGAGGTGCGTTTTGATCTCGACGTAACCCTGCTGTCGATGCTGCCGAGCCTGGCGGCATCCTGGGTGGCGCTGACCGTGCTGGCACGGCGTAATCTAAGCCTGCTGCAACTGTGCATCGGTGGTGTGCTGGTGGGCGCGGGGATTGGTGCGATGCACTACAGCGGCATGGCCGCGATGCAGATGGCGCCACTACTGCGCTACGACCCCTGGATGTTTGCCCTGTCGATCCTGGTGGCGGTTGGCTTGGCCATTCTTGCCCTGTGGGTGCGGTTTGGTCTTGAGGATCGCTTGCCGGCGCTTTGGGCCCTTTTGATTAGCGCACTGGTGATGGGCCTGGCGATCAGTGGCATGCACTACACCGGTATGCAAGCGGCTCGCTTTGTTGGCGTTGCCGAGTCTGAGCAGCCGGTTGCCGTGGTCGACAGTTTGTACCTGGGCAGCGCGATTTCTCTGATCACCGTTGCCCTGACGGTCTTTGTCGTGGCGGCCAATGCGTTGCTGCGCTATCGCCGCCTGAGCCTGCAGTTGCAGGCCAGTGAGCAGCATTTACGTTCGATTTTCGACACCGCGCTCGACTCGATCCTGACGGTCGACCATCGCGGCATTATTCACTCGGCCAACCGAGCAGCTACCCGTCTGCTGGGCTGGCAGCCCGATGAGCTGGTTGGTCTGCCGATCCGCAGCCTGCTTAACGAGCATGATGGCAACGTCTATGCGGCGCACCTGCGCAATTACCTGGAGAACGGCACTCTGGCATTGTCGGGCACCGAGCAGGAATTGCACTGCATTGCCAGCGATGGTCAGGCCAAGCCAGTGCGCATCAGCGTCGGCGTGACTCGCTCGGGCAATCACCCGCTGTTCGTGGTGTTCGTCAACGACATCAGCGGGCGCATCCAGATGGAGCAGGCGCTGCGTGAGAGCGAGCAGCAATACCGCTCGCTGATCAGCAATATCCCCGGGGTTTCCTTTCGTTGCTTGCTGGATGAGCAATGGACCATGCTGTTTATCAGCAATGCGGTACAGACTCTCACGGGTTGGAGTGCCGATGACTTCATCAGTCAGCGCCAGTCCATTGCTGCGCTTTATCATCCTGATGATTATCAACCGGTAGCCGATCAGGTGCTGGAGGCTATCGAGCAGCGGCGCAATTACACCGTCGAGTACCGCCTGTTCGACCGCGATGGCAAGGAGCACTGGATCTGGGAAAGTGGCAGTGCCGTATGCGATGAGCAGGGCACACCACGCTGGATCGACGGCGTACTGCTCGACCAGACCGAGAGCAAACTGCGCAACGCCGAGTATGAAGGTAAGGTCAATGCCATCAGCAAGGCCATGGCCCTGATCGAGTTTGACTTGCACGGCCAGGTGCTGGACATCAATGACAACGCGCTGGACCTATTCGGTTACCAGCGCATCGATGTAGTGGGGCAGCACCACAGCCTGTTCTGTGATCCGTTGTATGTCGGCAGTGATGAGTACCGGCAATTCTGGATCGACTTGGCTAAGGGTCTCATTTCTGCAGGTGAATACCGGCGCATAGGCCACGGCGGTCGTGAGGTCTGGATTCAGGCGACCTACAACCCGATTCTCGATACCGATGGTAAACCGTTCAAAGTGGTCAAGCTGGCCACCGACCTGACACCACGACGTTTGATGGAGCAGGAAACACGCGCGGCGCGCGACCGTGCCGAGGCGGCAGCGGCGGCCCGCAGCAGTTTCCTCGCGAATATGAGCCATGAGATCCGCACGCCGATGAACGCCATTATTGGCTTTACCGAACTGCTGATCGGTACGCCGCTGGCCGATGATCAACGCCGTCATCTACAGACTGTGCAACAGGCCTCGCGCTCGTTACTCGGCTTGCTCAATGACATTCTTGATACGGCCAAGCTCGACCGCGGCGCGATTGAACTGGAAGACCTGGACTTCTCCCTGCGCGAGCTGTGCGAGCAGGTCTGCGCTACCCAGCGTCTGGCGGCGGAAAATAAGGGCCTGACGTTGCAGCTTGAGTACCCAACGCAGCTGTTGGAATTCTACCGTGGTGATGCCCTGCGCCTGCAGCAGGTGCTGACCAACCTGCTGGGCAATGCGGTGAAGTTCACCGCCCAGGGTCAGGTGTACCTGCGTGTACAGGGTGAGGCTGGCGCGATCCGCCTGATCGTCGAAGACAGTGGCATTGGTATTGCTGCTGATCGTCTGGAGAAAATTTTCGAGCCCTTTGCCCAGGCCGATGCCTCGATGAGTCGGCGCTTTGGTGGTACCGGGCTGGGTACCACTATTTCGCGGCAGCTGGTCGAGCTGATGGGCGGGCGCTTGCGGGTGGAAAGTACCCTGGGTGAAGGCAGCCGATTTATTGTCGAATTGCCCTTGCGCGCCGGCCAACGGCTGGCCCCGCAGGTGCGCCAGGCGCTGCCGCAACTGGCGGCATTGCATATTCTGGCCGCTGACGATGTTCCGCAGAATCTTGAGCTGTTGCAGCTCAACCTGCAGCGCTTGGGCCACCAGGTTACCTGCGTTGCCGATGGGCAGGCGGCAGTCGAGGCCTTCATTAGTGGTCGCTTTGATCTGGTGCTGATGGATGTACAGATGCCCTTGGTCGACGGACTGGAAGCGTCCCGGCGTATCCGGGCCCTCGAGGCCGCTCAGCAGCGTGCGCCAATCCCGATTATCGCCTTGACCGCCAGCGTGCTGGATCAGGATCGCCAGGCGGCGCTGGATGCCGGGATGAACGGCTTTGCCTCCAAGCCCCTCGATTTGCCTGCCTTGCTGGCGGAAATGGCGCGCCTGCTGGGTACGACTCAGGAACCAGGCGCTGTCGAGCCTACTGCCGCAGCAACGAGCGGGCTGTTTGACTGGCAGCGCGGGGCCAGTCTCTGGGGTGGGCCGGTGCAGATGAGCCAGGCGATTCAGCGCTTTCTCGCCGAGCAGGACGTTCTGGTCGAGCAACTGGGCAGCATGCTGGAGAAAAATGACTGGGACACCGGCCGCAGCCTGGCGCACCGTTTCCGTGGTGCGGCGGCCAATCTGGCGTTGACTCATCTGACCGGCCTGGGGCTGGCAATCGAGCAAGCCTTCAACCAGCGCGAGGGGCTGCACTTGCGCAGCCTGCTGCAGGAGTTATCACGCGCGTTGGCGGCTGTTGCCGAGGCCCTGCCGCAGGTGCCAGAGACGACCACGCAGATTCAGACGCTGGACCTTGACCAGCTGCGTGCAGCGCTGCTGCGTTTGCAGCAAGCCGTCAGCCGTGGCGGGCTGGATGATCAGGCATTGGACTGTTTGCGGCAGGGGCTGCATGGCGCGCAGCAGAAAGCGGCCTTGGCGCATATCCGCCAGGCGCTGGATGATTTTGACTTTGACCTGGCTCAGCAAGCGCTTAGCGAGCTGCTGCACCAGTTGCATGACGAGGAAAGCCAGACACCATGATTACTCCAGCCGATGCTCGCCCGTTGCTCCTGCTGGTTGACGATGAGGCCACTAACCTGCAAGTGCTGCGGCATATCTTGCAGGATGATTACCGCCTGCTATTTGCCAAGGATGGTGCCAAAGCGTTGGAAATGGCCGAGCGTGAGCGCCCGGATCTGATCCTGCTGGATGTGATGATGCCGGGTATGACCGGTTATGAGGTGTGCCAGGCACTCAAGGTGCAGGCCCATCTGGAGGCGATTCCGGTGATCTTTGTCACCGCGCTGGCCGATGTCGAGGATGAGGCCCATGGCTTTGCTGTCGGTGCGGTTGATTACATCACCAAGCCGGTCAGCCCACCGATCGTGCGCGCACGGGTGCGTACACACTTGTCGTTGGTGCGCATGGATGAATTGCGCCAGACCCGCCTGCAGATCGTCCAGCGTCTCGGTATGGCGGCCGAGTACAAGGACAACGAGACCGGGCTACATGTTATTCGCATGAGCCATTTCTCCAAGGTGTTGGCCCTGGCCGCTGGCTTTAGTGAGGCAGCTGCCGAAGAGTTGCTCAACGCCGCGCCGATGCACGATGTTGGCAAGATTGGCATCCCCGATGCGGTACTGCGCAAGCCGGGCAAACTCGATGAACAAGAGTGGGCGGTGATGCGTCAGCACGTGGAAATTGGCGCGCAGATTATTGGCGAGCATGCCTCGGGTTTGTTGCGTACGGCGCAGCGCATTGCCCTGTCGCACCACGAAAAGTGGGATGGCAGTGGTTACCCCAATGGCCTGAGCGGCGAGGACATCCCGTTGGAAGGGCGCATCGTGGCGATTGCCGATGTGTTTGATGCGCTGACCAGTGTACGGCCCTATAAAGCGGCCTGGTCGATTGAGGATGCTGTAAGGCTGTTGCAGGAGGAAAGCGGTCGGCATTTCGATCCGCAACTAGTTGAGCTATTTATTCAGCAATTGCCGGCGATCCTGGAAATCAAGGAGCGCTGGGCGGAGCAAGCGTAGTTCCGCAACAGGCTGAAACCTTTGCCCGGTGTGTTGTCTGCTGCTGCGCTTGGTCATCCTGATGCTGCGGACTATGGTTGATGTTCTGCTCAACCCCATCAGGAAATCGCCATGTCTACGAAACGTCTGTTGCCTCTGTTATGCGCTGGAATGATCGGTATGGCCGATGCGGCCGTAGTGGTTAAACCGGTGCCGTATGAAATTGACGGTGAAGCCTTTGAAGGCCTGATGGTCTATGACGATGCGGTCACTACGCTGCGTCCGGGCCTGCTGATGGTGCCTAACTGGATGGGCGTGAGTGATAACGCGGCCACCAAGGCCGCGCTGCTGGCAGCTGATAAATACGTCATATTCGTTGCCGACCTTTACGGCAAAGCTATTCGCCCGACTAATGCCGATGAAGCCAAGGTCGCGGCCACGACGGTGCGCAGCGATAGGCCGTTGATGCGCAAGCGGGCGCAGGCGGCAGTTGATGTGCTCAAAGCGCAGGCCGGGCAGGTGCCATTGGATACCACGCGGCTAGGCGCTATCGGTTTCTGCTTTGGTGGGGGGGCGGTACTGGAACTGGCCCGTTCTGGTGCGCAGCTAAAAGGCTTTGTGTCCTTCCATGGCAACCTGGATACGCCTGATCCGCGTGATGCACAAAACATCAAGGCGCCGGTTCTGGTGCTGCACGGCGCGGATGACCCGGCAGTGCCGCAGGAGCAGGTCGATGGCTTTATTGCGGAGATGAAAGCGGCGAAAGCCGATTGGCAATTGGTCAGCTACGGCGGTGCGGTGCATTCCTTCACCAACCCGGAGGCCAATGTGCCGGGGCGCAATGAGTACCACCCGCTGGTGGCAGCTCGCGCGTTCAAGGCCATGGATAATCTGTTCGATGAAACCTTTGCCAAATAAACCGTGAACGGGAAGGCCGGGTGGCCTTCCCGCATCGTTGCTTACATGCCCGGCAGTACGGCGATATCAATGATATTGCCCGGCAGGCCGGCAACATCGCCTAGCGTCATTGGCTTGCCGCTGGCCAGGTCCAAGGTATGCAGCGTGGTGCCGGTCAGCAGGTAGGCGGTGTTGCCGCCTTTGCCGTCGCTGGCGATGTCCATCGCCGCGTTCTTAAGACCATCGGCGACCATGCCAACCACTTGCTGGATACCATCGTTTGGCGGGTTTTGCAGCATCAGGCTGCTGCTGGCCAGGTCGACGTTGTACAGCGACGTTGCCTGGGTGCCGGCATAGGAGTTGGTGTAGGCCCCAGCCACCACTTGTGCACTTTTGCCTGCATAGGCGCCGTCAGCGGCGTAGGCCACTGAACCATCGACCGTTACTTCACCGGTGTCGACATTGACGCGGAAGTTGGTGCCGTCGGCGGCCAGCATGCGCATTTTGTCAGCCACCGGGTTGAAGTCGATTACGGCCTGGCCGCTGCCCGGCAGCTGCTTGTTCAGGCTGGCGACCTTGCTGGCTGCGCCAGTGCTCAGGTCCAGGGTGTAGAGCTGATTGTCACCGCCCAGCGCATAGAGCATGCCGTTGGCAGGGCGTACATCGATGCCACGCAGTGGGCTTGGGCTGCTGGCAGACATGGTCGCGGTGATTTTCTGGCTGGCGCTGTCGATCTTGAACAACTGACCGTCGGCGCCTAGGGCCAGTAGGGTCGCTGCACTGGCAGTGCCAGCGGCGAGGCTGAGGGTGGCAGTGGTAACGGCAGCGGTCAGCAGGGTATTGAGGCTGTTCATATGCGTTCTCTCATCTGTGGTTATCCAGCATCGATGCAAGGCCGAACATCGCCTGCCTTGCAGGTGCCTCGATGAAACACCTGATAGCTATACCCACGAGAGAACGTCTGGATGTCGCCGCCTGAAAATAAATTCAGTTTTTTTAAAAAGGCTACCGCTCTCTTAATGTCGGACTCCCTCGATCAATAAGCCTGATCGAGGCATTGGGCGAGCGATATCCACGAGCCGAGTTGTGCCGCGTATTTGGCGTACATCGCAGCAGTGTCTAGGACGCCTGCAAGCGACGCCGCCGGGTAGATCATCGGCGGATTGCATTGCGCCAGTTGGCCACTGAATTTCATCTGCAGAGTCGCGGCTCAGCTGGAGCCAGAACATTGTCAGCGGCTCTGCGGATACAGGGTGTCGCGGTGGGGCGTTTTCTGGCCGGACGCCTTATGAAAGAGGCCCGGCTGTTCAGTTCGCAAT
>JAHJXZ010000171.1 GCA_018827205.1 Gammaproteobacteria bacterium | reverse complement strand
GGTCGTCGGTGTTGGTTTCGCCGGTGACCTTGAATACGCGCAGGCTGATCTTGTCGGCCAGAGTCGGGCGGTTCTTGAACCACTCGCCGTCAGCCCAGGATTGCAGTACGCCTTTGGCGTGAACGTTGCCGTTCTTAGCTTTTTCAGCGACGTCGTGGAATGCGTCGAACATCAGCAGGGTGTGCTTCAGTTGTTCTGCAGTCACGCCGGCCAGTTCGCTGTCGTCGAGCAGCTCAACCAGGGTGGCGATGTTGTAACCACCCTGCATGGTGCCGAGCAGTTCAACAGCGTGTTGCTTGCTGATCAGTGGGGAGGTGACTTCGCCTTTGGCAAGGGCAGAGAGGAAACCGGCCTTGACGTAGGCGGCTTCGTCGACGCCTGGCGGCACGCGGTTGGTGATCAGGTCGAGTAGAAAAGCTTCTTCGCCGGCTGGCGGGTTTTTCAGCAGCTCGATCAGGCCTGCGGTTTGTTCGGCGTTCAGCGGCTGGGGCACGATACCCTGAGCGGCACGCTCTGCTACATGTTTGCGATAGGCTTCAAGCACAGTTATTACCCTCATCAGTGGTCCCAAAGCGTTGTCCGGGACGCGATCCAGAAAACAACAAACCAGGCGCTTCGTAGCTTTATGGGCCGCTCAGCCGAGGTTGTGCTGCTTTCTTGCAGAAGCTGTTTTCAAAGTTTTACGCCGGCAGGACGGGCTGGATGAGGGCTGGTGCAGACACTTGAAGGGTGGCTCAAGGGTCAGCACCAACATCGAACCTGCAGGATTGACTGTGCTCGTGACGCTTTGAAAACAGCTTCCAACGGACGTTGCTGCCTCTAAAAGGCCGGCCGATTCTACTGGAAAGCTTTGATAAAGTTAAGCCAAAGGCCCCGCTTATATAGGGGTGATCTGCCTTAGACAAAGGGCTAAGATGCCAGCCTGTCCGTCAGTACCCATGCCTTTTGTTATGTCCAACCAACGCATCAAAACTCCTTGTGTCGGCCTGTGCTCCACTGTTTACGGCGATTTAGTCTGCCGTGGCTGCAAACGCTTCCATCATGAGGTAATCAACTGGAACGGCTATAACGACGAGGAAAAGCGCGCCGTATGGCTGCGCTTGGAAGTGCTGTTGGTACAGGTGATGGCGGCAAAATTGGAAGTTTTCGACGCTGATCGCCTGCGCATGCAGCTGGAGCAGCGCAAAATCCGTTTTGTCCCCCAGCAGTCGCCGTACTGCTGGGCCTATCAACTGATTGCCCGTGGCGCGCGGGTGATCAGCCAGTTGAATGCCTATGGCATGGTGTTGTTGCCGGAGTTTCGCGAGTGGAACCTGCCGGAATTGCGTGATGCGATTGATCGCGAGTTCTTTTTGCTGTCCGAGGCGCACTACGAGCGCTACATCGCGCCGCGGTTTCTGCTCGAAGGGCTTGAAGTAAGAGTCTGAACCCACCTCCTAAATAAGAAAGCCGCCTGTTTAGGCGGCTTTTTTGTTGCGCTTTAGTTTGGTTAGCGCTGGGCGACCAACTCTTCCAGGTGGGCGATGATGTCGTCCGGCTTGAGCACCAGAATGTCGCTTTCCAGCGAGTCGAGAATCACCTCGGCGGTATTGCCGATCAGCGCGCCGGAAATGCCGGTACGTGCCACGGTACCGATCACCGTCACACCCGCGTTGAGTCGATGTGCAGCCTGTGGGATCAGCACATCGGCCGGGCCTTCGGCGATATGCAGGCGCTCATCGCTGATCTCGTACTCGGCCTGGAACGCCTTGCATTGCTCGCGGTAGCGCGCCTCGATGGTTTCCTTGAGCTGGAAGGTCGGGTCGGCGGCCGAGAGCATGGGCGTCGGATGGGCGCTGATGACATGCAGTTCGGCCTTGGCCAGGGCGGCAATATCAAAACCATGGCTGACGATGCTGGTGTGCAGGGTGCGGTGTTCGCTATCGGCATTACCGACATCGACGGCCGCCAGGATGGCGGTGCCCGCCCAGGATTTTTCGGTTTTCACCATCAGCACTGGCGCCGGGCAGTAGCGCAGCAGTTTCCAGTCGTCGGGGGTTAGCAGGGCTTTCTTCAGGGGGTTGTCAGGGAAGTGCTGTTTGATCACCAGGCCGCAGCCTTCAGTCTGCTGCACGTTGATGATGGTCTGGTGCAGACTTTCATCCCAGGCCTGCTGGCTAGAGGTGCTGAACCCTTCGCCGTTGAGCAAGCCGGAAAGGTCGCGCAGGTAAGCGGTGTGATCACTTTTCTTGTCGCATACCAGCAGGTGCAGGTGTGATTGAGTGACGCCGGCAATCAGTTTGGCGCGTTTCAGGGCCAGGTCTTCCGTGTGATTGGGCTCCATCACCACCAGAATGCTGCGAATAGCTTGCATGATCATCTCCATGTGCAGTCAGTTGTGCTGCTTATCACTATAGATCGCTGCCACTGGCTTGGTGCTTGATCAGCGTCAATCGAGTGGCTGTTCGCGCGCTCATTCGTATAATGGCCGCGCTCTAGCCTTATCATTCCTGCTCGCCTGGTTTTGTGAATTTATGTATCTGTTAGCTGTAACCGATGATCTGTTGCGTTGTTCTGCCTGTATGCCCAAGCCATGTCTGTCGGCATATGACCGCCTGGTTGCGGAGGTGCGTCGATGAACCTGCCGGAAATTCACGAGTTTCTCGGCTGCCGCACTCCGGACGCCTGGATCACTGCCGCTTTGGCTGACCAGCAGACCCTGTTGATTGACCATAAGAACTGCGAATTCAAAGCCGCCAGTACGGCGCTGAGCCTGATGGCCAAGTACAGCACCTATGTCGATCTGCTCAACGCCATGTCGCGCCTGGCCCGCGAGGAGCTGGTGCATCATGAGCAGGTGCTGCGCATCATGAAGCGCCGCAAGATCGGCCTGCGCCCCGTATCGGCGGCGCGCTACGCCTCGGGCTTGCGCAAGGTGGTGCGCACCCATGAGCCGCACAAATTGGTGGATACCTTGGTGGTTGGTGCGTTTATCGAGGCTCGCAGCTGTGAGCGTTTCGAGGCGTTGGTGCCGCATCTAGATGAAGAGCTGGGCAAGTTCTACTTCGGTCTGCTGAAAAGCGAAGCGCGGCATTTTCAGAATTATCTGAAGCTGGCGTATCAGTACGGCGATGAGCGTGACGTAAACCAGGCTATCGAGCGGGTGAGGGCGGCGGAGCGTGAGTTGATCGAGTCGCCAGACACTGAGTTTCGTTTTCACAGCGGGGTGCCGCCGCTGTGAAACAAAAAAGCGCCCAGTCGGGCGCTTTTTTGTAGGGCTGCGGTGCTGATTATTGCTGCACTTTCAGATCAAGTGACAGGTCACGTGCGGCTTTGGTGGCCAGCACGCCCATCAGTTGGCTGATCTCATCCTGGCGGCTGCTGGAGCCCTCGCTACCGCCGCCCATCATCACGCTCGGTACCGGCGCCTGCGCCGCAGCTTCTGCCCAGACTTTGTTGATGGCGATCAGGGCGTCGAGCTTGGGCTGCAATGCTCCGTCGGCCTTGATTACCGCTTCCCGGGCATAGGCATCGGCATCGGCGGTAATTTTTGTTGCATCGGCCGTGATTGCTGCCTTATCGCGCAGTAATTCGGCGGTTTGTTTCTCGATCTCGGCGCGGCCCTTTTCCCGTTCGGCATTGATTCGCGCTAACTGCTTTTCGGTTTCTGCTTGGGTGGTGCGTTCAATCTGATCGCGCAGGGTTTCTTGGCGGCGTGCTTCCACTTCCTTTTCACCGCGAGCGGTGACCAGTAGTTTCTCTTCTTCTTCCTTCAAACGGTTTTGCCGTGCTACCGCAAGTTCGGCCAAGGCTTGCTGCACCTTGACCATGCGCTGTTTGTATTGCGGGTTGGGGTCGACGTTGGTGATGCGCGCTTCAACAACCTCCACGCCATATTTGCGGAACTGCTGCTGTTTGCGCACCGGAATACCCTTGCTGTCCATTACCTTCTCGGTGATGAACTGGCTGACATTGTTGTCACCGAATGCGCCTTGCTCGGTGCCGGCTTGCAGAATCGCCGTCTGGCTCGGCTGATGGCCGCGCGGGCCGCGTACTTCGCGACGTTTGATCAGATACAAGCCGTCGTTGAGCTGATTTTCGAATTCGGCGGCGAACTCGCTGCGCGCACCGGCATAGAAATCATCGGCGCTCATCAGCGAGGCGGTGGCTTGTAGGGTTTCTTTGATTGCCGGAACCAGGGCGGTTTTGATGAAATTTTCCGGGTTGCGGTATTCCTGAGCGATTTTCAGAAACTGCTCGCCGGCAGGCAGGCGAAAACGCGCGGAGGATTCGACTTTGGCGTCGACGTTGCCGAGAAATACGATCGGAAAGGCTTCGATGGTGGCGCCAAGCGAGTCGTTATCACTGCTGTCATCGATAGCCAGGGCTTCGGTGAGGACCGATTGCACGCTCAGGGCCTTCTTCCACGCAGTGGCGCGGCCGAACCACTTGGTGGCGTAGCCGACGTCGTCGACCACTTTCTCTTCGCCGAAGATGGTCCGCACGTGGGTGGCAAAACCGGCTTCGTTATAGAAGAACACACTGTTGAATGTAACAAAGCTCAGCGCTACGAGTGCGGCGGGGGCAATGGCGTATTTTAGGAGCTGTTCCTTGTTGATCAGCATGATCGGTCCCTGATGGCGTTTTGAGGTCGCCGATGCTGATGATCGGCGAATAATCCGTCAAGAGGGGCCGTTTAGCGCTTTGTGCGCGCCGTCAAAGTTTCAAGCAGGAGCCAGTTCGAAGGCGCTTTGTTGCAGTCCCTGCCGATCAACTTGCAACGCCCAGCCCTGTTTATCCCAGTCGCCGAGGACGATGCGTTGCGCTACCTGGCCGTTGACCTGCAGCGAGTGTGTAGCAGGGCGGTGGGTATGGCCGTGAATCAGGGTGTGCACGCGGTGGGCGGCCATGATGCGCGGTACTTCATCCGGGGTGACGTCGACAATATCGCTGGCTTTCATGCGGGTTTGCGTGCGGCTTTCATTGCGCAGTTTGCGCGCCAGTTTTTGCCGGGTTTTGAGCGGCAAGTTGCGCAGGATAAACAGCGAAATGGGGTTGCGCAGCCAGCGGCGCAACTTCATGTAGCCGATGTCCTGAGTGCACAGGCTGTCGCCATGCATCAGTAATGTCCGCTCACCGTTAAGCTCGATCACGCACGGGTCGGGAAGTAGGGTGCAACCAGCTTCTTGGCAGAAGGTCTTGCCGATCAGGAAATCACGATTGCCATGCATCAGGTAAATACGCGTGCCGCGCTCGCTAAGGCTGCGCAATGCTTGGGCAATCGAACGTTGAAAAGGCGTGATGGCGTCGTCGCCGATCCACACTTCAAAGAAATCGCCGAGGATATACAGGGCGTCGGCGTGAACTGCACGGGTTTCGAGAAAGTGCAGAAACGCCCGGCTGATATCCGGGCGCTCCTGTTCAAGGTGCAGATCGGAGATCAGTAGAATCACTCAACGATCTCTGCACGCTCGATGATCACGTCATCAACCGGTACATCCTGGTGGCCGGATTTGCTGGTGGTTGCAACGGCCTTGATGGCGTTGACCACATCCATGCCTTCAACTACTTCACCGAACACCGCATAACCCCAGCCTTGTACGGTAGGTGCGCTGTGGTTGAGGAAGCTGTTGTCGCCCACGTTGATAAAGAACTGCGCAGAGGCCGAGTGCGGCTCCATGGTGCGGGCCATGGCTACGGTACCGATCTTGTTGGCAACGCCGTTGTTGGCTTCGTTCTTGATCGGCGCGCGGGTGGTTTTCTGTTTCATGCCCGGCTCGAAACCGCCGCCTTGAATCATGAAGTTGCTGATTACGCGGTGGAACACCGTGTTGTCGTAGTGGCCTTCCGAGACGTACTGCTTGAAGTTGGCCACAGTTTCCGGGGCTTTGTCTTCGAACAGGTTAAGGGTGATAACGCCGTGGTTGGTGTGCAGCTTGATCATGTAGGTAATCGCTCTGTCGATAATTCCGTGAGCCGCTGAATTTCCAGCAAAGGGCATTGCAGCGGTTCTTGGGCCTGTCAGGGGGTTGACAGCTTCGGCTATGATAAGCGCTTTGTTTTAGTCGGCCTACCCTACGCCGCGCACCTGCATGATCAAGGACCCCATGAGCAAGCCAGAAACTGTCGCCGCCGCTAACTTTCTTCGTCCCATCGTCCAGGCCGATCTGGATGCCGGCAAGCACGCGAAAATCATCACCCGGTTCCCGCCGGAGCCCAACGGCTACCTGCATATCGGTCACGCCAAGTCGATCTGCTTGAACTTCGGCCTGGCCAAGGAGTTTGGTGGTGAGTGCAACCTGCGCTTTGACGACACCAACCCGGCCAAGGAAGACCAGGAATACATCGACGCGATCAAGAGCGACGTGCAGTGGTTGGGCTTTCAGTGGGCTGGCGAGGAGCGTTATGCCTCCAATTATTTCGACCAGCTGCATGCCTGGGCCATTGAGCTGATCAAGGCCGGTAAGGCCTTTGTCTGTGACCTCAACGCCGAAGAAATGCGCGCCTACCGCGGCAACCTCACTGAGCCGGGCAAGAACAGCCCGTTCCGTGAGCGCAGCGTTGAAGAAAACCTTGATCTGTTCGCGCGCATGAAAGCCGGCGAATTCGCTGATGGCGTGCGTTCGCTGCGCGCGAAGATCGACATGGCCTCGCCGAACATTAATTTGCGCGACCCGATCCTCTATCGCATTCGTCATGCCCATCACCACCAGACGGGCGACAAGTGGTGCATCTACCCGAGCTATGACTTTACCCACGGTCAGTCGGATGCCATCGAAGGCGTGACGCACTCAATCTGCACCTTGGAGTTTGAAGACCATCGTCCGCTGTACGAGTGGTTCTTGGCGCAATTGCCAGTCCCGGCGCAGCCGCGTCAGTACGAATTTGCTCGCCTTAATCTGAATTACACCATCACCAGCAAGCGCAAGCTCAAGCAATTGGTTGATGAGAAGCACGTCAACGGTTGGGACGACCCGCGCATGTCGACCTTGTCGGGCTTCCGTCGTCGCGGTTACACCCCTGCGTCGATCCGCACCTTCTGCGACATGATCGGCGTCAACCGCGCTGGCGGTGTAGTGGATGTGGGCATGCTCGAATTTGCCATCCGTGATGACCTGGATGCCAACGCTGCTCGCGCCATGTGCGTGCTCAAGCCGCTGAAAGTCGTGATCACCAACTACCCAGAAGGTCAGGTTGAGAACCTGGAGTTGGCGCGCCATCCGAAACAGGAGATGGGCGTGCGTGTGCTGCCGTTCAGCCGTGAGATCTATATCGATGCCAGCGACTTCGAAGAAGTCCCGCCGGCCGGCTTCAAGCGTCTGATCCCCGGTGGCGAAGCTCGTCTGCGCGGCAGCTACGTGATTCGCGCCGACGAAGCGATCAAGGATGCTGACGGCAACATCGTCGAACTGCGTTGCAGCTATGACGAGAACACCCTGGGCAAGAACCCCGAAGGCCGCAAGGTCAAGGGCGTGATTCACTGGGTGCCGGCGGCTGAAAGCGTTGAGTGCGAAGTGCGCCTGTACGACCGACTGTTCCGCTCTGCCAACCCTGAGAAAGACGAGGAGGGCGGCAGCTTCCTCGATAACATCAACCCGGATTCGCTGGTGGTGCTCAAGGGCTGTCGCGCCGAGCCATCCCTGGCCGAAGCCGCGCCAGAAGAACGCTTCCAGTTCGAGCGCGAAGGCTACTTCTGCGCTGATATCAAAGACAGCAAGCCAGGTGCGCCGGTGTTTAACCGCACTGTGACGCTGCGCGACTCCTGGGCCTAAAAGACTCAGTTGCTCTGATTAAAACCGGGCCGGTACGCCGGCCCGTGGTTTTCCAAGGAATGCCGATGCTCTCGATCTACAACACGCTGACCAAAAGCAAAGAAGCTTTCAAACCGCTGGACGGTAACAAGGTGCGCATGTACGTGTGCGGCATGACCGTATACGACTACTGCCATATCGGCCACGGCCGCAGCATGGTGGCCTTCGACCTGGTCACCCGCTGGTTGCGCTTCAGCGGTTATGACCTGACCTACGTACGCAATATCACCGACATCGAAGACAAGATCATCAATCGCGCCCGGGAGAACGGCGAGCCGTTCGATGTGCTGACCGAGCGCATGATCGCTGCGATGCACGAGGACGAAGCGCGTCTCAACATCCTCAAGCCAGACATGGAACCGCGTGCCACGGATCATATTCCGGGCATGCTGAGAATGATCCAGACCCTTATCGACAAGGGTTACGCCTACGCTCCCGGCAATGGCGACGTGTACTACCGCGTTGCCAAGTTCATGGGCTACGGCAAGCTGTCGCGCAAGAAGATTGAAGACCTGCGCATCGGTGCGCGCATTGAAGTGGACGAAGCCAAGCAAGACCCGCTGGACTTCGTGCTGTGGAAAGGCGTCAAACCGGGCGAGCCGAGCTGGGAATCGCCCTGGGGCGCGGGTCGTCCGGGCTGGCATATCGAGTGCTCGGTGATGTCGACCTGCTGCCTGGGCGAGACTTTCGATATTCATGGTGGCGGTAGCGACCTGGAGTTCCCGCACCACGAAAACGAAATTGCCCAGAGTGAGGCGGCCACCGGCAAGCCTTACGCCAACGCCTGGATGCATTGCGGGATGATCCGCATCAACGGCGAGAAGATGTCCAAATCGTTGAACAACTTTTTCACCATTCGAGATGTGCTGGAGAAGTACCACCCGGAAGTGGTGCGCTACCTGCTGGTGTCCAGCCACTACCGCAGCCCGATCAACTACTCCGAAGAAAGCCTCAAGGACGCCAAGAGCGCGCTCGAGCGCTTCTACAACGCGCTTAAAGGGTTGCCGGAAGCGGCCCCTGCGGGTGGCGAAGCCTTTGTCGAGCGCTTTTCAGCGGCCATGAACGATGACTTCGGCACGCCAGAAGCCTGCGCCGTATTGTTCGAACTGGCCCGCGAAATCAATCGCCTGCGTGAAAACGATCTGCAGGCGGCCGCCGGCTTGGCAGCGCGTCTGAAGGAGCTGGCTGGGGTCCTCGGCGTGCTGCAGCTTGAGCCTGAGGCGTTCCTTCAGGCAGGCGCTGCTGGCAAGGTTGATGCAGCCGAAGTTGAAGCGTTGATTGCTGCGCGTCTGCAAGCTCGCGCCGAGAAGAACTGGGCAGAGTCTGACCGCATCCGTGATCAGATCACCGCCATGGGCGTGGTGCTGGAAGACAGCAAGGGCGCTACGACCTGGCGTCTGGCTGAGTAAGACAGGCGTTGGATTAAACAGGCCGCTTTCGAGCGGCTTGTTTATTTGCGGTTATAGGACAGAGGAAAGACCCAATGCACGTCAGTCGTCTATCGCGAACCTTGGGTACGTTTCTGCTCTGGGCGGTGGCCTTGTATGTGCTGCTCTGCGTTGCTCTGCTGGTGTTTCAGCGTTCGCTTATCTACTTCCCGCAGCCCCGCGCTATCGATAATCCCAACACGCTGCTCAAGCTGCCCATAGAGGGTGTCGAGGTGCTGGTTTCCACCCGGCCACTCGAGGGGCGAAATGCTCTGATCTATTTCGGCGGCAACGGCGAGGATGTTTCCCTCAATCTGCCCGAATTTTCCCAGGCTCTCAGCGACCATGCGCTCTACCTACTGCATTACCGAGGCTACGGCGGTAGCAGCGGCTCGCCCTCAGAAGAGGCTATTCAAGCCGATGCGCTCGCTTTGTTTGACCAAGTTTATGCCCAGCACCCCTGCACCGTGGTGGTGGGGCGCAGTTTGGGGTCGGGGGTGGCGGTGCGCCTTGCCAGCCAGCGGCCAGCAGCCCATTTGGTTCTGATTACGCCTTACAACAGCATCCAAGAGCTGGCGCAGAGCCGGTTCCCGTATATCCCCGTGCAGTGGCTGCTTAAGGATAAATTCGAGTCCTGGAAGTATGCCCAACAGATTCATGTGCCAACGCTGTTGATCGCGGCGGAGCAGGATCAGGTCATCCCGCGCGCCAGCACCGACGCGCTTTTCAGCCATTTCGCCACGGGTGTGGCTGCGCTCAAGGTTATTCCGGCGGCGGGGCATAACTCGTTATCGCAAAGCCCGGAGTACCTGAGGCTACTTAAGGGCGCGTTGTGTAAGGGCTAACGCGGTGCTCGCCAGCCTTGGCCTTGTTTGACCTGCGCGCGTGAGAGTGTGAGCAGACTTATAGCGGTCACGTGTCACTGTTAGGCCGCAGGGCTTAGTTCCACAGCCAGTTCCATATTCCCGGCAGGCGAGCGTATTGCAGTGGATCGCCAAGTGCGCGCCTGAGGGCCGCACGTTGCAGGGCCTCGCGGTTGCTGTAGAACGGTTGCTTATCTGTGGCTAGGCCAACGTCTTTGGCCACATCCATAAGGATCTGCAGGTATTCCTGCATATGTCGCGCGGTGTAGGGGTTGAGGTCATGGAAGGTCACGACTACCGGAATAACCCCGTCTACCGCTGGCAAAGCGCCGACGCTGATCTGCTGCGCGGCCAGCGCCAGTTGGTCACGCAGGTTGCTGCGCCGGCGCAGGCTGCCATTGATGCCCCAGGTCTTGCCGTCATTGGCGCTCAGGTCGGTCAGCAGCAAGCGCAGGCCATGCGTTTGGTAGGCGGCGAACGTGCGTTCGTCGTAATTCCAGAAGGGTGGCCTCACCAGGCGTGGTGCCGAGCCGCTGATGGCGGTCAGGTCAGCAACACCGTCGCTCAGCGACTGATCCAGAGCTTCCGGGCTGAGAAAGCGGTGGTTGGCATGGCCTGGGGTGGCGGTGTGAAAGCCCAGTAAGTGGCCCTCTCGTTGCTGGCGGCGCAGCAATGCCTGTCCCAGGACGCTGCCACCGGCCCCTGCGGCGCGGGTCTGGACAAAGAACAGTGCCTTGATCCCGGGTTGGACTGGGTTGTCTGCCAGGGTGTCGAGGATTTGCTCAGTTGGGTTATCGCCGGCGCTGGCGCTTGGACCGTCATCGAAACTCAGGAGAAAGCGTATCGGCTCAATCTCGGGGTTTGGTGGTGGCGGTGCAATGCTGGTGCAGGCGCTCAGCAACATCATGCTGATTAAGGCGTAGGTCAATTGCGCGATTCGCGAAAAAGCGTTTGTTGCAGTTGCGGGGTAACGCATTAGGCTTTGGCTCGCGAGGGTAAGGATGGCAGGGCAGATGCGCGGGAGATCAAGGGGCGCGGAGTCTATGCGGCTGCGCTCGCAGTGGGAACCTGTAATTGACGAGCTACAGGTTTCGACCCTGCCTGGGTCGTATAAGTCCATGACTGGTTAAGAAAGCTGACTAAGGCCAAGGTTTACAGCTGTTGCGGCGCGTTCTAGCGCGTCGTCAGGCCAGTTTCTCGCAGTCGTTTGTACAGTGTATTGCGGCTAACCCCGAGGCTACGCGCCAGGTGCGAGATATTGCCGCCGCAGGCCTGGTATTGGCTGGCCAGATCATCCGTGCTGGTGCTGGCCAGTGGTTGTGGAGATGGCTGGAGGGAGGGCGTTTGCGCAGCCGCGGGTTGTAAATCGGCAAAGAAATCATCAGGCAAATGTTCCGGGCGGATCTGCTGATCCTCTGCCATGGCTAAGGCGATCTGCAGGACGCTGCTCAATTGGCGCAGGTTACCGGGCCAGGGGTGGCGCTCGAATAGGCTCAGCACTTCCTGGCTTAGCCCAGCCCATTGCTGCGGCTCGCGGTGGTGGTCCCAGATGCGCTTAACCATCGCGGCCTTGTCGGTGCGTTCGCGCAGCGGCGGCAATTCCAGGTTAAGGCCGCTGATGCGGTAGTAGAGGTCCTGGCGGAATAGCCCGCCTTCCACATCCTGGCGCAGTGGGCGGTTGGTGGCGGAGATCAGGCGGATATCCACCGGGTACAGTTCACTGCTGCCCAGCGGCTGTACGCAGCGTTCCTGCAATACCCGCAGCAGGCGGGCCTGCACCCGTAGCGGCATATCGCCGACTTCGTCGAGAAACAGCGTACCTTTATCGGCCTTGCGGATCAGTCCGATGCTGCCTTTTTGATTGGCCCCGGTAAACGCGCCTTTTTCATAGCCGAATAGTTCGGACTCCACTAGTTCAGCCGGAATGGCCGCGCAGTTAACCGCAATAAACGCCTGGCTGGCGCGCGAGCTGGCGTGGTGCAGGGCTTTGACGAAGACTTCTTTGCCGACGCCGGTTTCACCATGCACCAGAATCGGGATGTTTTTTTCCAGTAGGCGCTCGGCCTGGCGTACGGCTTTATCAACACGCGGATCACCCAAATTGAGTGAGGACAGGGTGAACGGGTTGCTGTTGGCGTTGGCAGGCGGCTGGGTTTGGCGAAAGTCGCGAGCCTGAATGGGTGAAGGTTGTTGCGGGCGTTTGATCTGCGCGTGGAAGCGAAAGCGCCCGCTGGCGCGCAGGTTGAACGGTAGCGACTCGGGTTGGTTAAGCAGTTGCTGCAGCGGTACGTCGAACAGACTTTCGATATTCACCTGGGCCAGGCCCACGCCCAGCAGGCTGTCGGCACGACGATTGGCGGATACCACCTGGCCTTGGTCATCGAAAATCAGCAGCCCGGCCCAGGGGCTGCTCAGGTTATCCAGGCTGGTGTTAAAGCTCAGTTGGAAGTAACGCTGCTGAAACAGGTTGAGAATCAAGCGGTTTTCCACCGACTGACTCATCATTTTGACCATGCCCAGGGTGTGCGAGGGCGGCAGGTAGCTGTCACTGGAAACATCCAGCACCGCGACCATCTGCCTTTGCTCATCAAAAATCGGCGAGGCTGAGCCGGTCATAAAGCGGTTGGCTTTGAGAAAGTGCTCATCGTGCTGAATATGAACTGCCTGGGCGCAGCTTAGGGCGGTGCCAATGGCATTAGTACCGGTATAGCGCTCCAACCAGGTGGCCCCGGCGACAAAGCCGGCGGCGCGGCAGGGCTCGATAAAGCGCTGGTCGCCCCAGGATTGCAGCACCTGGCCGTGGTGATCGGCCAGCATGATCAGGCAATTGGAGTTGGCCAGGATGGTGCCGTAGTAGGGCAGCACTTCCTTGTGGGTGGTGTGCACCAGGGCGTGCTGGCTTTCCAGCAATGCGCTG
Source organism: Gammaproteobacteria bacterium (assembly GCA_018827205.1). GTDB lineage: Bacteria > Pseudomonadota > Gammaproteobacteria > Pseudomonadales > Pseudomonadaceae > Aquipseudomonas. The sequence continues at coordinate 7,358 of JAHJXZ010000171.1, read as the reverse complement.
ACTTCGCCGCGTTCGGGCTGGCTGAAGATCGGGGTGCTCTGGTGGGTCAGGCCGTAGTCACGGCAGCGGGTCCAGGAGTCCTGGATGATGGTCTCGTGGGGCAGGGCAGTGACAGCGTCAGCCATGACAGGTATCTCGCGCGGTTTTTTGTTGTTATGGGCCACGGTCTGCGCCGGGCCCCTGCAGTGTCGCCGAAGGCTGTTCAATGTCAACGCTATGACTGTTCAGTTGTTCACTGTGCACTGTTCAAAAGTGTTCAGTGTTGTCACCTGTGATTGCCAGCGCGCAAGCGTAGATGTTTTAAATCAATAACTTACATTTGTTTAAAGGGGTTGGCACGGAACTCGCCTTGTTACTGTGTAGATAACAAGAAAAAGGACGGCCCATGTCACTTACCCTGGAGCATGTCACGCGTATCGTTGATCACCAGTTGTATATCGACGATGCCTGCCTGAGCTTCGAACCCGGCTCCTTCAATGTGCTGCTGGGGCGCACGCTATCCGGCAAGACCAGTTTGATGCGCCTGATGGCCGGTCTGGATAAGCCCACTAGCGGGCGCATCCTGATGAATGGCGCCGATATGACCCAAGTGCCGGTGCGTCAGCGCAACGTGTCGATGGTTTATCAGCAGTTCATCAATTACCCGACCCTGACGGTGTTCGAGAACATCGCCTCGCCGCTGCGCCAGGCCGGTGTGAGCAAGGCGCTGATTGAAGAAAAAGTGCATGCCACGGCGCAGATGCTGCGTATTGATGGTTTGCTAAAGCGCTACCCGCTGGAGTTGTCCGGTGGCCAGCAGCAGCGCACGGCTATGGCGCGGGCGCTGGTCAAGGACGCTTCCTTGATTCTTTTCGATGAGCCGCTGGTCAACCTTGACTACAAATTGCGCGAAGAGCTGCGCCAAGAGATGCGCGAGCTATTCCAGGCCCGCCACACCATCGCTATCTATGCCACCACCGAACCCAACGAAGCCCTGGCCCTGGGCGGCACCACCACCATCCTGCATGAGGGGCGAGTGGTGCAGAGCGGCAAGACCGCTGAGGTCTATCACCGCCCACAGCAGGTGTTAGCGGCAGAGCTGTTTTCGGAGCCGGCGATCAACTTGATGCCAGGCCGCGTCAGCGGTACTGAAGTGAGTTTTGCCGATACTGTGCATTTTCCCCTTAACCCGGATCTGCAAGGCATCGCCGAAGGTGAATATCGTTTCGGCGTACGTCCCAGTCATATCGGTCTAGTGCCGTCCAACGACGATGATCTGGAACTGGCGGTGACGGTCGAACTGGCCGAGATCAGCGGTTCGGAAACCTTCCTGCATGTGCGCAACGAGCAGTTCGTGCTGGTGCTGCATCTGCCTGGGGTGCATGAATACGACGTGGATAGCTCGATTCTTATTTATATCCCGACCCATAAATTGTTTGTCTTTTCTGCGGATGGGCAGCTGATTCAGGCGCCAAGCCGGCGTCTGGGGAGGGTTGCCTGATGGCCGAGATCCGTTTGCTCAATCTGGCCCACAGTTATAGTCGCGCTCCTGCTGGTGCGGCTGATTACGCCATTCGCGAGATGAATCATGTGTGGGAGCAGGGCGGCGCCTATGCGCTGCTGGGGCCATCCGGCTGCGGCAAGTCGACCCTGCTGAACATCATTTCCGGACTGCTCAGCCCTTCGCACGGCGAAGTGCAGTTTGATGGCAAGGTGGTCAACGCGTTGCCGCCCGAGCAGCGCAATATCGCCCAGGTTTTCCAGTTTCCGGTGGTCTACGACACCATGACGGTGTTCGACAACCTGGCCTTCCCCTTGCGAAATCAGGGCATGAATGAGGCGAAAATCCTCACCAAGGTCAACGAAATTGCCGAGGTACTGGAGCTGCACCCGTTGCTGCATAAGCGCGCCAGCAACCTGACTGCCGACGAAAAGCAGAAGGTTTCCATGGGTCGCGGCCTAGTGCGCGATGATGTCTCGGCGATCCTGTTCGACGAGCCATTGACGGTGATCGATCCGCATCTCAAGTGGAAGCTACGGCGCAAGCTCAAGCAGATTCACGAGCAGTTCAATATCACCATGGTCTACGTCACCCACGACCAGCTCGAAGCCTCGACCTTCGCCGACAAGATCGCGGTGATGTATGGCGGTCAGATTGTCCAGTTCGGCACGCCGCGTGAGTTGTTCGAGCGCCCCAGCCATACCTTTGTCGGCTACTTCATTGGTAGCCCGGGGATGAACCTGATCGATGTGCTGCCTTATGCCGGCGGTGTGCGCTTCAACAACACCGTGCTGCCGCTATCGGCAGCGCTCAATCGGCGCCTTGCCGAGCTACCTGGGGCCAAGCTGAAAATCGGTATCCGCCCGGAGTTTGTCCACGTTTGGGATGGCCCAAACGAAGATGCGCTGTGTGGCGAGGTGGTGCATGTCGAAGACCTCGGCACCTATAAAATTCTTACCCTCAAGCTCGATGGTCATTCACTCAAGGTGCGCCTGCAGGAAGATCAGCCAGTGCCGCAGCAACAGGTATACCTGAGCTTCCCGGCACAGTGGTTGATGCTTTACGCCGATGATTTTCTGGTTGAGGCGCAAGCGCAGGAGGTGCAGCCATGAAGGTGCAAAACAACAAGGCCTGGTGGCTGGTGCTGCCGGTATTTCTGCTGGTGGCGTTCAGCGCCATCGTGCCGATGATGACGGTGGTCAATTACTCGGTGCAGGACATCTTCGACCACTCCACCCGTTATTTCGTCGGGGTCGATTGGTACAAGCAGGTACTACAGGACACACGCCTGCATGATTCTCTGCTACGCCAGTTCATCTTCTCCGCGTGTGTACTGCTGATCGAAATTCCTTTAGGGATTGCCATCGCCCTGTGCATGCCGACCAAGGGTCGCATGGCCTCGCTGGTATTGATCGTGCTGGCGATTCCGCTGCTGATTCCGTGGAACGTGGTTGGCACCATCTGGCAGATATTTGGCCGTGCCGACATTGGCCTGCTTGGCTGGACCCTGAATAGCCTAGGCATCAGCTACAACTATGCCTCCAATACCAGCGACGCCTGGGTCACTGTGCTGATCATGGACGTCTGGCACTGGACCTCATTGGTGGCATTGCTGTGCTATTCGGGCCTGCGCGCCATTCCTGATGTGTATTACCAGGCCGCGCGTATCGACCGTGCATCTGACTGGGCGGTGTTTCGCCATATCCAGCTGCCCAAGCTGAAGAGCGTGCTGCTGATCGCGGTGATGCTGCGTTTTATGGACAGCTTCATGATCTACACCGAGCCCTTTGTGCTCACTGGCGGCGGGCCGGGCAACGCCACTACTTTCCTCAGTCAGACCCTGACGCAAATGGCCATCGGCCAGTTCGACCTGGGCCCAGCGGCGGCGTTTTCGCTGGTGTACTTCCTGATCATCCTGTTGGTGTCCTGGCTGTTCTACACCGCCATGACCCACAACGATAAGACTCGCTGAGGCCGACCATGACCCTACGCAAGAAGGTGGTACTGGGGCTGTATGTCCTGTTCCTGCTGGTGCCGATCTACTGGCTGCTGAACATGTCGTTCAAGAGCAATACCGAGATACTCGGTGGCCTGACGCTCTGGCCGCATGCGTTCACCCTGGAAAACTACAAGGTGATCTTCACCGACCCGAGCTGGTACGAGGGCTATCTCAACTCGCTGTATTACGTGTGTCTGAACACGATGATCTCGCTGACGGTGGCATTGCCGGCGGCCTATGCGTTTTCGCGCTACCGTTTTCTCGGTGACAAGCATCTGTTCTTCTGGCTGCTGACTAACCGCATGGCGCCACCAGCGGTGTTTCTGCTGCCGTTCTTTCAGCTGTACTCGTCGATCGGCCTGTTCGATACGCATATCGCCGTGGCGCTGGCGCACTGCCTGTTCAACGTGCCGCTGGCGGTGTGGATTCTTGAAGGATTTATGTCTGGAGTGCCGAAGGAGATCGACGAAACTGCCTATATCGACGGCTACAGTTTTCCAAAATTCTTCGTGAAGATTTTTATCCCGCTGATCGGGTCGGGCATCGGCGTCACCGCGTTCTTCTGCTTCATGTTTTCCTGGGTCGAGCTTCTGCTGGCGCGCACCCTGACCTCGGTGGATGCCAAGCCGATTGCCGCTGTGATGACCCGCACCGTGTCAGCGTCAGGGATCGATTGGGGTGTGCTCGCGGCGGCGGGTGTGTTGACCATATTGCCGGGCATGCTGGTGATCTGGTTTGTCCGTAACCATGTGGCCAAGGGCTTTGCCTTGGGCCGGGTATAGGAGCAGCGACTATGGATTGGATGGCCTGGACTCTGCCGACGGCGTTGTTTTTCGGTTTTATCGGCATGCTGCTGGTCGGCATGACGATCTGGGAACTGCGTTCGCCCTGTATCGAGCGCAAAGGCTTGTTGCCGATCAGCACCACGCGTGGTGATCGGTTGTTTATCGGTCTGCTTGGAAGTGCCTACCTGCACCTGCTGGTGGTGGGCGCGACCGATTGGAGTGTCTGGATAGCCTCGGTGCTGTCCCTGTTCTGGTTGTTTGCAGTGATGCGTTGGGGCTAATTCGGGCTGCCTTGGCTGCGCCAGCTTGTTGGGCGCGGCCATGACCCGTTTGCCTCATTCCAAACCCTGAGATGGAGGTCTCTATGTTCGACAATAACAACAAAACTCGACATAGCATGGCGCTGGCTGCCCTGCTGACGTTGTCCGGCTTGAGCGGCGCAGCCTGGGCTGATGCCTACGAAGAAGCGGCAAAGAAGTGGATCGGTGAGGAGTTCAACCCCTCGACCCTGACACCTGAGCAGCAGCTGGCTGAATTGCAGTGGTTTATCAAAGCGGCCGAGCCGTTCCGTGGCATGAGCATCAGTGTGGCTTCGGAAACCATTGCCACTCATGAATATGAGTCCAAGGTCCTGGCCAAGGCCTTTAGTGAAATCACCGGCATCAATCTCAAGCATGACCTGATGCAGGAAGGCGATGTAGTCGAAAAACTGCAAACCCAGATGCAGTCGGACAAGAACATCTATGACGGCTATATCAACGACTCGGACCTGATTGGCACGCATTTTCGCTACGGTAAGGCGGTGGCAATCAGCGACATGATGGAGGGCGAGGGCAAGGCGGTAACATCGCCGACCCTGGATCTCGAAGACTTTATTGGTCTGTCGTTTACGACCGGGCCTGATGGCAAGCTGTATCAGCTGCCCGACCAGCAATTCGCCAACCTCTATTGGTTCCGCGCCGACTGGTTCGAGCGCCCGGAACTGAAGGCCAAGTTCAAAGAAATTTACGGCTATGAGTTGGGCGTGCCGGTTAACTGGTCGGCCTATGAAGACATCGCCGAATTCTTCTCCGAGAAGGTCAAGGAAATCGATGGCCAGCGCATCTACGGCCATATGGATTACGGCAAGAAAGACCCATCCCTGGGCTGGCGCTTCACCGATGCCTGGTTCTCCATGGCCGGTGGCGGCGACAAGGGCTTGCCCAATGGTTTACCGGTGGATGAGTGGGGTATCCGGGTCGACGGCTGTCGCCCTGTGGGTTCCAGTGTCTCCCGTGGCGGCGATACCAACGGCCCAGCGGCTGTATATGCCACCACCAAATATGTCGATTGGATGCGCAAATACGCGCCGCCAGAAGCGCAGGGCATGACCTTCTCTGAGTCTGGTCCGGTTCCAGCACAGGGCAGCATTGCTCAGCAGATTTTCTGGTACACCGCCTTCACTGCCGACATGACCAAAGCTGGTTTGCCAGTGGTCAACGAAGATGGCACGCCGAAATGGCGTATGGCGCCGTCGCCTAAAGGCCCGTATTGGGAAGAGGGCATGAAGCTGGGTTATCAGGACACTGGTTCCTGGACCTTCCTCAAGTCCACCCCAGAGAAACAGCGCCTGGCAGCCTGGCTGTATGCGCAGTTTGTTACCTCAAAAACCGTTTCGCTGAAGAAGACTCTGGTTGGCCTGACGCCGATTCGTGAGTCGGATATCAACTCGCAAGCCATGACCGACGTCGCGCCGAAACTGGGCGGCCTGGTGGAGTTCTATCGCAGCCCTGCTCGCGTGCAGTGGACTCCAACCGGTACCAATGTGCCGGACTACCCGCGCCTGGCTCAGTTGTGGTGGCAGTTTATTGCTGAAGCAGCCAGCGGTGATAAAACACCGCAAGAGGCGCTGGATGGTCTTGCTGCTGCACAGGACACCATGATGGCTCGTCTGGAGCGTTCGGGTGTGCTCGGTGAGTGTGGCCCGAAACTCAATGAACCACGTGATCCGCAATACTGGCTGGATCAGCCGGGTGCACCGAAGCCCAAGCTGGCCAACGAGAAGCCTCAGGGTGAAACCATCAACTACAACGAGCTGCTGAAGTCCTGGGAACAAGCCCGCGACTAAACGTAGTGGATTGAGCTTGGCATAAAAAAACGGCACCTACAGGTGCCGTTTTTTATTTCTGTCAGCGCTGAGCTCAGTCGTGCAGATGCTCGGCGGCATGCAGGGTGTTTTCCAGCAGGCAGGCGCGGGTCATTGGGCCAACGCCGCCTGGCACTGGGGTAATCCAGCCTGCTCGGGGCAGGGCGGTTTCATACACCACGTCACCAATCAATTTACCGTCGACCTGGCGGTTGATGCCAACGTCAATGACGATGGCGCCGGGCTTGACCCACTCGCCATGCACCAGGCCAGGCTTGCCGGCCGCGACTACGACGATATCGGCCTGGCCGACATGCATCGGTAGGTCTTTGGTAAAACGGTGGGTGACAGTAACGGTGCAGCCGGCCAGCAGCAGCTCCATTGCCATTGGTCGGCCGACGATATTCGACGCGCCAACTACCACTGCGTGCATGCCATACAGGTCAACACCCGTGCTTTGCAGTAGGGTCATGATGCCTTTCGGAGTGCAGGGGCGCAGCAATGGCATGCGCTGGGCCAGGCGGCCAATGTTGTAGGGGTGGAAGCCATCAACGTCTTTATCCGGGCGGATGCGCTCTAGCAATAAAGAAGCGTCAAGATGTTCCGGCAGCGGCAGTTGTACCAGAATGCCGTCGATGCTCGGCTCGTCATTCAGGCGGTCGATCAATGCCATCAGCTCGTCCTGCCCAGTAGTGGCTGGCAGGTCATAGGCTTGTGAGACGAAGCCAACTTCTTCGCAGTCTTTGCGTTTGTGCGAAACGTAGACCTGAGACGCAGGGTCGCTGCCGACGAGAATCACTGCCAGCCCGGGTGCGCGCAGGCCTTGCTGGCGTCGTTCGGCGACACGTTGGGCGATCTGCTGGCGCAGGCTGGCGGCAATTGCTTTGCCATCGATCAGTTGTGCGGTCATTGCGCTTGGTTAACCATAAAGAAAGGATGGAAAAAGGACGCGCATTCTCGCATGACCAT
>JAHJXZ010000170.1 GCA_018827205.1 Gammaproteobacteria bacterium | reverse complement strand
TGGTGGCAGGGCCGCAAAGGGCCTGCGCCGGTTGCTGATGACGAGCCGACCTTGCGCGAGATGATGGCGCGCGATGAGCAGGATTTCGGCGACACCCGTTACGATGCCCGCGGCGACCGCCGCCTGCGAGTTGAGCCCCGTTTGTAAGCCGCAGCGGCGCCTAACGTCGCTGCCCTTGCGCCAAAGCACACAGCCGTTCAGCATGGCCCCTCACTGACTAAGGAGGGGGTTATGGAGTGTGTGTTCTGTGCAATTGCCGCTGAGCAATTGCCTGCCGAGCGTATTTATGAGGACGAACACTTTATCGTCTTGCTGGATATCTTCCCCTTACGTCCGGCCCATGTACTGATTGTCAGCCGCGAGCACGCGCCTTTTCTCAAAGACCTATCCGCTGCAGCCAGTGAGCAGTTGCTGCCGCTGGCGCAGCGCATGACTGCCGCCTTGCGCGCGGCCGGTTATGGCGAGCAGGGCATCAATTTTTTGATCAACGATGGGCCGACCTCCAATCAGCATGTGCCGCACCTGCATCTACACCTTATTCCACGGCGCAGCGGCGATGTCATGCAGCTGTTGTGGCGTGCCCTGACGCGTTTTCTGCCCTTGGCGCGCAAACGCATTGAGGCGCGTCTGGCGATTGAGGCGCAGCAGCTGCGCGAGGCATTACGCAATGTGTGAGTTGCTGGGCATGAGCGCCAATGTGCCGACCGATATCGTCTTCAGCTTTACCGGCCTGATGCAGCGCGGCGGGCGTACCGGCCCGCACCGTGATGGCTGGGGCATCGGCTTTTATGAGGGGCGAGGCCTGCGCTTGTTTCAGGACCCGCGCGCCAGCAGCGAGTCGGAAGTGGCGCAGCTGGTACAGCGCTACCCAATCAAGAGCGAAGTGGTGATTGGCCACATCCGCCAGGCTAATGTCGGCCGCGTCTGCCTGGCCAATACCCATCCCTTCGTCCGCGAGATGTGGGGGCGTAACTGGTGTTTTGCGCATAACGGTCAACTGGCCGATTTCGCCCCGCAACAGAATAACTACCGGCCGATTGGTGATACCGACAGCGAAGCGGCCTTCTGTGATTTGCTCAATCGCCTGCGTCAGGCTTTTCCCGAGCCGGTGGCGGTGGAGCAGTTGCTGCCTACTCTGGTTAGTGCTTGCGCTGGCTATCGCCAGCAAGGTGTATTCAACTGCCTGCTTAGCGATGGCGACTGGCTGTTCAGCTTCTGCAGCAGCAAGCTGGCGCATATCACTCGGCGCGCGCCGTTTGGCCCGGCGCATTTGAAAGATGCTGATATGCAGGTGGATTTCCAGGCGGAAACCACGCCCAATGACGTGGTCAGCGTTTTGGCGACCGAGCCGTTGACCGATAACGAGAGCTGGACGCTGTACCAGCCGGGTGAGTGGCGATTGTGGCGCGGCGGTGAATGCGTGGCGCAAGGCATGACGGACTGAATTGGGGGAGGGGACATGTTTAGAAGCTATCTGCGGTTGGCCTTGTTTGCCCTGGGGTTACTGGTTGGGGTGCAGGTGCCGGGTTTTATCGATGACTACAGCAAACGCGTCGAAGCCCATCGCATTGAGTCGGAGCAAGGGCTCAAAGGCTTTCGGGAAACCGCAACGCGCTTTTTCAAAGGCGATCTAGTGGCCTTGGTCGGCCATTACCAGGCCAGCGCCGATCCGGTAATGCGCAGCGACGCGCAGAGCCTGGGTACGCTGGTCGAGCGCTCGGCATTCCTTGAACGCGAGTCCAGGGCCATGCAAGGACCCTGGTATGGCCAGGTCTGGCATCTGGCTACCGCCGCCGACCATGAATTAATGGAAGAAACCTTCGCCGCCTACCGCTACCAGGTGCTGCTGGCCCCCGAAGCCATCGCCTGGGGCATTGCTTGCGCCATGTTGCTAGCCTGGTTGCTGGAAAGCCTGGCGCTGCTGATCGGCATGCTGTTTGGTGCGGGCCGCAGCCAGAAAGTGCAGCAGCGGCACTGGCGCTAAGTTGAATCACACAAGGGCTCGCAAGAGCCCTTGGTGTTTCTGCTGATTTGCGTCCTAAGCCGGCTTGCTGTCTTGAGCGCAGGTGGCCTCGGTAACAGTCGGCAGAGTCGGTAGTTTTTTACGCCGCGACACCAGCAACACCCCCGCAAGAACCAGTGCGGCACCTGCCAGTTGGGCAAACGAAACCGGCTCTGATAGCAGCATCCAGGCGAAGACAATCGTCAGGATCGGCCCCAGTGTGCCAATCAGCACGGTGCGCGCCGAGCCAATCAGGCGCAACGCGGCGGATTGCCAGAAGATCGGCAGCACCGTGGAGAAAATCGCCATCGCCGCGCTGTACGCATACACCTCGACTGGTTGTTGCAGTGCGGAAAACGGTTGAGTGGCGAGGAAGTGAATCTGCGTGGCAAACGTGGAAACGATAATCGCCAGGGCAGCAAAACGAATGGTGCCCAACCGGTGAATCGCCACCTCAGCTCCGGAGCTATACAGGGAATAGCACAGCGCAGAGCCGAACACGAAGGCAGCGCCGATCAGCACGGTGTGCAGGTCTTCCGCCACCTGCAGATCGTGGGCGAAGGCCAGGCCGATGCCAGCGTAGGACAGCAGCAACGCTGCCACCTGGCGTTTCTCCAGATGCTTGCCCATAAACAGCACACCGATCAAAACGGTCATGGTCGGGTAGATAAACAGAATCAAGCGTTCCAGCGCCGCCGAAATGTACTGCAGGCCAATAAAATCCAGAATGCTGGCGCCGTAGTAACCGAGCAGGCCCAGCGCAATCAGCATGCCCCAGTCCCTGCGTGTGAGCGGCGGCGCTGCGCGGCATAGCCAGAGGGTGGCCCACAGCGCGATGGGCAGGGCAAAGCTCATGCGCAGTGCTAGCAGAGTAACCGCGTCTACTGGTGTGGCGGCGTAGGCCAATTTGACGAAAATCGCCTTGAACGAGAAACCGAATGCGGCGAGCACCGCCAGTGCGATGCCGACGCGTTCGGCTGACCAGGTTTTCCATGGCATGTGGGTAAATCCCTAAAGAGTTGTGCTGCGCCGAATGATGCGGGGTATAGAGTCGCGATGGAATTGGCTTTTCCATAAGTGATCGTTCGGATTTAACTAACGCTATGCACTATGACCTGATTGATCTGCGCCTGTTTGTCGCGATTGCCGAAGCGAAGAATTTAACCCGAGGTGCCGAGCGCGTGCATCTGGCGGCGTCTTCGGCCAGCCACCGCATGCGCGTGCTGGAAGAGTCGATCGGCACGCCGCTGCTGCTGCGTGAGCCGCGTGGGGTCAGCCTGACCCGTGCCGGCGAGGCGTTACTACGCCATGCACGCCAGGTGTTTGCCCAGCTCGAGCAGATGCATGCCGACCTTACGCCCTATGCCAAAGGCGTGCGTGGCCACGTCAGCCTGTGGGCCAACACGCATGCCACCCATACCTTTTTGCCCGACAGCCTTTCGACCTTTTTGCAGCGCCATCCGCAAGTCAGTATTTCCCTGGAAGAACACACCAGCCCGAACGTGCTGATGGCCGTGGCACGGGGCGAAGTGGAAGTCGGTGTGGTGGCCAGCTCGATTGAGGGTGTTGAGGTCGAACTGATTCCGTACCGGGCCGACCGGCTGGTGCTGATTGCACCAGCCGATCATCCGCTTGCGGCGAGTGGCAGCAGCCTGTTTGCCCAGGTGCTGGATTACCCCTTTGTGATGCTGCATTCCGGCTCGGCGATCCACACCTTTACCATGAATGCCGCCGCAGCCCTGGGCAGGCACCTAGAAGTGCGGATTCAGGTACGTAGCTTCGAGGCGGTGTGCCGCATGGTCAGCGCAGGCGTTGGCATCGGCCTGGTGCCGCGCAGTGCGGTAACAGCTGGGGCGCAGCTGGTGGTGATTGAGCTGGAAGAACCCTGGGCGCAACGTGATTTGAAGGTCTGTGTGCGCAAACGTGAGCTGTTGTCGGGGTTTGCCGCAGCACTGGTCGACTGTCTGACTGGCAGCGATACCAGTCCCAGTTAAAGCGCCCCTTGCTCGTTCTTCACAAAGTGCCTGCCAGCGGCGGGATGCCCTTGGTCTGATCGCGCTCGCGCAGTACCGCTTCGCCATGGTGATTGGTGCCTCGGTACGAGGGCTCGTTGCTGTCGCTGGATCTATATGGCGTATTCGGCGCTTCTGCTGGCAGGGCTTGCGATCACCACGCTGCCAATCGAGAAGCGATCAGCAAGTTTGTGAAAATGTTTCAAAAAGCGTCAAGAAACAGCCGGCAGCTCTATCTCCGCGTGATAGCGTTGTGCCTTCAATTATTTCGTTGTTAATGGAGTGTTTTATGTTGATCAAGGATCTGATCCTTGCAGCTATGTTGGCTGTTTCCCTGCCGTTTGCCCACGCCGAATCAACCGAGCCGCAAGCTGGATCTGCGGCTCCGGCCGAGTCGATGGCAGAGCAACAGCAAGAAGAGCAAGTACAAGAAGAGCTGGTAGAGGAACAGGAAGAGCAGGGTATGAGCGAAGAGGAATTTCTCGCAAGCCTGAACTTTCAAACCGGCAAGGTGGTACTGGGCGACAACCTGGCGAGCCTGAATCTGCCGGAAAACCTGGTGTTCCTCGATCGCGAGGATGCCAACCGGGTATTGGTCGACGCCTGGGGTAACCCGCCGACTGATGAGCTGCCACTGGGAATGATTCTGCCGGCCGGCATTTCGCCACTGGCGGATGAATCCTGGGCGGTGACCGTCGAATTCGAAGAAAGCGGTTTCGTCTCCGACGAAGACGCAGCCGATATCGATTACGACGAGATGCTCGAGCAACTGCAGCAAGAGACGGTCGAGAGCAACGTTTGGCGCGCCGAGAATGGCTACGAGTCGATTGAATTGTTGGGCTGGGCTGCACAGCCGCACTACGATGCCCAAGGCAAGAAACTACATTGGGCCAAGGAGCTGCGTTTCGGTGACAGCGACGTTAATACCCTGAACTACAACATCCGCGTATTGGGCCGCAAAGGTGTGTTGGTATTGAACTTCATCGCCAATATGGACCAACTGCCGGAGATCCAAGAGAACGTGCCGGCGGTGTTGGCGATGACCGAATTCAACGGCGGCAGCCGCTACGCCGACTTCGATCCGGATATCGACCAAGTAGCAGCCTACGGCATCGGTGCGTTGATCGCCGGCAAACTGGCGGCTAAAGCTGGCCTGTTCGCCACCATCCTGCTGTTGCTGAAAAAATTCTGGCTAGTGCCGGTACTGCTGTTCGGCTGGTTGACCAAGCGCCTGACCGGCAAGAAGTAAAGTTGTTGCATAAGCCCGCCCCGGTCCGGGGCGGGTTCACTATTTGGAAAGAAACTTCATTCCGTCTTCCAGACCCTGCAAGGTCAGCGGGTACATTTGATCTTCCAACAGCTCGCGCATGATGTTGGTCGAAGCGGTGTAGCCCCAGGTGTCCTTGGGGTAGGGGTTGATCCAGATAAGCTTCTTGTATTTCTCCATAAAGCGCTTGATCCAGACATAGCCCGGCTCCTCGTTCCAGTGCTCGACACTGCCGCCGGCCTGGGTGATCTCGTAGGGCGCCATGGCCGCATCACCAACGAACACCACTTTGTAGTCCGCGCCGTATTTGTGCAGCAGATCCTGCGTGGAAAAACGCTCGGAGGTGCGACGTAGGTTGTTCTTCCACACCGACTCGTACACGCAGTTATGGAAGTAGAAGTACTCCATATGCTTGAACTCGGTCTTGCAGGCGCTGAACAGCTCTTCGCAGACCTTAACGTGGGCGTCCATCGAGCCGCCGATATCGAACAGGATCAGCAGTTTCACCGCGTTACGGCGCTCTGGGCGCATCTGGATATTCAGCAGACCGCCGTCTTTGGCCGTGTGGTCGATGGTGCCGCCGAGATCAAGCTCATCCTCGGCGCCCTGGCGGGCGAACTTGCGCAGGCGTCGCAGGGCTACCTTGATATTGCGCGTGCCCAGCTCGACCTGATCATCGAGGTTTTTATACTCGCGCTGATCCCAGACCTTGACCGCCTTACCCTGACGTTTGCCCGCATCACCCACGCGGATGCCTTCCGGGTTGAAACCGCCGGAGCCAAAAGGGCTGGTACCGCCGGTGCCGATCCACTTGTTGCCGCCTTCGTGGCGTTCTTTCTGCTCCTCGAGGCGCTTCTTGAACTCTTCGATCAGCTTGTCCAGGCCGCCGAGGGATTCGATCTTGGCGCGCTCCTCATCGGTCAGCGAACGCTCGAATTCTTTGCGCAGCCACTCATCGGGGATCAGTGCCTCGATGTGCTGATTAAGGTTTTCCAGGCCCTTGAAGTAGGCCCCGAACGCACGGTCGAACTTGTCGAAGTGCCGCTCGTCCTTGACCAAGATGGTGCGCGAGAGGAAGTAGAACTCGTCCATATCGGCGAACACCACGTTGTGCTTCAACGCGTTGATCAGGTCGAGTAGCTCACGTACCGACACCGGCACCTTGGCGGCGCGCATTTCATTGAATAGGTTGAGCAGCATGGCTGCATCCTCGTGATTTTATCTGCCTGTGGCGCTAGGAGCGCCGCTCCAATGGCAGGCCATCATTGATGGCGTACCAGTCGGCTTTCGATTCCGGAAAAATATGCTTCTGCGCGATTTCACCCACTGGCGTATCCAGCGTGCCCAGCGCGACTGACAGCCAGTTCGGGTGGGGCTGTTCGCTGTACCACTGCAGGGTCGAGCCACAGTGCTTGCAAAAAGTCCGCGTCACTCCCGGCGAGGACTGGTAGATGCCCAGTGACTCCCCACCTTGGGTGAAGTGGAAATCCTTGCGCCGCACGTTGCCGTAAGTGGCAAATGCCGCACCATGGGCTTTGCGGCACATCGCACAATGGCAATGAGTCGCCGACTCGATAGGGGCGTCGATGCGGTATTTCACCGTCGCGCAAAGGCAACTGCCGCTGTGCATGACAACGCCCTCCGATCGGCTATAGATCAACGCGAAGCGCGACGGCTCATAAAGGCCAGGCGCTCAAGCAGTTGTACATCCTGCTCGTTTTTCACCAAGGCACCGGCCAATGGCGGAATGGCCTTGGTGGGGTCGCGTTCACGCAGCACGGCTTCGCCGATGTTGTCGGCCATCAGCAGTTTTAGCCAGTCGACCAGCTCGCTGGTGGACGGCTTCTTTTTCAGGCCCGGTACTTTGCGTACGTCGAAGAACACGTCCAACGCTTCGGCGACCAGATCCTTCTTGATGTTGGGGTAGTGCACGTCGACGATTTTCTGCAGGGTCGCGCGATCCGGGAAGGCGATGTAGTGGAAGAAGCAGCGGCGCAGGAAGGCGTCCGGCAGTTCTTTCTCGTTGTTCGAGGTGATGATGATGATCGGGCGTTTTTTCGCCTTGATCGTCTCGTCGGTCTCGTAAACGTAGAACTCCATTTTGTCGAGTTCTTGCAGTAGGTCGTTGGGGAATTCGATGTCGGCTTTGTCGATCTCGTCGATCAGCAGGATGACCCGATCCTCCGACTCAAAGGCTTCCCACAGCTTGCCCTTCTTGATGTAGTTGCGCACGTCGTGGACTTTGTCGCTGTCCAGCTGCGAATCGCGCAGGCGGCTGACGGCGTCGTACTCGTACAGGCCCTGGTGGGCCTTGGTGGTGGACTTGATGTGCCAGGTGATCAGGCGCGCGCCAAAGGATTCGGCCAGTTGTTCGGCCAGCATGGTTTTACCGGTACCCGGCTCACCTTTGACCAGCAACGGGCGCTCCAGGGTGATGGCGGCATTGACCGCGAGCTTGAGGTCGTCGGTGGCGACGTAAGACTGGGTGCCTTCGAACTTCATCGGTAAATCCTCGAACGGTAACGCGCAGGGCCATACCCGCGGGTTCAGTATTTGAAAAGCAGACTATAACGCGCAGCCCTGGCGACTGTGAACGTAGACGCGCCATTCAGTGACTGAATGGCGGGTCACTTGGCTTCTGTCACGGTTATTGGCTGTCAAAGCGGTTGTTGAACGCCTGGACAAAAGCATTGCGCAGAATCGCCTTGAAGGCCTGCCAGCGACTGATGTCATAGGCCTTGAGGTCGCCGTCGATGTCGATGCGGGTGGCGAATTGGTCCTTGCGCTGATTTTTCAGCAGCCAACTGCTACCACCTACCAGGGCTTCCCAGGCTCCGCTAAGCAGACTCTTGTCCTTGGCTACAACATCCTGCTGCCAGTTGAAGATTTCCATGTCGCGCAGCAGTGGCTTGGCGTAACCCTTGAGCTTGCCTTGCTGGGCATCCAGCTCCATGACGAAATCACCCTGTCCGGCGGCAAAGTCGAAGTCAGCATAGGCGCGGGTGAAGCTGTTGAGCTGTTTGAGTTGAATGTCGGTGACGCGCAGGCGCAGGTCGAAATCATCCAATTGGCCGAGCGGGTCGAAGTTGGCACTGATCTGCAGCGGCGCTTGCTCAAATATGTTGGCGTTGGCCTGTAGGCTGGCGGGTCGCCGTGTATCGGCCACGTTGACGTTACTCAGGTTGAGGAGTTGGCCGTTGATCTTGCTGGCTTGCAGGTCTACCGGCGGGTTTGCGCTGAAGTTGCGGAAGGCCAGGGTGCCGTCCTGTATGCGAATTTCGTTGATGTGAATGGGCAGCAGGCCTTTCAGTTGCGCGCGCCAATCGACGCCTTCACCGGTTTGTGAGTCGGCAGCGTTACCGCCGTCGACAAAGGTTAGCTGCGGCCGCACGAAGGCCACTTCGGCGACCACGCTGTGCGATTCCCACAGCGCCCGCCAACTGACGGCGAGGTCGATCTCTGGGGCTTCGAGCAGCGGCACAGGCACCTTGCCGTTAACCTTGACGATATGCAGGCCGTTGATTTGGTAAGCCCCACGCCACAACGCCAGGTCGATATCGCTGATCTGGCCACGGTAGTCGCCCATATTGGCCAGCTTGTCATTCAGGTAGTCGCGCAGTAGCCAGGGCAGGGCGACATGCAGGGCTATCAGGGCGATGGCTAGGCTGAGCAGTGTCCAGAGGGGAATTCGGTAGCGCTTCTTCATAAACAAACAGACTTATCCAATAACAATAGGTTGCCTGCCGGTGGCTGGCATGGCTGGACTGCCGCTCGAACCGGCCTTAGGCTTGAGAGCTTACTCGGCAACGCATGAAAAAGGACCCGCTATGAGCCGCATCTTCGCAGATAACGCGCAATCCATTGGCAACACACCGCTGGTGATGATTAACCGCCTCGGGCCTAAAGGTGTAACCATCCTGGCCAAGATAGAAGGGCGTAATCCGGCGTACTCGGTGAAGTGCCGCATCGGCGCGAGCATGGTCTGGGATGCGGAAGAGCGCGGCGTGCTTAAACCCGGCATGACCATTGTTGAACCGACCTCTGGTAACACGGGCATCGGCCTGGCCTTTGTGGCTGCCGCCCGAGGCTATAAATTGTTGCTGACCATGCCGGCTTCGATGAGCCTGGAACGGCGCAAGGTACTCAAGGCCTTGGGGGCCGAGCTGGTGCTTACCGAGCCCGCCAAAGGCATGAAAGGCGCCATCGATAAAGCGACGGAAATCGCCGAGTCCGATAGCAACACCTACTTTATGCCGCAGCAATTCAATAACCCGGCCAACCCGGCGATCCATGAAAAAACCACCGGCCCGGAAATCTGGAATGACACCAACGGCGCGATTGATGTGCTGGTGTCCGGCGTTGGCACCGGCGGCACCATCAGCGGGATTTCCCGTTACATCAAAAACACCCAAGGCAAGCCGATTATCTCGGTAGCGGTTGAGCCAATCAGCTCGCCAGTAATCACCCAAACCATCGCCGGTGAAGAGGTCAAACCCAGCCCGCACAAAATTCAGGGTATCGGCGCGGGCTTTGTCCCAAGCAACCTCGACCTGAGCATGGTCGACCGGGTTGAGCTGGTAACTGACGACGATGCCAAGGCTGTGGCCCTGCGCCTGATGCGTGAAGAGGGGATTCTGTGCGGTATTTCCTGCGGTGCAGCCATGGCAGCCGCCCTACGCCTGGCAAACGAGCCGGAGATGCAAGGCAAAACCATCGTGGTGATCCTGCCGGACTCCGGCGAGCGCTACCTGTCGAGCATGCTGTTTAGCGATATGTTCAGCGAGCAGGAGTTGCAGCAGTAAAGGTCTGCGGTCACAAAAAACCGCCATATCCTGGCGGTTTTTTGTGGGCTGTTACTAGGTGATTTACGAGCCAGCGCTGCTGATTGATTGGCCTAGAAATGGTGGAGATGGTTGTTCAGCAGATTTTATGATCGATATTTACAGGCTGGTGTCGGCCCAGAGTGTGTAAAAACGCTTTCGTATCGAGTGAGCCTCAGCTCAGTGCTCATCGCGTAGCGATTCCCCGAGCATCTGCCGCGATCAGCGCCGGTAGCGCGTAAGAGTGTTTATG
>JAHJXZ010000169.1 GCA_018827205.1 Gammaproteobacteria bacterium | reverse complement strand
CTGATCCAGGAAGGCAACATCGGCCTGATGAAGGCGGTGGACAAGTTCGAATACCGTCGCGGCTACAAGTTCTCGACCTATGCCACCTGGTGGATCCGTCAGGCGATCACTCGCTCGATCGCCGACCAGGCCCGCACCATCCGTATTCCGGTGCACATGATCGAGACGATCAACAAGCTCAACCGTATTTCCCGGCAGATGTTGCAGGAAATGGGTCGTGAACCGACCCCGGAAGAGCTGGGCGAACGCATGGAAATGCCTGAGGATAAAATCCGCAAGGTGTTGAAGATCGCCAAAGAGCCGATCTCCATGGAAACCCCAATCGGTGATGACGAAGACTCCCATCTGGGTGACTTCATCGAAGACTCGACCATGCAGTCGCCAATCGATGTCGCCACCGTTGAGAGCCTCAAAGAAGCAACTCGCGAAGTACTCTCCGGCCTCACCGCGCGTGAAGCCAAGGTACTGCGTATGCGCTTCGGCATCGACATGAATACCGACCACACCCTTGAGGAAGTCGGTAAGCAATTCGATGTAACCCGCGAGCGGATTCGTCAGATCGAAGCCAAGGCGCTGCGCAAGCTGCGCCACCCGACGAGAAGCGAGCACCTGCGCTCCTTCCTCGACGAGTAACACCAGAACCCCCGGCCTGCCGGGGGTTTTGCATTCTGGGCAACTACCAAGGCCTGCCAGGCGGTCTACACTTCCCCTAATAGCCCAGAGAACGAGTCAACCCATGCCGCGTGTTGCAGCCACCCTCCTGTTGTGTCTGGCGTGCTGGGCCGTGCCCGCGCTCAGCCTTGAGCTGACGCCCGCCGAGCAGATATGGCTGGCCGAACATCCGCAACTGCGCCTGGGCGTTGACCGCGACTGGCCACCCTACGAATTTATCGACACCGACGAGCAGTACCAGGGCCTAGCCGCCGACTATGTGCGCCTGATTGAACAACGCCTGCCGATTACTCTGCGCCCAGCGCCCGCACAGAACTGGAGCGAAGTGCTGGCCGATGCCAGAACCGGCAAGTTGCACCTGCTGCCCAGCCTGATGGCCACCCCCGAACGCCAGCAGTACTTGACCTTCACCCGCCCCTACCTCGACTTCCCGATTGTTATTCTTAGTCAGGAGCAGGGCCCGCAACCGCGCAGACTGCGCGAACTGCAAGGGCTGCGCGTGGCCGTGGTCGACAGCTACGCCACCCACGAACTGCTGCGCGACAAACACCCAGAGTTGCGTCTCTGGCCGCGCCCCAGCGTGGCAGCCGCCTTGCAAGCACTGGCCTCCGGGCAAGCCGATGCGATGGTCGGCGATCTCGCCTCCAGCGTCTGGCACCTGCGTCAACTCAAGCTCGACGGCATCATCATCAGCGGCCAGACCCCGTATCGCTACCAGCTGGCGATGGCCGTACCCAAGGATCAAGCGATCCTGGCCGGCATTCTCGACAAACTGCTAGCCGAACTCACCCCCAGTGAAATCGCCGACATCCAGCAGCGCTGGGTGGGTGATCCGCTTGATGAGCGTCCGTTCTGGCGCAGCCTGCTGCTGTTTGGCCTGCCAGGCCTGTTGGCAGCCCTGCTGATAATCTTCAGCATCCTGCGCATCAACCATCGCCTGCGCAGTGAAATGCACAGCCGAGCCCTGCTGGAGAGCGAACTGCGCAACAGCGAGCAGCACTACCGCGGCCTGGTGGAAAGCCTGAATGCAATCGCCTGGCAAATGGCCCCCAGCGACTTCCGCTTTACGTATGTCGCCCCACAGGCAGAAAGACTGCTCGGCTACCCCATTCAAGACTGGCTAGAGCCCGGCTTTATCGAACGCACACTGCACCCTGATGACGCGACCCATACCCTCAACTACTGCCGCAGTGAAACCCTGGCAGGACGTGACCACAGCATGGATTACCGCATGCTCGCTGCCGACGGCCGCGAAGTCTGGGTGCGCGACATCATCACCCTGTCACCACAGGGTGATGAGCAGATGATGCGCGGCCTGCTAATCGACATTACCGACACTAAACGCACCGAGCATGCGCTGGCCCTCTCAGAACAGAAATTCGCCTCGGTTTTCCACAGCTGCCCCGACATCCTCGTTCTGCTCAACGTACACGATGGCCGCCTGCTGGCGGTCAACAACACCTTCGAGCAACAGTTCGGCATCAGCGCCGCCGAGGCTATTGGCCATACCAGCTCAGAGCTGGACCTATGGATCGAACAAGGCATTGGCCCACGCGTTCTCGAAATACTTCGCGAGGGCCGCACACACAACATTGAGGGTACATTCCAGCGACGCGACGGCAGTCAATTCACCGCGCTGATTTCCGCCCAGAAAGTCACCCTGGATGATGTCAGCACCCTAGTCGTAGCGGTGCGCGACATTAGTGAACTGAAGGACACCCAACAGCGACTCAAACTTTCAGAGGACAAATTCGCCAAAGCCTTCCATGCCTCGCCAGATGGCCTGCTGATCACCCGTCTGAGTGACGGCCAGCTGCTGGACGTCAACGAAGGATTCAGCCGCATCACCGGCTACAGCATCAACGAAGCAACCGACAGCTCGACCCTGCAACTGGGCATCTGGGCCGACCCGGGCGACCGTGCCCGGATGTTCGAGCACGTGCAACAGCACGGCTCGGTGCGCGACTTCCGCGCCATTATTCGCACCCGCAACGGCTCGCTGCGCACCTGCGAGATGTCGGTGCAACCGATCCCTATCGAAGGCGACACCTGCATGCTGACCATCGCGCGCGACATCACCGAGCGCGAGCAGATGCAGGAAAACCTGAAACAGGCCGCTACCGTCTTCGAAAGCACCGCCGAAGGCGTGATGATCACCGACCTGCAGCAGCGCATCACCGCAGTAAACCGCGCATTCACCACCATCACCGGCTACAGCGAAGCCGAAGCCCTCGGCCAGTCGCCGCGCCTGCTCGCCTCCGGCAACCACGACAGCGCGTTCTATGCCGCCATGTGGCATAACCTCAGCGCTTCCGGGCACTGGCAAGGCGAGATCTGGAACAAACGCAAGAACGGCGAACTCTACCCGGAATGGCTGACCATCAGCGCCGTGCGCGACAGCGATCAGCAGATCACTCACTTTGTCGGCGTGTTCGCCGATATCAGCTCGCTCAAGCACGCCCAGGCAAGTCTCGACCACCAGGCCCACCACGACCCGCTTACCGGCCTACCCAACCGCATGCTGTTCGAGGCCCGCTTGCGCGCCGCCCTCGAAGACGCGCACATCGATAAGCGCATGGGCGCGGTACTGTTTATCGACCTGGATCGCTTCAAACATATCAACGACAGCCTCGGCCACCCGGTCGGCGACCAACTGCTGAAGAGCATTGCAGAGCGCCTGAAAACCCACCTGCGCGATATCGACACCGTGGCCCGCCTCGGCGGTGATGAATTCATCATTCTGCTGCCTGGCCTGCAACATGATGACGATGCCGAGCTGGTCGCGCACAAGTTGCTCGACTGCTTCAGCCTGCCCTTCCAGTTCGACGAACAGGAGCTGTTTATCAGCGCCAGCATCGGCATCAGCCGCTACCCGGATGACGGTGACGATGTCGCTACCCTGGTGAAAAATGCCGACGCCGCCATGTACCGCTCCAAAGCGCGCGGGCGCAACCGCGTGGAGCTGTACACCCGCGACCTGACCTTCCAGGCCACCGAGCGCATGGCCCTGGAACGCGAACTGCGCCGCGCCATCGAACTGGAACAACTGCAGCTCTACTACCAACCCAAACGCAGCCTCAGCAGCAACCGCCTGATCGGTGCCGAAGCGCTGGTGCGTTGGCATCACCCGCTTTTCGGCGAAATCCCGCCGGATCGCTTTATTCCCCTGGCCGAAGAAACTGGCCTGATCATCGCCCTCGGCGACTGGGTACTGCGCCAGGCCTGTTGGCAAATGCAGCAATGGCAACAACAGCACGCCCCATTCGGTCCGCTGTCGGTCAACCTGACCGGCGTGCAACTGCGCCAGCCGCACTTGCTGGTACGCATCTCTAGCCTGCTGGAAGACCACGACCTGGCCCCAGAACTGCTGCAGCTGGAAATCACCGAAAGCTTCATCATGAACCAGGCCGAAGAAGCGCTGAATCTGCTCCATAAACTGAAAGACCTGGGAATCCAACTGGCCATCGACGATTTCGGCACCGGCTACTCCTCCCTCAGCTACCTCAAGCGCCTGCCAGTCGACACCCTGAAAATCGACCAATCCTTCGTACGCGGCCTGCCCAATGACAGCAACGATGTTGCCATCGTGCGCGCCATCATCGCCCTGGGCCGCAGCATGCAACTGACCGTGATCGCCGAAGGGGTGGAAACCAAAGCCCAGGAGCTGTTCCTCGCCGCCGAAGGCTGCGAGCAGATCCAAGGCTTTGTCATCAGCCGCGCTATTCATGCGGACGCCTTCGCACAAAACTTCCTCACCCCGCGCCATTCGGTTGGCGCTGCCGAGAAGGCACCGGTATAATCCGCCCGCCTCTGAGGGCCCATAGCTCAGTTGGTTAGAGCAGAGGACTCATAATCCTTTGGTCCACGGTTCGAGTCCGTGTGGGCCCACCATATGAAACAACGACTTAGGTCAGCCATCGTGCTGGCCTTTTGTCGTTTATGGGCTCGATAAAAAATTTGCGTACCGTTTTGCGTACCGTTTCATTTTTGCTGCTACGGAACGCAACGAGCGCTATAGCTCGCAGATTGATACCCAGGCAGCACTCCAATAGGCTTGTGCTACCTCCCAAACGGGTACGGGATTAGGCGTTCAGGCCGGAGAAAGGGCCGGCGTATTGCGGGAAGCGCGACACACAGTGAGTAGCACCGCACCACATCTGCGATCCGCTTGAGCTGTCGGACGCTCCCGCCGCAACACACGGACTATGTCGCATAAGACGTGAACCCAATGAAGATGGCGCCCAGTCACTCCTGAGTGACAGGTTTGACCCAATAACGCTCGACGGTCCTGACCGTGACGCCTAACTGACGTGAGATATCAGCTTTAGATAGGCCTTCGGCCTGCATTCGACGAGTCTCATCGCGTGTCGCATCAGCCTTCTGGCCACGAATTCCTCTCGCTGCATCTTTTGAGGTGACAGGCTCGAAACGCCCCGCCTCCAGAAGCAACCGAATTTGCTTGTTGTTCGCGCCAAGGTGCTCCTCAACCTCCTGTCCAGCCGATCGCGCCTCAGCAACCAAAAGCAATTGGCTTGGTGAAACACCCAGCACTCCACATAGGGCTACCAGCGTGTCAATTCTGACTGCGGCCAGCCCCTTCTCGATCTGGCGCAAGTGGGTAGCGTTGACGACTTCAGCACAAGCTTCATGCGTGAGGCCAGCTCGAAGCCTCACGTCTCTGACTACCTTGCCCAGCACCTTTTCGTAGCTCATCTATCGCGCTCAGAAAAGGGAGTATCAAGCCACCTTTGACGCGACACATCGTGATGGCGTAGCATTACCTTGTTTCGCTACCATCACCCACACACCATTGTCAATAAACACGAATCAAATTTTTCAAATTACTTGAGATGCCCATGATCACCACAACACAAACCACACCTGCAGGCGGCAAGCTTCAGCTCAAAATGAACATGGAGTCGCTGCAACTCCGTGTGGAACTGAAATCACTGCTTCAGTCGTTCGGCGCACAAACGTCTCTGGCAGAGCTTGCCGTCGCAGAGTTTGGAAAGGAACTTCTTGTTGAGGAAGCGCCGGAAGCTGGAGCCTCGCTCTACTACTTGCCGCTACGTCTGACTCCAGACTTCATTGATCACATCCTGGATCAGCTGTGTCCGGATAGCAGGTCTGCAGCCATTGAGTGCCAAAACAAGTATCGCTCTGCATGGAGCAAGGCCGATCAAGACACCGCGCAGATGCTAGAGAAAAATGCTGATCTGCAAAGAACACTACGGCTGTTCAAGCAACAAGATCAGATGGCCCATATTCTCAGGAAGATGCTCGCCTCGCCTCAGAAAAACCGCCAACCGGCGTTCTAACTCAGGGCAGCCATCATGACTACCAAACGTCCAAAAGAGTTTTTAACTCCCACGCCCCAAGAAGTCCTGAACGCAATAACGCTCTGGCAGAGCATGCACGGGGCCCCCAACGGCCAAATTACGCGGGTCGCAAAGATGGAGCGGGAATTCACGACAGCTTTTGGGGGTAGCTTCGGTACCGTCTCGGTTAATCAATTGCCGCAGGCAATTGATCTGCTGTGCAACGTCATTGCCAACATGGAGCGGTTTAGTTTCAGGACTGCCACCGAGAGGCTGGAGCTAATCATGGAGCATCTTGTCACGACAATCGGAAAAGGCTCAGGGCGCGCAGGCCTCGCCGATGCAGAAGCCCTGACAAGCGCGCTACAACTCGCGCGACTGGATCCCAACTTCCCTTACACCTACGGCTGGGGTTCAAGAGATGACTGACCTCAGCGCCTTGATTGGGCTTTTCCAGGTTACAGGGGTACCTCTGCCCGGCTGCTCCATGTCCGACGAAGAAGCACTCCGCTATGCCCGAAAGAACTTCCCTAATGGAAATTTTTGCCTAGTGCGCGACTGGATATGGCTCGATATAGAGACCACCGACACGCAACGACATGCCCTAGAGAATACACAACGCCAGCCGGCTTTGATCTATGCGCACCAGGTTGTCTTCGACAGCGAGCGAAGATGGGATGTCGGCGACTTCGTGAGGACTTCGCTACTGCATCAGTTCAGCGAGGGATTTCATTTCAGAACGCTCAATTCTGTGTACCTGCTACTGGGGCCCGGAACTCGTAAGCCTGCCAGCGCCGATACCATTTCATGCTTGATATAAGCCATGAAGTATCCCGAAGAGCACACGGCTTCAACCCAAAGTTGATCATTGGTCTGTAAGGAGCAGCAATGCGCTCAGTTTCCCCCGAGAATATGCAGAAGCTGCTGAAGGCAAACGCATACCCTTTCAGCAAGCCGGTCACGGCCTATCTCACTGATGCCCATATCGCAGTATGCTGCTGCCTGGGAGTAACGCACCGGCATGTCAGGGCTGATCCGCTCGGTGGGCGATTTGCCGATGGGCGTTTGATTCGCACCTCGGACATCCTGCGTATCGAACTGGAAGGAGAATTCTGGGTGATTCACACATACACGGGAAGCTTCTACGTCATCGCCTCGTTCCAGCCAGGTGGATACCAATCCCTAGTGGACTATCAGAAATTTCTTCCTCAGGGTTTCTATCCGACGCCTGATCAGCTCCACTGACACAATTCAGAAAGAGGCCAGGCCGCGTCACAAAGACCATAACTGCGTAATTGCACCCAACTGACCAATCAGTTGCATTGGTCCTGACCAGCGATTGCATTCGACCTGACCAGTAGGCTGTACCGATTGACTGGCAGAAAACGGCCCAGAGTGTGTAAAAACGCTTTCGTATCGAGTGAGCCTCAGCTCAGTGCTCATCGCGTAGCGATTCCCCGAGCATCTGCCGCGATCAGCGCCGGTAGCGCGTAAGAGTGTTTATG
>JAHJXZ010000168.1 GCA_018827205.1 Gammaproteobacteria bacterium | reverse complement strand
TACAGGCCGCGTTGGGCATCCAGGGCTTCGGCTACGACATGAACGTCGCCTGCTCCTCGGCCACCTTCGGTATCCAGGCTGCGGCCAACAGCGTGCAACTGGGCCAGGCCCGCGCGATCTTGATGGTCAACCCGGAAATCTGCACCGGCCACCTGAACTTCCGCGACCGCGATAGCCACTTTATCTTCGGTGACGCCGCCACTGCGGTAATCATCGAGCGTGCTGATCAGGCCACCTCGAACTACCAGTTCGATATCGTCGGCACCAAACTGATCACCCAGTTCAGCAACAACATCCGCAACAACTTCGGCTTCCTCAACCGCTGTGCGGAAGAGGGCGTTGGCGCGCGTGACAAGCTGTTCGTCCAGGAAGGCCGCAAGGTGTTCAAGGATGTCTGCCCGATGGTTGCCGAGCTGATTGCCGCGCACCTGGCCGAGAACAAGCTGAACGTCGGCGATGTGAAGCGCTTCTGGCTGCACCAGGCCAACCTCAACATGAACCTGCTTATCGCGCGCAAGCTGCTTGGCCGCGACGCTGAGCCAGGCGAGGCGCCAGTGATTCTCGACACCTACGCCAACACCAGCTCGGCCGGTTCGGTAATCGCCTTGCACAAATACCAGGAAGACCTGCCGAGCGGCGCGCTGGGCGTGCTCAGCTCGTTCGGCGCCGGTTATTCGATTGGTAGCGTGATCCTGCGTAAGCATTGATGGATTACCCGGCCGATCAGGTGCTGCTCACTCGCCTGCGTGCAGGCGAGCAGAAGGCCTACCGCGAACTGGTCGCCACCTATCAGGGGGCGATGCGTGCGGTGGCCTTTGCCATTGTCGGTAGCCGTAATTCTGATGAGGTGGTGCAGGACGCTTGGCTTGCTGTCGTGCGCAATCTGGATGGCTTTCAAGGCCGTTCAAGTCTGAAGACCTGGCTGCTGACGATTACCGCCAACACCGCAAAAACCCGCCTCAAGTGCAATCGCCGCGAAGTGCTGCTCGACGATATTCCCTCGCCCCACGGCAGCGTGGGCGATGAGCGCTTCAGCTCAGATGGCCACTGGCTGCTGGCGCCGCATGCCTGGCATCACGACTCCCCGGACGCGCTGCTGACTGAGGATGAATTGCGTGAGTGCCTGGAGAAAACCCTGGGCAGTCTGTCTGAGATGCAGGGCAGCGTGCTGCACCTGCGTGAGCGTGAAGGCATGGAGTTGGAGGAAATTTGTAATCTTTTGCAGGTCTCGCTCTCCAATGTGCGGGTGCTGCTGCACCGCGCGCGTCTCAAGGTCTTTGCAACCTTGGAGCATTTTGAGGAGACCGGCCAATGTTGAGCTGTAAGGAGTTGGTGGCCCACTCCAGTGAATTTCTTGATGGCCAACTGGGCCTGCGCAAACGCCTGTCCGTGCGCATGCACTTGGCCATGTGCGTGAATTGCCGGCGCTTTATCAAGCAAATGCGCTTGAGTCAGGCAGTGCTGCGCCGGCTACCGCGAGGGCAGAGCGCAGAGCTTGATGAGCTGGCGAGCAAGCTTGCCGAATTGCGTCGGCAGCAGCGCTGAATCTGCTGCTGCCTTAATACCTCTATTCTTCGCTTTGCGCGGCTTTCAGGGCTTCATAGGCTGGGGCCGCGTAGATGCCGACTTCCACCGCCAATTCCATCACCCGTGGCAGGTCAGTGCTGTACACCAGCACGGCTTGCAGCTCGTCATCCAGCGGTTCACTGAAGTCCACTAGCACATAGCCCTTGGTTTCTGGCGATAGGCTTGCGAGCTGCACCTGGATGCGATTCAGCGCTTTCAGCGGCTCGACTTTGGCCAGCTGCTTGGCTTTGAGCACAAAGCTCACCTCTGGTCCGAAGGATTCGACGATCTGCTCAAACAGCGCATCATAACTATCGGCCTGAAACAGCACGGTTTCCGGCAGGCTGCCGACTACCACCCATTCGCCCAGCGGAATTGGGAAGCTGTCGTCGAAATTGATATCCGGGTTGGCAGCGAGAAATGTCTGCGGGTCGGCATAGGCCTGAGCGGCCTCTTCGGCGATGCGCGCGACTTCTTCCGCCAGCATGCAGCCCGAGCTTATTTTGCTGATCAGTTCTTCGAGCTGGGCTTTCATGGGTTCATCCTGCGGCATAAATGAGGCCGGGAAGGATAGCCGGAAACGGCTGTAAACGCTGCATTTGCGCGCTTTTTGGCGCACGGACAGCCATCGTGACGTGTCTTTTTAAACGTCCGAGATAGAGCCTGTCTGTACGCTAGCGTACAGATAAAAAAGCAGATTGGACTATGCTGGCGTGTGCAGTTAAGGCTCTGTAGCGAGCGCACATTAATCGCCATCAGGCCTAAGAAGACCGGAGACAGTGATGTCCGCAACGCCCCGCCCGCAACATAATCACCTCCTTGCCACTTTGCCCGATGAGGTGTTGGAGCGGCTGTTACCTCACCTTGAACTGGTGGACATGCCGCTGGGTATGGTGCTTTACGAGTCGGGCGATACCCTACGTCATGTCTACTTCCCCACCGATTCGATTGTGTCTCTGCTGTATGTGATGGAAAGCGGCGCGTCGGCGGAGATTTCCGTGGTGGGCAATGATGGGGTGATCGGTGTGGCGCTGTTTATGGGGGGTGAGAGCACCACCAGCCGCGCGATTGTGCAAAGTGCCGGCAGTGCTTACCGGGTACTCGGCAAGCGCTTTAAAGAAGAGTTCAACCGTCACGGCGAGATGCTGCATCTGATGCTGCGTTACAGCCAGGCGCTGATCACGCAGATGGCGCAGACTGCGGTGTGCAACCGTCATCACTCGATTGACCAGCAGCTGTGTCGCTGGTTGTTGCTGTCGCTGGATCGGCTCTCCGGTAGCGAGCTAGCCATGACCCAGGAGCTGATTGCCAATATGCTCGGCGTACGCCGCGAGGGCGTGACCGAAGCCGCCGGTAAACTGCATCGTCTGGGCGTGATTGATTACAGCCGTGGGCTGATCACCGTGCTTGATCGCGAGAAGCTCGAACGCCTGAGCTGCGAGTGCTATGCCGTGGTCAAACGCGAAACCGACCGCTTGCTGCCTTATAAAGCGGCGCAACTGGTGCACTGAGCTGTTTAGCGCGCAGTTAGCCATTTAATGGCTTGGCCTGAGTGCCGTAGCGCACAGAGCGTTGCCGCTCGCTAGGGCAGACTGCAGCGGCGAGAGCGTCAGGCACCGTTGTCGTGCCATTCTTTGGCAAGCCGTGCTCGGGACAAGTGAATGTCTGTTAAAGCACCGCTGCAAATCTTTAGCCGCTTGATCGAAGGGCTGCCCAGCAAACAGCGCAAACAACTGCTCAATGGCTGTGAACCGGTGGATCTGGTTTTCGGCCATGTGCTGCATGAGGCCAACCAGCCGATTCGCCATGTGTACTTTCCCCTCAGTGGTTTTATTTCGCTGGTCACCACCCTTGACGGGCATCAGCCCCTGGAAATGGGCTTGATCGGCAATGAAGGCGTGCTGGGCGCCACCCTCGCTCTGGGCGTCAGTCAGGCCCCCATGCGTGCGGTGGTTCAGGGCTCCGGCAGTGCCTTGCGCATCAGCAGCCAGTTGTTCAAACAGCAGTTACTCAGCAGCCCGGCACTATTGCGTGTGCTCAAAAGCTATCTGTATGTGGTGATGGCGCAGTTGTCACAGAGCGCGGCCTGCACGCACTTTCATGAGATCGAGCCGCGCCTGGCGCGTTGGCTGCTGATGACCCACGACCGCGCCCATGCCGATCACTTCCACCTGACCCACGAATTTCTTGCCGACA
Organism: Gammaproteobacteria bacterium; assembly: GCA_018827205.1. Lineage (GTDB taxonomy): Bacteria > Pseudomonadota > Gammaproteobacteria > Pseudomonadales > Pseudomonadaceae > Aquipseudomonas. The sequence goes on along the minus strand of JAHJXZ010000168.1, from coordinate 3,599 downwards.
TGCTCGGGGTGCGCCGCAGCGGTGTATCGATTGCGGCTGCGCTATTACAGGCGCGCGGCTTGATCAGCTATAGCCGGGGCGAGATCAATATCCTCGATCGCGCCGGGCTGGAGCTCGCAGCCTGCGAGTGTTATGCCGCGTTGCAGGCCGATTACCGCGCGCAGTTCTAACCCTGGGAACCGGTGGCCTGGTACAGCGTATTGATTGGCGAGCTGATGCCGCTGCGCAACAGGTTGGTAAAGGTTTGCGCGCTGACCGGCTGGCTGAACAGAAAGCCCTGGCCTTCGCTGCAGTGATGGGCGCGGAGAAACTCCAGTTGCGTGGTTTCTTCGATGCCTTCGGCGATCACCTGCAGCTTGAGGCTATTGCCCATGGCGATCACGGCGCTGACTATAACGCCGTTGCTGTTGTGGATGTCCTGAACAAAGGAGCGATCAATTTTCAGCACATCAATGGGGAACTGGCTGAGGTAGCTGAGGCTTGAGTAGCCGGTGCCGAAATCGTCCACTGCCAGTTGCACGCCGAGGGCCTTGAGCTGTTGCAAGATTATGGCGCTGGCCTGGGCGTCGCGCATCAACACGCTCTCGGTGATCTCCAGTTGCAGGTTCTGGGGATTAAGGTTGGTGACTCTCAGAGCGCTTTCCACGCTGTCGACAAAGTCCTTGCGGCGAAACTCCAGGGCCGAAACATTGACGGCCACCGACTCCAGGGCATAACCGCAGTTCTCCCAACGCTTGGCCTGGGCGCAGGCTTGCAGCAGCACCCAGCGGCCCAGTGGCACGATCAGGCCACAGGCTTCGGCAACCGGAATAAAACGTGTCGGCAAAATCATGCCCCAGGCCGGATGTTGCCAGCGGATCAGCGCTTCGGCGCTGGTGATTCTGCCGCTTTGCAGGTCGACTTTCGGTTGGTAGTGGAGGATGAATTCGCTGTTCTCCATGGCCATGCGCAGGTGCGCTTCGATCAACTGGCGTTCGACCGCGTGAATATTCATCTCCTGATGGAAGAACTGGTAGTTGTTGCGGCCTTCCTCCTTGGCCCGGTACATCGCCGTGTCGGCATTCTTGATCAGGCCTTCTGCATCCGTGGCATCGTTGGGGTAGGTACTGATGCCGATGCTGGAGGTGATATGCAGCTGCTGTTGGCCAATGCTGTGGGGGGCGGCCAGGACGCTGAGGATTTTTTCGGCTGTACGCGCGGCATCTTCGGCTGACTGGTTTTCGCACAGCAGCACAACGAACTCGTCACCGCCCAGGCGGCTGACTGTGTCGGAGCTGCGTACACAATCGCTCAAGCGCAGCGCCACCGCTTGCAGCAGCTGATCGCCGACGCCGTGGCCGAGCGAGTCGTTGATGTGCTTGAAGTTATCCAGGTCGAGAAACAGCAATGCCAGGTGGCAGCCACTGCGCTCGGCCAGGGCAATCGCCTGGGTTATCCGGTCATTGAGCAGGGCGCGGTTGGGCAGGTTGGTGAGGGCGTCATGTTGCGCCTGGTGGGCCATTTTTTCGGTCATGGCATGGGCGGCGGTCATGTCGTGGAAGACCATCACCGCGCCTTTCAGGTGGCCGGCTGAGTCGTGGATCGGTGCGGCTGAGTCCTCGATGGCGGATTCGCTGCCATCACGACGGATCAGCACCGTGCCTGAGGCCAGCAGCTTGCAGGCATCCTCCTTCAATACTTTGAAGATAGGGTTGCTCACCGGCTCACGGGTTTTGTCATTGACTAGGCACATGACACTGTCGATTGGCTTACCTTGCGCATCATCGAGTTGCCAGCCCGTCATTTTTTCAGCCGCGCTATTGAGGTAGTCGACGTTGCCCTGCAGGTTGGTACCGATTACCGCGTCACTGATCGAGTTGAGGGTGATGGCCAGGCGCGCTTTTTCGACAAACAGCGACTCTTCGACGGCTTTGCGCAGGATGATATTTCGTAGTGCCTGGGGCACCAGCGAACTGTCGAAATACCCTTTGAATAGGCTGCCTTGAGCGCCGTGGCGAATGGCTTCAGCGGTCTGCCAGTCATCAAGGTCGCTGATGGTCATGATCGGTATACCCGGAGCCAGGGCAAACAATGTGGTAAAGGTTGCCAGGCCTGTGCTGTCTGGTAACTCCAGATCCACCAGGATGGCATCGATTGCCACGTGCTGCGGGGCTTGCAAACGCTCTTGGGCGAGGGCCAGCCGGGTGACCCATTCGATGGTGAAAGGCCCGTCCTGGGCTTTTTTCAGCGCGCTTTCCAGAGTCGCGGCATCGTGGTTATTGCTGGTAATAAGCAGAATTCGGTTAGCCATGTGCCGAAACTTCCTTGCGAACGGAGCACAGGGCGCTAAACGCTCTGCGGTTACCGAGAGGGTGATGGTATTAGTGAGTAGGGCAGTTCACGCACAAGCGGTTCAGAACCGTAGCCTGGGAGGCAGTGGTGTCACAGACCGGAGCACGTCTGTAGGCCCCGTGATCCATTGGCCAGTGACTCTGCTGGCGTGCTGTTGGCGGCTTACAAGCGCGGGCTGCAAGGCTGCCTTGTACAGGTTGTTGTTTGCGCCGGGGGACGATGTCGCGCTTTGCGGCGGCGCTGTATTGAATATTTTGGGGGCAAATAGTCCACCGGCCTGTGCGCTGGCGCTTAGCAGCAACAGTACCAAGGCGCCGAGTTGGGCAGTTGTGCGCGCGTATCCGAATCTGTCCATGTGATCTCTCCACGGTTGTGGACGTTTGCTAGGCGTCGTTCTCCTATGCACAACGTCCAGCTACCGCGCTTGAGCTGCGGTATGACGTCGACAACTGCTGCATATGCCATTTCAGTAGGCGTCAGCCACCTATCTGCAAGAGGTCTTGTGGCAACAGGCATGGCGCGCAGCGTCAGGTTCAGTTATTCGCGTGGCATTGTCGGTGCGTTATCGCACTTAGTTAGCCTGCGTCCAATGCATGCCTGACAGGGGCGGTTGGGCTGTTAGACTGGCGCACGTTTCACCGTCCATAACCACCTGGAGTCTGTTGTGAGCCCGCGTATTCACCCTCTGGCCGGTCAGCCGGCACCTGCTTCCTTATTGACTGATATCTCTGCGCTGCTGGCCGCTTATTTTGAGCTGCAGCCGGACCTTAGCGTTGCGAGCCAGCGGGTCGCGTTCGGTACTTCCGGGCATCGTGGCAGCTCGCTGGCGCACAGTTTCAATGAGGCGCATGTGCTGGCGATCAGTCAGGCGATTTGTGATTACCGCAGCGCCCAGGGCATCAGCGGCCCGTTGTTTATCGGTGCCGATACCCATGCGCTGTCGCAGCCGGCGCTGGACAGCGCGATTGAAGTGCTGGCGGCCAATGGCGTGCAGACGATGATTTCTGCGGGTGGCGAATTCACCCCAACCCCGGCGATTTCCCAGGCGATTCTGGTGCACAACCAGGGCCGTAGCAGCGGTCTGGCCGATGGCATCGTCATCACGCCCTCGCACAACCCGCCAGACAGCGGCGGCTTCAAGTACAACCCCACCAATGGCGGCCCAGCCGACAGCGATATCACCACCTGGGTGCAGAACCGTGCCAATGCCTTGCTTGAAGGCGGCTTGCGTGAGGTTAAGCGCATGCCCCTGGCGCAGGCGCGCCAGG
>JAHJXZ010000167.1 GCA_018827205.1 Gammaproteobacteria bacterium | reverse complement strand
TGCAGAATGCCGACCCAAGGTGCCGACAGGTAGCGCATCTTTGAGGCCAGCTGGCCGGCCTGCTTGCAGCGGTAGTCGAAGTCTTCGGCCAGCTCCTTATTGAAGAACAGGATCGCCTCACCGACGGCCATGCCGTTCTTGGTGCCACCAAAGCAGAGCACATCGACGCCGGCCTTCCAGGTCAGCTCGGCCGGGCTGCAGCCGAGAAAGGCGCAGGCGTTGGAAAAGCGCGCGCCGTCCATGTGCAGGTGCAGGCCCAATTCGCGGCATACCGCGCTGATCGCCCTGACTTCCTCGGGGCTATAGGCCGTGCCGACTTCAGTGGCTTGGGTGATAGTGACTACGCGGGGTTTCGGGAAGTGGATGTCCTGGCGCTTGAGCGCGAGCTCGCGGATCGCTTCGGGGGTCAGTTTGCCGTTCTCGGTTTTGGCCAACAGCAGCTTGGAACCATTGGAAAAGAACTCCGGCGCGCCACATTCATCGGTTTCGACGTGGGCGGTCTCCGAGCAGATCACGCTGTGGTAGCTCTGGCACAGCGCGGCCAGTGCCAGGGAGTTGGCCGCCGTGCCGTTGAAGGCGAAGAACACCTCGCAATCGGTTTCAAACAGGCGACGGAAGTGGTCGGCAGCGCGTGCCGTCCACTCGTCATCGCCGTAGGCGCGTTGGTGGCCCTGATTGGCCTCAGCCATTGCGGCCCAGGCCTCGGGGCAGATGCCTGAGTAGTTGTCGCTGGCGAACTGCTGCGAGAGATCGGGCATGTGGCGCTCCTTGTTTAGAACCGTCGGATTGAGCTGTCTGGGATGTCTTAACTGTATCTGCGGTCACCTGATTTTACAGATGCCGAGGCGACATCCTCGGGCGCACAGGCGAACCCCGAGCAGAGCCGGCCGACCAGTTATGCATTTGCGACCTGTGCATGTCGCAAACGCAATCTCCCGTGGCGTGCCTAGGCATCTGACTGATCAGGGCCAGTCATACCATCGGCTCATAAGGGCACAGCCCGTTCCGACACAGATGCGCCACATCCCGGTGCCGCAGGAGATCAGCGATGTTCAGCAAGCATGACCAGATTCAAGGCTACGACGACGAGTTGCTCAACGCGATCAACGCCGAGGAAAGCCGTCAGGAGCACCATATCGAACTGATCGCCTCGGAAAACTACACCAGCCAGCGGGTGATGGAAGCCCAGGGCAGCGGCCTGACCAACAAGTACGCCGAAGGCTATCCGGGCAAGCGTTATTACGGCGGTTGCGAGCATGTCGATGTGGTCGAGCAGCTGGCCATCGACCGCGCCAAGGCACTGTTCGGCGCCGATTACGCCAACGTGCAGCCGCATTCGGGTTCGTCGGCCAACAGCTCGGTGTACCTGGCGCTGATCAATGCCGGTGACACCATCCTCGGCATGAGCCTGGCCCACGGCGGCCACCTGACCCACGGCGCCAAGGTGTCGTCCTCGGGCAAGCTGTACAACGCCGTGCAGTACGGCATCGACACCGCGACAGGCTTGATCGATTACGACGAGGTTGAGCGCCTGGCCGTCGAGTGCCAGCCGAAGATGATCGTCGCCGGTTTTTCCGCCTACTCGAAGACTCTGGATTTCCCGCGGTTCCGCGCCATTGCCGACAAGGTTGGCGCGCTGCTGTTTGTCGATATGGCCCACGTTGCCGGCCTGGTCGCCGCTGGTCTGTATCCCAACCCAATTCCGTTTGCTGATGTGGTCACCACCACCACCCACAAGACCCTGCGCGGCCCCCGTGGCGGGCTGATCCTGGCCAAGGCCAACCCGGATATTGAGAAGAAGCTCAACTCTGCGGTCTTCCCCGGTGCTCAGGGTGGCCCGCTGATGCACGTGATCGCCGCCAAGGCCGTGTGCTTCAAGGAAGCCATGGAGCCTGAATTCAAGGTTTACCAGCAACAGGTGATCAAAAACGCCCAAGCCATGGCCAAGGTGTTTATCGAGCGCGGCTATGACGTGGTTTCTGGCGGCACCGATAACCACCTGTTCCTAGTCAGCCTGATCCGTCAGGGCCTGACCGGTAAAGATGCCGATGCGGCCTTGGGGCGCGCCGGCATCACGGTTAACAAAAACGCCGTGCCGAATGACCCGCAATCGCCGTTTGTCACCTCGGGCCTGCGTATCGGCACTCCGGCCATCACCACCCGCGGCCTCAAGGAAGCGCAGAGCATCGAGCTGGCAGGGTGGATCTGCAACATCCTCGATCACCTCGGCGATGCGGACGTGGAAGCCCAGGTGGCAGTCTTGGCTGCTGGGCTGTGCGCCGACTATCCGGTCTATCGCTAAGCGTATTGATCGACCAGGCGCGCTAGTTGTCGCGTCTGGATACAAGCTTCCAGCTTTCGTTTCAGGAGCATCCCATGCAACGTTATTCCGGCTTCGGCCTGTTCAAGCACGCGTTCAGTCACCACGAGAACTGGCAGCGTATGTGGCGCAACCCGACGCCCAAGCCGGTGTACGACGTGGTCATCGTCGGTGGTGGCGGGCATGGCTTGGCCACGGCTTACTACCTGGCGAAAGAGTTCGGCGTGAAGAACGTCGCAGTGATCGAGAAGGGCTGGCTGGGTGGCGGTAACACGGCGCGCAACACCACCATCGTGCGTTCCAACTACCTGTGGGATGAGTCGGCGCACCTCTACGAGCATGCGATGAAGCTGTGGGAAGGGCTGTCCCAGGACCTCAACTACAACGTCATGTTCTCCCAGCGCGGCGTGTTCAACCTCGGCCACACCCTGCAGGATATGCGCGACATTGAGCGCCGGGTCAGCGCCAACCGTCTCAACGGCATCGACGGCGAGGTGCTGAATGCCAAGCAGGTCGAGGAGCTGGTGCCGTTTATGGACTGCACCAAGAACACCCGTTATCCGGTGATGGGCGCCTCCTTGCAGCGTCGCGGTGGCGTCGCCCGTCATGACGCGGTGGCCTGGGGTTATGCCCGCGCCGCCGATGCCTTGGGCGTTGACCTGATCCAGCAGACCGAAGTAATCGGCTTTCGCAAAGAAAACGGCGTATGCATCGGCGTGGAAACCAACAAGGGCTTTATTGGTGGCAAGCGCGTTGGTGTGGTCGCTGCGGGCAACTCCGGGCACCTGGCTGGCCTGGCCGGTTTCCGCCTGCCGCTGGAGTCGCATCCGTTGCAGGCGCTGGTGTCCGAGCCGATCAAACCGATTATCGACAGCGTGATCATGTCCAACGCCGTGCATGGCTATATCAGCCAGTCGGATAAGGGCGACCTGGTGATCGGCGCGGGTATCGACGGCTACAACGGCTACGGCCAGCGCGGTTCTTATCCGACCATCGAACACACGCTGCAGGCCATCGTCGAGCTGTTTCCGGTGCTCTCGCGGGTACGCATGAACCGCCAGTGGGGCGGCATCGTCGACACCACGCCAGACGCCTGCCCGATCATCGCGAAAACCCCGGTGCCGAACCTGTTTTTCAACTGCGGTTGGGGTACGGGTGGTTTCAAGGCCACGCCGGGTTCGGGGCACGTATTTGCCGCCAGTTTGGCCAAGGGCGAGATGCATCCGCTGGCCAAGGCGTTCTCCATCGAGCGCTTCCACAACGGTGCGCTGATCGATGAGCACGGCGCAGCTGGGGTTGCGCACTGATTTTGACGCCTCTCCTGCGGGAGAGGACGGATGCTTTCCTGGAGGTACCGATCATGCTGCATATTTTCTGCCCGTACTGTGGCGAGCTGCGCTCCGAAGAGGAGTTCCATGCCAAGGGTCAGGCGCACATTCCACGTCCGCTGGACCCCGCAGCCTGCACCGATGCCGAGTGGGGCGATTACCTGTTCTTCCGCGATAACCCGCGCGGCATCCACCACGAGTTGTGGGTGCATTCCGCCGGTTGCCGCAAGTACTTCAACGCCACCCGTCATACGGTGACTTACGAAATTCTCGAAACCTACAAGATTGGCGAAAAGCCCAGCGTCACCGCTGCGGGTGCTGCCGAGAAAAAGGCCATCGACCAAGGAGTAACGGCATGAGCCAGGTCAATCGTCTTGCTACAGGCGGCCGCGTCGATCGCAGCCAGCCGCTGACATTCAGCTTCAACGGGCAGAGCTACCAGGGCTTTGCTGGCGACACCCTGGCCGCTGCCTTGCTGGCCAACGGTGTGGATATTGTCGGCCGCAGCTTCAAGTACTCGCGGCCGCGCGGCATTGTTGCCGCCGGTGCGGAAGAGCCGAATGCGGTGCTGCAGATTGGCAGCACTGAAGCAGCGCAAATCCCCAACGTTCGCGCCACCCAGCAGGCGCTGTATGCCGGCCTGGTTGCCAGCAGCACCAACGGCTGGCCGAGCGTGAACACCGATTTGATGGGCATTCTCGGCAAGGTTGGCGGCAAAATGATGCCGCCGGGGTTCTACTACAAAACCTTTATGTACCCGCAGAACCTCTGGCTGACCTACGAGAAGTACATCCGCAAAGCAGCCGGTTTAGGCCGCGCGCCGACTGTGGTTGACCCGGACAGCTACGACTATATGAATCAGCATTGCGACGTGCTAGTCGTTGGTGGCGGTGCTGCAGGTTTGGCCGCTGCCTTGGCTGCCGCACGTAGCGGCGCGCGAGTGATTCTTGCCGATGAGCAGGAAGAGTTCGGCGGCAGCCTGCTCAGCACCCGTGAAACCCTCGACGACAAGCCGGCGGCTGATTGGGCGGCGCAGGTGATTGCCGAGCTGTTGGGCCTGGCTAACGTTACGCTGCTGCCACGCTCTACGGTCAACGGTTACCACGACCATAACTTCCTCACCATTCACCAGCGCCTCACCGATCACATCGGCGAGATTGCGCCAATGGGTATGGTGCGCCAACGCATGCACCGCGTGCGTGCCAAGCGCGTGGTGCTGGCCACCGGTGCGCATGAGCGGCCGCTGGTTTACGCCAACAACGACGTGCCGGGCAATATGCTCGCCGATGCAGTATCCACTTACGTGCGCCGTTATGGCGTGGCGCCGGGTAAGCAACTGGTGCTGTCGACCAACAACGATTATGCCTACCGCGTTGTGCTCGACTGGCTCGACGCTGGCTTGCAGGTGGTGGCGGTTGCCGATGTTCGCAGCAACCCACGCGGCAGCTGGGTGGAAGAAGCGCGCAAGCGTGGCGTACGCATCCTCACCGGCAGCGCGGTGGTTGAAGCCGCCGGCAGCAAACGAGTCACTGCAGCGCGCATCTGCGCCATTGATGTGCAGAGCCACAAGGTTACCAGCCCCGGTGAGGTGCTTGATTGCGACCTGATTGTCAGCTCCGGCGGCTACAGCCCGGTGGTGCACCTGGCTTCGCACCTGGGCGGCAAGCCGACCTGGCGTGAAGACATTCTGGCCTTTGTGCCCGGTGATGGTTTGCAGAAGCGTTTCTGCGCCGGTGCAGTGAATGGCGTGTTTGGCTTGGGTGATGCCCTGGCCGATGGCTTCGAGGCCGGTGTGTCAGCCGCTGCCGAAGCCGGCTTCACGGCGGTGTCCGCCAGCCTGCCGCATGTTGCTCCGCGCATGGAGGAGCCTTCCCTGGCGCTGTTCCAGGTGCCGCACGACAAGCCGACGGCGCGCGCGCCCAAGCAATTTGTCGACCTGCAAAACGATGTCACCGCCGCCGGTATCGAACTGGCGACGCGTGAGGGCTTCGAGTCGGTCGAGCACGTCAAACGTTACACCGCGCTGGGCTTTGGTACCGATCAGGGCAAGATGGGCAACATCAACGGCCTGGCGATTGCCGCCCGTTCGCTGGGCATCAGCATCCCGCAGATGGGCACCACCATGTTCCGCCCGAACTACACCCCGGTGACCTTCGGCGCCGTGGCCGGCCGGCATTGCGGCGAGTTGTTCGAAGCCAAGCGCTACACCGCGATGCAGGCTTGGCATTTGCAGAACGGCGCCGAGTTTGAGGACGTTGGCCAGTGGAAGCGCCCGTGGTACTTCCCTAAAGCCGGTGAAGATTTGCACGCTGCGGTGGCCCGTGAGTGTCTGGCCGTGCGCAATGCGGTAGGCATTCTCGATGCTTCGACCCTGGGCAAAATCGACATTCAAGGCCCGGATGCCCGCGAGTTCCTTAACCGTGTGTACAGCAACGCCTGGACCAAGCTGGATGTGGGCAAGGCGCGCTACGGCTTGATGTATAAAGAAGACGGCATGGTCTTCGACGACGGCGTAACCGCCTGCCTGGCCGACAACCACTTCCTGATGACCACAACCACCGGCGGTGCAGCACGGGTCATGGAGTGGCTGGAAATCTACCACCAGACCGAGTGGCCAGAGCTGAAGGTGTATTTCACCTCAGTCACCGATCACTGGGCGACCATGACCCTGTCCGGCCCCAACAGCCGCAAGCTGTTGGCTGAAGTCACGGATATCGACCTGGACAAGGAAGGCTTCCCCTTTATGACCTGGAAGGAAGGCCTGGTCGGCGGCGTGCCGGCGCGGGTGTTCCGTATCTCCTTCACCGGCGAGCTGAGTTATGAAGTCAACGTACAGGCTGACTACGCCCTGGGCGTGTGGGAGAAAATCATTGAAGCCGGCAAGAAGCACGGTCTGACGCCTTATGGCACCGAGACCATGCACGTTCTGCGGGCCGAGAAAGGCTTCATCATCGTCGGTCAGGACACTGACGGCTCAGTAACTCCCGACGACCTCAACATGGGCTGGTGTGTTGGCCGGACCAAGCCGTTCTCCTGGATCGGCTGGCGCGGCATGAATCGTGAGGACTGCGTGCGTGAAGAGCGCAAGCAGTTGGTCGGGCTGAAACCCATCGACCCGAACAAGGTGCTGCCGGAAGGCGCGCAGCTGGTGTTCGATCCTAAACAAGCCATTCCGATGCAGATGGTTGGTCATGTCACTTCCAGCTACGCCAGTGCGGCGCTGAACCACTCAATTGCCATGGCCCTGGTCAAAGGCGGCCTTAAGCGCATCGGCGAGCGAGTCTTCGCGCCGTTGGTGGATGGCAGCGTGATCGAAGCCGAAATCGTCAGCTCCGTGTTCTATGACCCGAAAGGGGATCGCCAGAATGTCTAACCTGATCAATGTCTATCAGCAGCGCCCAGACGCTGCGCATGCCGAGTCGCCGCTGTTCCATGCGGGTCTCGACCAGTTGGCGGGTAAGGGCGCTGCCAAGGCTGGTGTCACCCTGCGCGAGAAGAAGCTGCTCGGTCACCTGACCCTGCGCGGCGACGGCAAAGACCCTGCCTTCGCCGGTGGCGTACACAAGGCGCTCGGCCTGGAGCTGCCCTCTGCACTGGGCCTGGTAGCTAATGGCGAGACCTCGTTGCAATGGCTGGCGCCAGATGAGTGGCTGCTGATTGTGCCGAGCGGCACCGAGTTTGCCGTGGAGCAAAAGCTGCGTGCAGCCCTGGATGGCCTGCACATCTCTATCGTTAACGTCAGCGGCGGGCAAACCCTGCTGGAACTGAGCGGGGCAAAGGTGCGCGAAGTGCTGATGAAATCCACCAGCTACGACGTGCACCCGAGCAACTTCCCGGTGGGCAAGGCGGTGGGAACCAACTTTGCCAAGTCCCAGCTGGTGATCCGCCATACCGCTGAAGACACCTGGGAACTGCTGGTTCGTCGCAGTTTCTCCGATTACTTCTGGTTGTGGCTGCAGGATGCCAGCGCCGAATTCGGCTTGGCGATCAAGGCCTGACACAACAGTCGTCTTCTGTAGGAGCGGACTTGTCCGCGAAGCCTTTCGTGGCCAAGGCCGCTCCTACAGGCGTTCTCGGACAGCTCTATCTCCTGAGGGAGAAAGCTGAACAGCAACGGAGTTTGTTATGAGCCGCACCCCTGATACCTGGATTCTTACCGCCCACTGCCCGAGCGTGCTCGGCACGGTGGATGCGGTCACACGCTTTCTGTTCGAGCAGCGCTGTTACGTGACCGAGCACCATTCGTTCGATGACCGGCTGTCTTCACGCTTCTTTATCCGCGTCGAATTTCGCCAGCCGGACGACTTTGATGAGCAGGCTTTTCGCGCCGGCCTTGATGAGCGTCTGACCAGCTTTGGTATGCAGGTTGAGCTGACGCCGCCCGGCTACCGGGCCAAGGTGGTGCTGATGGTCAGCAAGGCCGACCATTGCCTGAATGATCTGCTCTATCGCCAGCGCATTGGCCACCTGTCCATGGATGTGGTCGCCGTGGTGTCCAATCACCCTGACCTGGAGCCGCTGGCACGCTGGCACGATATCCCTTACTACCACTTCCCGCTCGACCCGGCTGACAAGCCGGCGCAGGAGCGCAAGGTGCTACAGGTAATCGAAGACAGCGGTGCCGAGCTGGTGGTGCTCGCCCGTTATATGCAGGTGCTCTCGCCTGAGTTGTGCCGCAAGCTGGATGGCTGGGCGATCAATATTCACCACTCGCTGCTGCCCGGGTTCAAGGGTGCCAAGCCCTATCACCAGGCCTACGAAAAGGGCGTCAAGCTGGTCGGCGCCACCGCCCACTACATCAACAACGACCTCGACGAGGGGCCGATCATTGCTCAAGGCGTGGAGTCGGTAGACCACGCTCATTACCCAGAAGACCTGATCGCCAAGGGCCGTGATATCGAGTGCCAAACCCTGGCCAAGGCCATTGGTTACCACCTTGAACGGCGGGTGTTTCTCAACGCCAGCCGCACGGTGGTGCTGCACGCATGATCCGTAGGATGGGTTGAGCACAGCGATACCCATCAACTCGATCCGGTGTTTAAACGCAGCCGGGCTACAACCGGAGAGGCAGTACCGCACTGCCCTTAGCGGTCTCTCCCTCGCAACAGACTTAAACGCTCCCGTGCAAGGCCGCGTGGCCGCTGGCTGCGCCTTTGTACTCACAACAACAAAGGAGAACACCTATGTCTGGTAATCGTGGCGTCGTCTACCTCGGCGCTGGCAAGGTCGAAGTGCAGAAAATCGACTATCCGAAAATGCAGGATCCGCGCGGCAAGAAGATCGAGCACGGGGTCATCCTAAAAGTGGTGTCCACCAATATCTGTGGCTCTGATCAGCACATGGTGCGCGGTCGCACCACGGCGCAAACCGGCTTGGTGCTGGGCCATGAAATCACCGGCGAGGTGATCGAGAAGGGCAGCGACGTCGAGAACCTGAAAATCGGCGATTTGGTCTCGGTGCCGTTCAACGTGGCGTGTGGCCGTTGCCGCAGCTGCAAAGAACAACATACCGGCGTCTGCCTGTCGGTCAACCCCGCACGTCCTGGCGGTGCCTACGGTTACGTCGACATGGGTGACTGGACCGGAGGCCAGGCCGAATACGCCATGGTGCCTTACGCTGACTTCAACCTGCTGAAGCTGCCGAATCGCGATCGGGCCATGGAGAAAATCCTCGACCTGACTTGCCTGTCCGACATTCTGCCCACTGGTTACCACGGTGCTGTAACGGCTGGCGTAGGTCCGGGTAGCACTGTTTATATCGCCGGTGCAGGCCCAGTTGGCTTGGCCGCTGCGGCCTCTGCGCGCTTGCTGGGTGCGGCGGTGGTAATTGTCGGTGACGTCAATCCGGTGCGTCTGGTGCATGCCAAGTCCCAGGGCTTCGAGATCGCCGACCTGTCGCTGGACACCCCGCTGCACGAGCAGATTGCCGCGCTACTGGGTGAGCCGGAAGTGGATTGCGCAATCGACGCAGTAGGGTTCGAGGCGCGTGGTCATGGTCACGAAGGGGTGCAGCATGAAGCGCCGGCTACCGTGCTCAATTCGCTGATGGGGGTGGTGCGGGTTGCCGGCAAGATCGGTATTCCAGGCCTTTACGTCACCGAAGACCCGGGCGCGGTGGATGCCGCGGCGAAGAAGGGCGCACTAAGCATTCGCTTTGGCCTCGGCTGGGCCAAGTCGCACAGCTTCCATACCGGTCAGACACCGGTGATGAAGTACAACCGCCAGCTGATGCAGGCCATCATGTGGGACCGCATCAATATCGCCGAAGTGGTTGGCGTGCAGGTCATCAGCCTGGACGATGCCCCGCGTGGTTACGGTGAGTTCGATGCCGGCGTGCCGAAGAAATTCGTCATCGACCCGCACAAAATGTTCAGCGCTGGCTGACCTGCCTCAGGTATACGGGCGGGGGGGTAATCTGCCCGCCCGTATTGGCACGCATGGGTATCAGGCCGAGGCGTATCCGGCTTCTGTTCGCTCCGTCGATAGAACCTGAAAAGTGGCTAAAGTAAGTACACAGCGCGGCTGTTCAGTGCTTACTTTCCATGGCAGGAATTTATGCGGGCGATCTATCTCACCTTGTGCTGGATTTGCATGAGTGGCCAGGCGTTGGCCACTGACTGGTACCCCGTGGACGTCCTGGCTGATGGCGTGTCGCAGCAGTACCAACCCTTACCGAATGCAGCCAAACCCTGGCGTATATGCGCCTTGTTGCCGCACGGCAAAGATCGCTATTGGTGGGGCGTAGCCTGGGGGCTGGATGAAGAGGCGACGCGTCAAGGCGTGCGACTGGGCATCTATGAGGCTCGCGGCTATGAAAACCCGCAGGTGCAAGCGCAGCAGTTGCAAAACTGTCAGCAACGCAATGCCGATGCCTATGTGATTGCAGCGATCGATGTTCAAGGTCTCTGTACGGCAATTGCCCAACTGGTCGAACAGGGCAAACCGGTTATCGATCTGGTCAACGGTATTGACTGTCCGGGGTTGAGTGCCAGCTCCAGCGTGGACTTTGCTGATATGACCGGCGCCGCCCTGGCGTATATCGATAATCATCGGCCCTCGGGGCCTTTCAGTCTGGGGTGGCTGCCTGGGCCACAGGGTGCAGGGTGGGTGCTGGATTCGGAAAGGGCGCTGCGCCAAGCCGAACAGGTCAAGCCGCTGACCGTGCAACACGGCGGCTATGCCCCGGTGGATCGCGCCAGCCAGGCGCAACTGGTGCGCGAACTGCTCAGGCAGTATCCGCATCTCGACTTCCTGCTGGGCAACGCTGAAGCCGCCGGTTTTGCTGCGCAATTGGTGCAGACATCGGGGCAGAACTACCGGGCGCAGGTGCTGGCTACCTACACCACCGAGCGGATTGTCGAGCAGATTCGTGATGGCTTTATTGTCGCTGCGCCCACCGACTCCCCGGTGTTGCAGGCGCGTATCGCGGTAGACCTGGCGGTGCGCGCGCTGGAGGGCCGCTCGCATGCGCAGCGGGTAAGCCCGCTGATCGAGATGCTCGACCAGGGCAGCCTGACGCAATTCGATATCAGTCGCCTGATGCCGCCGCCGGAGCACTGGATGATTCGCCGCGAGCTGCCGCAATAGCGGCCTGCTGCGTTATTGGGTCAGGCGCTCTGTTCGGCGCGAATGGCGGCAATCCGCGCATCCTTGTCTTCCCACAGTTTCGTCACCCAGTCCTGCACAAACTGGCGGAATACCGGGTCGTTCTCGTAATCGCCCTGCCACAGCGCTGGGTCGAGGTCGCGGGTCTGGATATCGACAATCACCTTGTCCACCTGACCACTGATCAAATCCCAGAAACCGGGAATGCGCGTGCCCGGATAGACCACCGTCACATCCAGCACGGTGTCCAGCTGTTCGCCCAGCGCCGCCAGCACAAAGGCCACGCCGCCGGCTTTCGGCTTGAGCAGATACTGATAGGGCGAGCCTTGCTGCACCTGTTTGGCCGGGGTGCAGCGGGTGCCTTCGAGGTAGTTGACCACCGTTACCGGTAGGTCTTTGAACTTCTCGCAGGCGCGCTTGGTTATTTCCAGATCCTGGCCCTTTAGTGCTGGATGCTTGGCCAGAAACGCCTTGGAATAGCGCTTCATAAAGGGGTAATCCAGCGCCCAGAAGGCCACGCCGAGGAAGGGCACCCAGATCAATTCCTGCTTGAGGAAGAACTTGAAATAGGGCGTCTTGCGATTGAACGCCTGCACCAGGGCAGGGATATCGACCCATGACTGGTGATTGCTGATCACCAGGTAGGAGGTGCTCTGGCGCAGGTCGGCGCTGCCGCGAATGTCCCATTGCACCGGGAGCAGGCTGGCGAAGATCAGTTTGTTTATCTCCGCCCAGGTTTCCGCGACCCACATCACCCCGCGTGAACTGGCCGTTTTCAGTGCTTTTCCGGGCAGTACGAATTTGCCTAGAGCGATCAGCAGCAAGGGGCCGATCAGTATCAGCGTATTGAGTAACAACAGAATAATGACGCTAAGACCGGTCAACAGACGGCGCATGGCAACTCCTGATGGCGCGCTTTAGCGGCAATGATAAGCAGTCGTGCCAAGGCTTCCAAGCCGCTGAGTTGCAATTGATGTCCAATAGCCATTAGCTGTTTCAAGTCAGCCTAATGCTGGCTATTGTTCATCTATGCTTGTCCGACAATAGCCGGGTTACTTTCTCGTCTGAGTGCAATCCATGTTGAAGTGTATTGCTGTGACTGACGTACGCGTCGGTATGTATGTTCACGAGTTCTGTGGCGCATGGATGGACCACCCGTTCTGGAAGTCCAAGTTTTTGCTCAAGTCCGAAAAAGACTTGCAGCGAATCAAGGCCAGTAGCATCGGCGAACTGTGGATTGATGTCAGCAAGGGGCTGGATGTCGAGGTTGGCACTGTCAGTGTCAGCCCTGAGGAAGTCGCCGCCGAAGCCGAGGCCGCGCTGTTGGCTGCGGTGCAGAGCCCGCCGGTCAGCCTTGCGGTGTCGATGGAAGATGAGATGCAGCGTGCGGTCAAACTCTGCGAGCGCTCCAAGGCTGCAGTGGTCAGCATGTTTGGTGATGCGCGCATGGGCCAGGCGTTGCAGTTCGAGCAGGCTGGCGAGTTGGTTGAGGAAATTTCCGATTCGATCATGCGCCATCCGAATGCGCTAATCAGCCTGGCGCGGCTGAAGAATGCCGATGAATACACCTACATGCATTCGGTTGCGGTTTGCGCGCTGATGATTGCTCTTGCGCGCAATCTGGGCCTGAACGAGGGTCAAGTGCGCGAGGCAGGGCTGGCTGGATTGCTGCACGATATCGGCAAGATGGCGATTCCCAATGAGGTGCTCAACAAGCCGGGCAAGCTCACTGATAGCGAATTCGCCACCGTCCGTGACCATCCCGAAGCCGGTTCGCGCATGCTGATCGAAAGCAAGCAGGTCAGTGCTTTGGTGCTGGACGTCTGCCTGCACCACCATGAAAAGGTTGATGGCAGCGGCTACCCGCATCGCCTGGCTGGTGAGCAGATCAGTCTTTACGCGCGCATGGGCGCGGTGTGCGATGTGTATGACGCCATTACCTCCAATCGGCCTTACAAAGAGGGTTGGGATCCGGCTGAGTCGATCCGCAAGATGGCCGAGTGGAAGGGCCATTTCGACCCTGTGGTGTTCCAGGCCTTTGTCAAAACGGTGGGCATTTATCCGGTGGGTTCACTGGTGCGCTTGGAGAGTGGGCGCATCGGCGTGGTGATGGAGCAGCAGGCCAAATCCCTGCTCGCGCCGAGGGTCAAGGTGTTCTTTTCGGCCCGGTCGAAAACCCCAATCCCACAGGAAACCCTCGACCTCAGCAAGCTGGTCGGTCGCGACAAGATTGTCGGCCGTGAGTCCGCTGAGGAGTGGGGTTTTCGCAATGTCGACGAGCTCTGGAGCGGCATTTCCAGGTAGCTCTTCTGACGCCATGGCTCACTTGTCGAGCGGGTAACGGGTCGTGGCCCGGTCACTCAACTATGCTTATGACCCATGACTGCCCGCAGGCGCGCTGCTTGGGCGTGCTTCTTGCTTGAAGTTTTGCTTTGGCGCGCCCCTGAAGTTGGCGCGCTCAACAGGTTGAGGTGTGTATGACTGGAGTACTCAAGCCGGGTGTGCGGCTGCTGGAACGTTTCAGCTTCGCGCGCAAGTTTCAGTTGGTGTTTGTTCTGTTTGCCTTGCCGTTGGGGTTTTCATTGTGGGTAATCAGCAGCAATTACCTGGAACGACTCAACTCCATCGACCATGAACTGGAAGGCATCAGTGCCCTGCAGGGCATGGCCGGCGTGCAGCAAACGTTGATTGAGCAGCGCACATTGCTATCGCGCTGGAAAGGCACGGAGAAAGCTGCCGAAGCATTATTGCGTGCACGTGCAGCTGACCTAGAACCGGCCTTGCAGGCGTTGCAGCAGCCTCTCCAATCTGATTTGTTCAGCGACCAGGCCCGCCAGCATTTACAGAATCTCAGCGCCGGGCAGGCAGAGCTGAGTATCGACGTGCTGGGTAAGCTGGCACTGCCCGACGCCCTTGAACGTTACCAAAAGAACCTTCTGGGCTTGCTTGCCCTACGTGAGCAGGTGGCCACCGACAGTGGTCTGATCCTCGACCCGCAGCTCGACACCTACCTGATGATGGAGCAGCTGACCTACACCTTGCCGCGGTTGCTTGAACAATTGGGCAGCTTTGTCAGCCAGGGTCATGGCGCGGTGGTGTCGCAACATTTCACCTTGCAGAGTCGGGTATTGATTCGTGACCTGCGGCGCAGCCTGGATGAGTCGCGCAGCCAGCTGCTCAAGGCGCAATCGACCCTCGGTATCGAAGCTCCGCGCGCCATGCGCCAGCTGCAAGGGCCCTATGATGAGGCGCTGCAGGGCTATGAGGCCTTCCTTGCGGGCATCGATCGCGACATGTTCGAGGCCAGCCCGATGGCTCTGACTCCGGAGCAGTTCGTGCAGCGTACCGATGTCCTTCAGGGGCAGTTGCTTGGCCTACAGGCGGCGTTATACCAACAGTTTGCCGCTAGCCTCGGCTATTACCGGCAGAAGGCTCTGACCGCGATGATCGAAGCGATTGGGGTGTTCAGCCTGCTCACCCTGCTGGCGCTGTATGTGCTGTTTTGCCTGAATGCCTCGATCCGTCGCAGTACTGCCGGAATTATCCAGGCCGCCGAAGGCCTGCGTGATGGTGACCTGCGTGTGCGCATGCAGGTGCACGGCGAGGATGATCTGGCCAGCATCGCCATGGCCCTGAATACCGCAGTTGGCCAGTTGCGCGACTCCATGCAGGGCGTTAATCAGCAGAGCCAGCAACTGGGCGGCACTGTGCAGATGCTCAACGGCGAGGCGCGTAATGCCCTGGAGTCGGTGGAGCAGCAGCAAGCGCAGATGAGCCAGATTGCCGCTGCCGCCACTGAAATGGCTGCCACCGCGCAAAGCGTGGCGCAAAGCTGCGAGCAAGCCGCGGTGGAAGCCAGCCAGACCCGCGAAATCGCCAATCAGAGCAACCAGCGCAGCGCGCGCACCAGCGAGAGCATGCGCCAGCTCAGCAGTCGCCTCGGCGACAGCGCCACCACCTTGCAGCAGTTGCGCACGCAGACCGAGCAGATCACCCGAGTGGTGGATGTGATCAAGGGCATCGCCGAGCAGACCAATTTGTTGGCGCTCAACGCCGCCATTGAAGCCGCGCGTGCCGGTGATCAGGGGCGCGGTTTTGCCGTGGTCGCCGACGAGGTGCGTAGCCTTTCGCAGCGAACGCAGAACTCCACGGCGGAAATCGCCGAAACCGTGGCCAACCTGCACCGCGTGGTCGGCCAGTCGGTGACCCAAATGGAAGACGCCGTGCGCCAGGCTGAAGGTGATGTCGGCAGCGTGTTGGCCATGGGCGAGGACCTGAATGCCATCGTCGAGTCGGTACAACTGGTTACTGATCGACTGGCGCAGATCGCCACCGCCGCCGAGCAACAGGCTGCCACTGCCGATGAAGTCAGCGGCAATATCCAGCAGGTCGACCAGGCCGCCAGTGCCTTGCTTGAGGGTGCGCAGGCGGTGAGCAATGCTGCTGAACAGCTGCGCCAAGGTAGTCAGGTGCTGGCGCAGAACACGGCGCGTTTCAAGCTCGACTGAGGTCCGCATGCGCGGGCTTGCCCGCGATGCGCTTGTTCATCTAAGCGTCGCTCGCGGGCATGGCCCGCTCCTACAAAGGGTGGCGTTATCTGCTCACCCTTGACGCTGCGGGCGGCCTGCCGCAGGCTCCTCGCCGAGTTGCCACGAGCAGGACGCCCATGTCGCATATTCTGATTGTCGAAGACGAAGCCGCCATCGCCGACACCCTGATCTTCGCCCTGCAAAGCGAAGGCTTTACCACCACCTGGCTAAGCCTGGCCGAGCAGGCCTTGGCCGAACAGCAGCGCAATCCGGCGGATCTGTTGATTCTCGATGTGGGGCTGCCCGATATCAGCGGCTTTGAGGCCTGCAAGCGTTTGCGGCGCTTCTCCGAGGTGCCGGTGATCTTCCTCACCGCACGCAGCGAGGAGATCGACCGCGTGGTCGGCCTGGAAATCGGTGCCGACGATTACGTAGTCAAACCTTTCAGTCCGCGTGAAGTGGCGGCGCGGGTCAAGGCCATCCTCAAGCGTATGGCGCCGCGTGAAGCATCTGTCGTAAGCCCTGCAACTGGCCCCTTCCAACTGGATGTCGAGCGGGTGCAGATCCACTACCACGGTCAGTTGCTGAGTCTGACCCGCCATGAATTCCGTCTGCTGCAGAGCCTGCTGGCACAGCCCGAGCGGGTGTTTTCTCGCGAGCAATTGCTTGACGGCCTGGGGGTGGCCGCCGATGTCGGCTACGAGCGCACCATCGACAGCCATATCAAAAGCCTGCGTGCCAAGCTGCGTCAGGTGGCCGTTGATGCTGAGCCGATCCAAACCCATCGTGGCCTGGGTTACAGCTACTCACCGAGGCACGCCTGATGCCCTTGGGGATTCGCATCTTTCTGGTGTATTTCCTGTTTGTTGGGCTAGCCGGCTGGTTCGTGCTGAGCACGGTGATGGACGAAATTCGCCCCGGCGTGCGCCAGAGCACTGAGGAAACCCTGGTCGATACCGCCAACCTGCTGGCAGAGATTTTGCGCGATGAGGTCAAGGCCGGGCGGTTGCAACAAGGCCGCTTGCCGCAGGTATTACAGGCTTATGGTCAGCGCAAACCACAGGCGCAGATTTGGGGCGTGGAGAAAACTCAGGTCAATCACCGCATCTATGTCACCGACGCCAAGGGCGTTGTGTTGCTCGACTCCAGCGGCGCGGCGGTCGGCCAGGATTACTCACGCTGGAACGATGTGCTGCGCACTCTGCGCGGTGAGTATGGTGCGCGCTCGACCAAGGAAGATTCGAACGATCCCGATTCATCGGTGATGTACGTGGCGGCGCCAATCATGGATGGCGCGCAGATTATCGGCGTGGTCTCGGTGGCCAAACCCAACCGCACCCTGCAGCCCTATATCGAACGTTCCGAGCAGCGCCTGGCCTGGCTTGGCGGTGGGCTGATCGTGCTCGGTTTGTTGATCGGCGCGCTGCTGTCCTGGTGGCTCAGCGCCGCGTTGCGCAAACTGACTCGTTACGCCCAGGCGGTCAGCGCCGGGCAGCGTGCCGAACTACCCAGCGTGCGCGGTGGCGAACTGGCGCAACTGGCTGAAGCCATCGAGCGCATGCGCACCGAGCTGGAAGGCAAGGCCTATGTCGAGCGCTACGTACACACTCTGACCCACGAGCTGAAAAGCCCGCTGGCAGCAATTCGCGGCGCGGCGGAATTGCTCGATAGCGAAATGCCCGCGCCACAACGGCAGCGCTTCGTGGCCAATATCGAGCAGGAAAGTGCGCGTATGCAGCAACTGATCGAGCGCCTGCTGCACCTGGCTCAGGTCGAACAGCGTCAAGGTTTGGAAGAACAAGTAGCAGTGCCGCTGCAGGCGTTGGTCGACTCTCTGTTGCATGCGCAGATGGCGCGCATTGAAGCGGCAGGCCTACAGATTGAAAACCATATTGGCGCTGAAATAAGTGCGCGCGGGGAGGCTTTTCTGCTGCGTCAGGCGCTGGCCAATCTGCTGGACAACGCCCTGGACTTCACCCCGCCAGGCGGGCTGATCCGCTTCGACGCCGAGATGCGTGCTGGGCAGGTCGAGCTGCGCTTGTTCAACCAGGGCGAGGCGATTCCTGACTACGCCCTGGCGCGCCTGAGCGAACGTTTCTACTCCCTGCCGCGCCCCGGAAACGGTCGCAAGAGCACCGGTTTGGGGCTGAACTTTGTTGAAGAAGTGATGCAGTTGCACGACGGCGAACTGCACATCGGCAATGTCGAGGGCGGAGTCGAGGCGCGGCTGGTCCTGCCGCTGTTCCATGACCACTGAAGCGTGGCTTGGCACCGACCTTGCTGGCTTGCAATGGTTGCGCTGAGCCCGCACAGGTGCTCTGATCAGGTCATCGGGATGGCCAGCAATGGCCTTCCTGCGCACTATCCTCAATGCCAATAAGAAACAGAGCAGGAGCTGCTGCATGAAAACAGTTGCCGAGATTCTTCGCGCCAAGCCCCAGGCCGCCGTGTACAGCGTCACTCCCAGTACTTCGGTGCTGGATGCAATCAAGCTGATGGCCGAGAAAGGCATTGGTGCACTGGTGGTGTTGGATGACAAAGGCCGCCTGGCCGGCATCGTCAGCGAGCGTGACTACGCACGTAAAATTGTGCTGTTGGAGCGGTCCGCTTCTGATATTTCGATCAGCGAAATTATGACAGCAGATGTCCTGACTGTAGGGCTGCGCGACACCTCGCAGCACTGTATGCAACTGATGACCGATCGCCACTTGCGCCACCTACCCGTATTGGCCGAAGGCGAACTGATCGGTCTGCTGTCGATTGGTGACCTGGTCAAACACACCATTGCCGAACAGGCTAGCCTGATCCAACAGCTGGAACAGTACATCCGCGGCGAGTAAGATCGCGCGCAACAGGGATCGGTTGATGGACATCCGCAGTGTTGGGGGCGGCGAGCTGGATGCGCTGCTCGCCCTTTATAAGCATTTACATCCTGACGATCAGCCGCTGCCTGCGCGCGACCAAGTTGAGGCAGTGTGGCAGGCGATCATCACCAACCCCGCTCATCACTGTTTTGGCTTGTACCGCGATGCGCAGCTGGTGGCCAGTTGCAGCATCAACATGGTGGCCAATCTGACGCGTGGCTGCCGACCCTTTGCCCTGATCGAAAACGTGGTGACCCATTGCGCGCATCGCGGGTGTGGCTACGGTCAGGCGTTGCTGGCGCACGCTAAGGCGTTTGCCTGGGGCCAGGGCTCTAATGACCAGCAGTAAAGACCCAGCCATCCTGCGCTTCTATGAGACTGCCGGGTTTGATCGCCATGACAAGCAGGCCTTTATCGCCAAGCCGCCGGCTTAGCTCGCTTCGCGGCGCTGCGGCTGATCTTGATGCAGAAAGCGCGTGTAGATATCCCGCGGTGGTGCCAGTTGCAGTTGCGCCATGATCCGGCCCACCGCACCTCGGTGGTAACCGCCGTGGGTGACGATATGCGCGAGCATTTCTTCACGGCTCATGCAGCCGTGATCGCCATCGACGAAATTGAAGTGCAGGCGCTCGGATAGCTGTTCGGCGCTAAGCCCCGCGGCATAGTGCAGATACCAGCTATCAGTCGCCTGCACTGCCTGCTGCAGCGCTGCCAGCGTGGGCGTTTCTGGGGTATTGGTGGCGCTGTAGTCGTGCTGAATGCCTTGCAGGTTGGCGACAAAAATCCGCTCGACCACGTGGATGTGGTTGAGGATGCGCAGGGCAGCGTGCAACTCGCTGTGCTGGGTGAGCGGATCGATTCGCAGCAACTCAGCAAAGAGTTCCTGGTTGGCCCAGGCTTTGTACTGCAGTAATGAGGTGAGCAAGCTAGCGCTGCACATAAATAGCCTTTAATACACGGGTTGTTTAAGAGGTGTTGGGTAACTGCTCAGCGGTTGGATAGTGCTGTGCGGTTTGGGCGTGGCGCGCATACTGGCGCTTCAATAACCCTCAGGTGACGATTATGACCCTTGCCCTTACACCACTGATTTCGCTGATCGCCGGTGTTCTAATTCTGGTGATGCCGCGTTTGCTGAACTATATCGTGGCGATTTATCTGATCGTGATTGGTCTGGTCGGTATCTTCGGCACCGGTAATTTCAATCTGAGCTTTTAGGTGTCGAGCAGCCCGGCTCTCCGGGCTGCTCCGCGCCATTAGGCTGCCGTTGAGGCACTGCCTGTATCCATGGCCTTGAGCACCAGATACAGCAGTGGCCCGACAGAGACAAACAGCGCTGTCAGGGCAAAGAACGGCAGCAGGTAAATCAGCGACTTGCCCCGTGCGCGGCCATCGCAGTACATCCAGATGCAGGCCAGCGCCGCGAGGATATACAGGTCGACTACCACCTGGGCGGTGTCGGGACTGGACATCAACTGCAGGCCAAATTGCAGCAGTGACTGCTCCGCATGCAGCATCACGTAGAGGGTGTAGGCGCTGAATGCCAGCAGGGTAATCAGCGGAAGTGCGAGCTTTTTCATGGGACCATCCTTGGGGCGTTGTCAGTAGAGGCGCGCGCTCTAGGGCGTTATTACTCGGCTACTCGGGTTGTAGAGAGATTGAGTTGCACCGTTGCCATCAGCGTTTCGGCATTCTCCAGCATGCAGGAGTAATGCGCTTGCCCGGCGCCACGGATCACCACGCTGGCATTGCGCAGATGCTCCTGCAGGTAAATGGACATGGCAATGGGCGCCCAGTTATCTGCGTCGCCATGCCATAAGCTCACCGCCGCCGTGACCTTGTCCAACTCCGTTGCCCAGGGCTCGACATAGAGTTTTACGTCGCGCATATAGCCGCTAGTCCCATGTTTGAAACACGCGCGCTGAATATCCGCCAGCCATGCCTGGGTGTCGGCCTGGCGCAGCAGTTCTGGGTCTTTGCCGCCTGCACCGGCGAACAGCAGGTTCAGCAATAGGCGTGGGCTGATCTTCACCAACAGCTCCTGATACCAGGCAAAGGCGCGGAACAGCCTTGGATAATGCTGCGCCCAAAGGAAGGTATATCGCCCCGCGCCCATACCCACGCTATTACTGGGGATTTCCAGCGGTGCGGCCGCCGATAACAGGTAGATCTCCGCCACTCGCTCACCCAGCAGCGCGGCGACACGCAACGCCAGGCAGGCGCCGATGGAAAAGCCAAGCAGGTGAATCGGCTGGCCCGCCGCGCGATCACTGATCTGTTGCGCCAGTTGCTGCAGATAAGCCGCGCTCTCAAGTTCGTCCGGCAGATTGCGCTCCACCACCAGCAGCTTGATGCCGTGCGCCAAGGCGGCCTGATGCAGCGTCGCCGCCTCAACTGCTGCGCCCGGCACGCCATGGAAGTAGAACAGTGGCTGTCCATCGGGGCAGCCGTATGCAGTTAGATTCACGCCTTATCCCCTCGCATCAACCGTTATGGTTAAACCGCATTTTCGCGTTGTAGTCGCTGCAGCCTGCGTGGTGTTACTCGCTAAAACGTGGTTCGCAGCGCACTTCGGACTTCACCGAGTTGGCAATAAAGCACTCTTCATGGGCCTGGTGGTGCATCTGCTCAATCTGTTCGCGGCTGGGTAGGCGTTCGCCAGAGAAGCTGACCGCAGGGCGCAGGGTTACCTGGGCGATAAACAGCTTGCCGGCAGCATTCGCCTGCATCAGCCCACTGGCATTGTCACGGTAGTCATCGACGCAGAAGCGACGCTTGGCGGCGATGGAGAGAAACCACAGCATATGGCAACTGGCGAGTGAGGCGACAAAGGCCTCCTCAGGATCGACAGCGCTTGCATCCGACATCGGCAGTGGCACCACATGCGGTGAGGACGAGCCGGCGACTTCCAGGCCGCCATCAAAACGCAGCAGATGTTTGCGGCTGTAAAGGTTGCCGAGAAAGTCCTGCTCGCCGCGTTGCCAGATTACTTCGGCAATATATTCAGTCATGCAGTATCTCCATGTGATGTTGAGTTCCAGCGCTGCACATCTGGGCAGATGTTTTGTGTACATTTCAGTAGGCACCCGCAATGGATTTGCCCAGCACAGCGAGTGTAGGCACTGTCTATTGGGATGAGTCGTGCCGCTTGCAGTGGTTTGTGTAAGCGGCATATTTTTTTAAATATATGATTTATATGAATATTTATAGCTATCGATCCAGCTGATTATCGGTATGCATCGTATCCACTTCTGCCTCTCCAACATCTGGATAACATGGGCTCCGTACTCCACTAGCCACTACCCCGGAACCCAAAATGAAAAAGCCAATTATCGCCAGTCTCACTCTTGCCAGCCTGTTGCTTGCTAGCCTTTCCGTTAGCGCTTTCGTCTTGCCGCAAGATATAGGTCAAGTTGATAAAACCGCTCGCCTTTACAGTGAAGGCGGGGCAGATCGTACGGGGGCTAACCGTGTAGTAGAAGGTGGCGCTGAGCGCACCGGAGCCAGTCGCACTGTTTAAGTATCCCAATATATTGACTCGCCGAGCGCAGCCTATGCCTTACTGCACCGACTGAAGGCGCCCACTTAGGGCGCCTTTTTCGTTATAGGCGGGCAGAAAACTTCTGCACCTCGCTTTAGCCCCACGCGCCGCAATCCAAGCTTGCGCCGCACATTCTCCACATGCTCTCCATCTGCCCTCCATAAAGCCACCACCTGCGCCGCCCAGACTCTGCCTACCTAAACCGTATCGGAGAGTTGCACCATGAGCCGCATTCTGGGTTTCAAGCTGGGCGCCATTGCCCTGCTGATTTTGTTATTGCTGGTCCCGTTGTCGATGATCGATGGGCTAGTGGACGAGCGGCAGTATCAGCGTGCCGAGGTGCTGCAGGATATCGCGCGCAGTTCCAGCTACCGCCAGCAGCTCACTGGGCCGATTCTGGTGATGCCTTACACCAAGGTGTGGAACCAGTGGAAAACCCACGCTAAGACCGGCGAGCGCTACATGGAGGAGCAACGCAGCCGCGGGCGTCTGTATTTCCTGCCGGAACGCTTTGTGCTCAATGGCCAGGTCAGCACCGAGGAACGTTCACGCGGTATCTACAAGGCGCTGCTGTACCGCAGCGACAACCAGATCAGTGGTGCCTTCAAACTGCCGGCGCGTTTGGGATTGGGTGATGATCTGGGCCTGTATCAGTTTGATCGGCCGTTTCTCTCGGTCGGTATCAGCGATATTCGCGGTATCAGCAATGACCTGCAGCTGCGCTTCAACGGCAGCAACCTGAGCTTCGCTCCAGGCAGCGCCGAGGAGCGTTTCGGTGCCGGTGTGCATGCGCCGCTGCCGGTGTTGGATAGTCAGGGCGGGCAAACTCTGGAGTTTGCCTTCGACCTGAAACTGCAGGGCACCGAGCAGCTGAGCATCACCCCGGTGGGCCGTGATAGCCGGGTCGAGCTGACTTCCAGTTGGCCGCATCCAAGCTTTGTCGGTGAGTACCTGCCGAGCAGCCGTGAAGTGTCGGCCAAGGGCTTCAAGGCGCAGTGGCAGACCAGTTTCTTCGCCACCAACCTGCAAGAAACCCTGAATGACTGCGTGCGCCAGGAGCACTGCGCGGTGCTGGCCAATCGCAGCTTCGGCGTAAGTTTTGTCGACCCGGTGGACCAGTACCTGAAGACCGAGCGGGCGATAAAATATGCGCTGCTGTTTATCGGCCTGACCTTCGCCGTGTTCTTCCTTTTTGAAGTGCTCAAACGCATGGCCGTGCACCCGGTGCAGTACGCCCTGGTGGGCATGTCCCTGGCGCTGTTCTACCTGCTGCTGCTGTCGCTGTCCGAGCACCTGAGTTTTGCCCTGGCCTACGGTATTGCTGCGACCGCCTGCGTGCTGCTGATCGGTTTCTACGTCAGTCACGTGTTGCACAGCGCCCAGCGCGGCGCGGGCTTTGCTGCCTTGCTGGCGCTGCTTTACGGCATGTTGTTCGGCCTGCTCGGGGCCGAAGACTACGCCCTGCTGATGGGATCGGTACTGGTGTTCGGCGTGCTCGCAGGGGTGATGGTACTGACGCGCAAACTCGACTGGTACGGCGTCGGTCGCCTGCCATTGGCCAGCCAGGCCAGCGACCTTTGACGAATAGCGGCGCGGGCCAAGCCTGCGCCGCTTTTTTACCCGCTTGGGAGTTGAACATGATGCGTTTATTGATGCAGTTCTCTGCTTGTTTCGCCCTGGGTTTGGCGGTGGCCTTTATGGTGCTGCTGGGCCTGATGTTCTGTGGCCAGTTTGACCTGATCAAAGGCCTGCAGCTGACCGGCCAACCCCTGGCGCAGATGAGCCTGGTGCTGTTGCCGGAGGCGTTCTGGGAGAGCTTGACTGGCCTGGCCAACGCCGCACAGAACCGCTCGGTAAAGTCCTTTCTCAGCCTGTGCACAGCGCTGGGCCAGGTGGGGCTGCTGTTGGCGTTTGGCTTCTTTCGTCTGTGGTATGCGCGATGAGCGGGCATGTCGGCTTACGCGAAGAGTCGCGCGCCGGGCACTTACTGGCGCGGCGGATTGCCCGCTTGTTTGCCTCTGCAGCATGTCAGCAGGGTAAGCGCGCAACAGGCAAGCCTGCGGTGGTTGGCGAAGTGCTTGCGCGCTCTGGATAAAGGCGGGCTTAAGAGTCGCCGTACAGGTGTTTTTCGAGGGCGTTTAGCGGGTCGCAGCTGCGATGCCGTTCTATGGCCGGCGTTAGCTTTGTTCGGTTTCATGCTAACTAGCTGTTATTGATAGATAAACATTGGTTTTCGGGGTGTTTTAAGGCTGCTAATACCAATGTCTATCTGTCGGACCTAGTGACCTGCTGCTAGCTTGAAGGTGCATGAGAATAACAATAACCGGAGGAGTTTATGACTTCTGATAAAGCTAACGCTGCTGCGTACTGGAAAGCGAATGTCCGGCTGATCACCTGGTGCCTGGTTGTCTGGGCATTAGTGTCTTACGGCTTCGCCATACTTCTTCGACCTCTGCTGGCAGGTATCCCTGTTGGCGGTGCCGACCTTGGATTCTGGTTCGCCCAGCAAGGTTCGATCATCACCTTTGTCGGGATCATTTTCTTCTACGCGTGGAGAATGAACAAACTCGATAAACAATTCGGTGTTGAGGAATAACCCATGAGCCAGTTTGTAATCAACATGCTGTTTGTGGGCGCCTCCTTCGCGCTCTACTTCGGCATCGCCTTTTGGGCCCGTGCCGGCTCGACCAAAGAGTTCTACGTCGCCGGCGGTGGTGTACACCCCGTTACCAACGGTATGGCCACTGCGGCTGACTGGATGTCTGCGGCTTCCTTCATCTCCATGGCGGGCCTGCTCGCTGCCGGTGGTTATGCCAACTCAACCTTCCTGATGGGTTGGACCGGCGGCTATGTGCTGCTGGCCATGCTGCTGGCGCCTTACCTGCGTAAGTTCGGCAAGTTCACTGTGCCGGATTTCATCGGCGACCGTTTCTACAGCAACGGTGCTCGTCTGGCGGCGGTGGTCTGCCTGATCATCATCTGCGTGACCTATGTAATCGGCCAGATGGCCGGTGCTGGTGTGGCATTCTCGCGCTTCCTCGAAGTAGAGAACTCCACCGGTATCTGGATCGCGGCTGGCGTGGTGTTCATCTATGCCGTATTCGGCGGCATGAAAGGCATCACCTACACCCAGGTAGCTCAGTACGTTGTGCTGATCATTGCTTACACCATCCCTGCGGTCTTCATTTCCCTGCAGCTGACTGGCAACCCGATTCCGATGTTCGGTATGTTCGGCGACCATGTCGAATCAGGTCTCCCGCTGTTGCAGAAGCTCAATGAAGTTGTACGTGAGCTGGGCTTTACCGACTACACAGCTGATGTCAGTAACAAGCTGAACATGGTGCTGTTTACTCTGTCGCTGATGATCGGTACTGCTGGTCTGCCACACGTAATCATTCGCTTCTTCACTGTACCGAAAGTGGCTGACGCACGTTGGTCTGCTGGCTGGACCCTGATCTTCATCGCCCTGCTGTATCTCACCGCACCTGCAGTGGGCTCCATGGCGCGTTTGAATCTGGTCAATACCATCTACCCAGAAGGTCCGACCGCTCAAGCAATGACCTATGCAGAGCGTCCTGAGTGGATCAAAACGTGGGAAACCACCGGTCTGATCAAGTGGGAAGACAAGAACAGCGACGGTCGCGTCCAGATGTACAACGATGCAGCGCCTGCCTTTACCCCAGCTGCAGAAGCTCGCGGTTGGAAAGGCAACGAGTTGACCGTTAACAACGACATCCTGGTATTGGCCAACCCTGAAATTGCCAACCTGCCAGGTTGGGTGATCGGTTTGATTGCAGCGGGTGCGATTGCTGCAGCATTGTCGACGGCAGCTGGTCTGTTGCTGGCAATCTCTTCGGCAGTAAGTCATGACTTGATCAAGAACATGATCAATCCGAAGATCAGTGAGAAGAACGAAATGCTCGCCGCGCGGATCTCCATGGGGGTCGCGATTCTGTTAGCGACCTATCTGGGGCTCAATCCGCCAGGCTTTGCGGCGCAGGTGGTGGCATTGGCCTTCGGTATCGCCGCGGCCACGCTGTTCCCGGCGCTGATGATGGGTATCTTCTCCAAGCGGGTAAACAACAAAGGCGCCATCGCCGGCATGCTGGTAGGCCTGGTGTTCACTGTGGTTTACATCTTCCTGTACCTGGGCTGGTTCTTCATCCCTGGCACTGCGACCTTCGCCAACACGCCGGATAACTGGATGCTCGGCATCTCGCCGCTGTCCATTGGTACTGTGGGTGCAGTGATCAACTTCGCCGTAGCCTATGCCGTGTCCCTGTCTACTGAGGCTCCGCCGCAGGAAATTCAGGACCTGGTAGAAAGCGTACGTACTCCGAAAGGTGCTGGCGGTGCTATTAGCCACTAAGCATAATCGGGCCTGACTGCGCGTTACTTACGTCAGGGTCTTATTAGCGGGCCTCCTTGGGAGGCCCGTTTTATTTCCGCCATTCATGGCGGCCACCCTGCGGGGCGTCGCTGCGCAACGTTAAAAACTGCTCCAGGCAGTTTTTTATTTCGGGAGTAAATTAATGCTGTGGACAATACTTGCCATCGTGGTTGCTGGGTTGGGAGCGGCTGGTATTGCCATGCTGTTGCGCAAGCTGACGGGTAACCGTTTGCCGAAGTGGATCATTCCCGCGTGCGGCGGTTTGGGCATGCTGGCTTATCAGATTTACTACGAGTACTCCTGGTTTGAGTTCCAGCTACAGCGCCAGCCGGCTGAGTCGGTGTTGGTTGCCAGTGAAACCGGTGAAGTGTTCTGGCGCCCCTGGACCTATTACTGGCCGATGACCACCGCCTTCACTGTGCTCGATAGCAAAAGCGTGCAGCGCCAGGAAGCGGATGGCACCTCGATAGCCGCCTTCAACCTGTACCGCTTTGAAAAGCAGCACGTCGACCGCGTCAGCCATCAGGCGCATTTGCTTAATTGCACCACGGCGGAACTGCTGCCCCTGGATGAGCAGAAAAAACCGCAGTTGGATCAGCTGAAGCAGATTGCCAACGATGATGCGCTCTATCTGCAGGTCTGCCAGTAGCAGACCGCAGTATCTGCAGTCATTCCCTTGCAGGTTGCCTACCGGCTAACCCTGGACCCTTTAAGGGTTATGGACGCCGGATTTGGCTGCGCTGCAGCAACGGCCAGCAACCAATTACGGCTGGCAATCCAAGGCCAAGCCAGGCCACGGCATCCCAGCCGCCATCGCCGAGTAACGCGCTGAGCAAACCAATGGCACTGAGCAGGCCGAGCAGCAGCGGCAGGGCGAAGGTTGATTGGCGCCAGTTCATGGCTCTGTCTCCGCGCGTTCACGCTGTACGGCTGGAATGCGCCGGCGTACCCACCAGAGGTACAGACCACTGCCGAGCACGATGATGGTCAGCACATCCAGCACCGCCCAGAGAATCTTCATTGGCATACCGCCGTAGTCGCCAAAATGCAGCGGCTGTGACATCGACAGCGCGTCCATATACCAGGGTCGCTGGCCGATGGCGGTGACTTCCAGGCTGCGCGCATCGATCAGTACCGGCGTCCACAGGTGCGCGGTGAGGTGCGTATTGCCCTTCATAAACACGCTGTAGTGGTGCTCGCTGGAAAAGCGCGTGCCGGGGAAGGCGATAAAGTCCGGCTGCATAGCTGGCGTGGCTTTGGCGGCGATAGTCAGTACCTTGTTAGCCGGCGCACGCTCGGTTAACGGCGGCGCATCGCGATAGGGCTCGACCATCGCTGCCAGCGACTCGGTGCGCCAGGCGCTGATCAGCAGATCGGCGCAGGCACTGATCACCCCAGTCACACCCACCACCAGCGCCCAGGTCAGGGTGACGATACCGATGAGGTTGTGCAGGTCGAGCCAGCGTGTGCGCGCCGATTTTTCCCGGCGCACCTCGGCGAACTTCAGCCGGCGCATAAACGGCGCGTAGAGCACCACACCGGAGATGATCGCCACCACAAACAGCAGGCCCATAAACGCCAGCAGCAGCTTGCCCGGCAGGCCGGCGAACATGTCCACATGCAAGCGCAGAATAACCATCAGGATGCCGCCATTGGCCGCCGGCATCTCAATCGCCTCGCCGCTGCGCGCATCGAGCATAAAGGTGTGCGAAGAGTTCGGCTCGGTGCCCGCGGTGGCAGCAGTAATCGCCACCACGCCATTGGGTTCATCCTCGTCAAAGCCCAGATACTGAATCACCTCGCCCTGGCGATGATGCTCGGCGGCATCGACCAGTTGCTGCAGGCTCAGGTGCGGCGCCTCCGTCGGCGTCTCGCGCAGCTCTGGCGCTTCACCGAGCAGGTGCTCCAGCTCGTGGTGAAATATCAGCGGCAGGCCGGTCATGGCCAGCATCAATAGAAACAGGGTGCAGATCAGACTGGTCCAGGTGTGGACGGCGGACCAGCGGCGGATGGTGGTGCTTTTCATCGGCATATCCAGAAATGCCTACGCCGCCCGGTGTGGCGGCGCAAGGTTGCTGCAAGGCGGTCAGAACTCCAGCTGAGCGGAGAACGTTAGGGTGCGTGGATCGCCCAGGTAAGAGCTGTTCAGCCAGTACGCTTTGTTCGCCAGGTTGCTGACGTTGGCGCGCAGAGTAACGTCGTTATCGGCCACCGGCATGCGATAGCGCGCGCCCGCATCGAAGGTGGTGAACGACGGCAGGCTGTGCTGGTTAGCCTCGTCGCTGTACTGCTTGCCGGTGTAGTAGGCACCGCCAGTCAGGGCGAAACCCGGGATCGCTTTGATGTCGTACTCCGCATACAGCTTGGCCAGTTGCGACGCCACGTTGGTCGGCTTGTTGCCTTCGTTGGCCGCGACGCTGTTTTCCTTCACCTGAGGGTCAAGCAGGGTGAAACCACCGACCAGGGTCAGCTCGGGCAGTACCTTGCCGGTGATGCCGAGCTCCAGACCATTGTTCTCCTGACGGCCATCCTGCACGTAATAGCCGGCGCCGTTGATATAGGCATTGGGCTTGTCGATATTGAACAGGGCCAGGGTCAGCAGCGTTTCGCCAACGGTGGCCTTGACGCCGATTTCATACTGCTCGCTGACCAGGGGAGCCATGGCTTCGTATGCATTGAGTGCATTCCAAGGTGCCAGGCCACCCGATTGAAAGCCCTCGATATAGCTGGCGTAGGTGGTCAGCCAAGGCTGGGGCTTATAGATCAGCGAGATATTGGGCGAGGTTTCCGTTTCGTCGTTAACGACATCCGAGCCCAGTGTCTTGATGCGGGTATGGGTCAGGCCGAGGATGGTCGACCACTGTTCGTTAAGGGTGATCACATCGCCGATCAGCCAGTTATCGGATTGGCTGCGCGAGTTCAGCTTTTGCTCGCCGTTGCCAATCGTACTGGCGTAGTCCGGTTTGCCGACCTGTGGCTGCTCGTCGAATGGCACGTTGATGCCGAGGTCGACGTTGTAAACGCCTGCATCGGTATAGCTGCGCTCACGCACGACGTTGCCCTGATAGCCGAAGGTCGCTTTGTGCTGAATGCTGCCGGTGGCGAAGGCGGCGTCGAGAAACAAATTGCCGGAGGTTTCCTCGGTTTCCACCGGGGTAAAACCGTACAGGGGCTGGGTATAAAGCCCTGCGGTGGAGATAGTCGGGCCGGTATAGGCATATTCCTGGGTGTATTGGCTGTAGCCGAGCGCACCGCGCAGGGTGAAGGTTTCGTTCAGGGTCCAATTGAAACGGCTGCCAATACGGTCGTGTTCGCTGTCAGCGAACGCCCAGCGCTGGCTGTACAGTTTGTCATTGTCGAGATCGTCGGCATCCGGGCGCAGGCCTTGGTCGGCAAAGTACCAGTAGCTGCTCACGCCACGGGTTTCGTTCTTCTTGTGCGAGGCGTCGAACTGGATCAGCAGGTCATCGCTGACGTTCCAGTCCAGCGCCAGGCTGATCATTTCTCGGCGGCGTTTCTGCAGGTCAATGGCGGTTTCACCATCCTGGGTCAGCACGTTGAGGCGGTAGGCGAACACCCCAGCGTCGTCGATTGGACCGCCGAAATCACCGTGCAGATAGTAGTTCTCACCGCCTGCATTGCCCAGGGTGACGCTGTTGTAGCGCTCGTAGGTTGGCCTCTTGAGCACATAGTTGACCAGGCCGCCGGGGCTGGCCGGACCGTAGAGGAAACCGGAGAGACCGGTGAGGATCTCGATCTGCTCCATCTCCTCAATGTAGTTACCGCCGTCAAAGCCAGTGGAGTAGCGCAGGCCGTCGTTGGCGATGCTCAGGTTGCCGGCACCGCTATATCCGCGGATTGCCACCGCGCTGGCGTAGCCGGCGTTCTTCGGCGAATACAGCTGGGTGAATGGGCTGCGCTTGAACACGTCGTCAGTGGAGGTGGTCTGGGTGTTTTGCAGCAGCTCCTTGGGCACTACGCTCATCGAGTAAGGCGTGTCCTGTAGGCGCATGCCGCCGAGCGCGCCGACGTTCTTAACCGTTTTGCTGCGGTAACCGGCGGCTTCACTGCCCTCAATGGCGGCACTGGCGGTCACTGTGACATCCGGCAAAGCCACGGCTGCTTGGGGAGCGGGCGCCAGGTTATAGGTACCGGCGCTGTTCTGCTGCAACTGCAGGCCACTTCCACGCAGCGCCTGGTCCAGGGCTTCGAGGGCGTCGTAGTCGCCTGCAACCGGGGCTGATTGTTTGTTGGCGGTCAGCGCGGGGTCGATGCTCAGCACGATACCGGCCTGGCTGGCGATTTGCGTCAGGGTACTGGCCAGGGGCGCAGCCGGCAGCTGGTAGCTATCCGCCAGGGCATGAGCGCAGACGCTGGCAAGGCTGATAGCAGCGGCCAGCAGGCCGGGGCGAAACAGGGGCAGGGCGCGGGTCATTACGAAACTCTCCTAAGCGGGAATGTATCTCAATGACCTGTTGCCGAAGCAGAATGAAAAAGTGACAGGGCTAGTTAAAAATAATTTACCAACGCCCTGGTGTATCAATCGGCGGCGCAGCGCGACACCTACTGCGCAGCGGGTACGACCCGGGTCCACCAGTTGCCAAGGCGCTCAATACGCACGGGCAAACTCGGCGGCAGTGCCGCCAGGGCTTTGTCACTGTCGTGCAAGGGGAAGCTGCCGCTGATGCGTAGATCGGCCAGGCTTGGGTCGAGACCCAGGTAGCCACTGCGGTATTCGCCCAGGGCGTCGAGCAGGTCGGCCAGGCGCAGGTTATCGGCTACCAACATGCCGTGGCTCCAGGCCGCAGCGCTGAGTGGCGCAGGCAGCACGCTGCCCAGGCGCTGGCGTTGCATCAGCACTTGTTCGCCGCTGTGGATAATCCGTTCGCTGCTGCCTTCGGCCGGGTGTGCGGCGACGGCCGACTGCAGCACGGTCAGGCGCGTGCTGGTGCCTTCGCGGCGTACCAGAAAGCGCGTGCCGAGGGCGCGCAGGCTGCCGTGTTCGGTGACCACTACAAACGGGCGTGAATCGCCGTGAGCGGTCTGCACCAGGATCTCACCGCTGTGAAGGCGCACTGCGCGCTGGCTGTCGCTGAATTCGATGTCCACGGCGCTGGCGCTGTTTAGGCGCACCAGGCTGTGGTCGCTGAGCAGCAGTTCGCGCTGTTCGCCACGGCCGGTGTGTTCATCGGCCAGGTAATCGCCGAGCGGGCGTTGCTGCGCCAACAGGCCGAGCACCAGCGCGCTGCTCAGCAGTAGGCCGAGCGCGGTGCCGGCCATACGACGCAAACCTTTGCTGCGCGCACTGTGCAGCAAGGCCTGGCGCGCCGGCGCGGCGGCGGCCGAAGCCAGGCGGATATCCAGGCCATTGAGTTGTTGCCAGACCCGCGCATGCTCGGGATGCGCCGCCAACCATGCGGCGAACGCGTGCTGCTGTTCGGCGTTGACCGTGCCGGAGTCCAGGCACAGTTGCCATTCGATGGCGGCATCCAGTACCTGCGCCGATACCGCGCTCATTGCGGTGCTCCGTAAAGGGCGATGTAGCACTGACGCAGGCCCTGAGCCAGGTACTGGCGCACGCGGGATACGGAAACGCCGAGGCGCTCGGCAATTTCCGCGTGGCCCATGCCATCCAGGCGGTTATGCAGAAATGCCGCCCGGGCATTGCTCGACAGCTGGCCGAGCAAGCGATCTATTTCGCGCAGCGCGTCCAGGGCCAGCGCCTGTTCTTCGGCGCTGGGTTGCACATCCTGCGGTTGCTGGCCGAGTTCTTCGACGTAGGCACGTTCCAGCGCGCTGCGGCGGAAGTGATCAATCAGCAGCCCTTTAGCGATGGTGGTCAGCAGCGCGCGCGGCTCGTGGGCCTGATCCAGGTCACTACGGCCGAGCAGGCGGACAAAGGTGTCCTGGCTGAGGTCTTCGGCGCGTTCCGGGCTGTACAGGCTTTTGCGCAGCCAGCCGAGCAGCCAGTCACGGTGATCGCGATAGAACAGGCCGACAACTTGCTGCTGGGGGGAATCGCCGGCCGACACGCGGACCTCGCAATAGGAGATAGGAAACAAATCAAGAATTATTCGCATATGATGACAGCGCCGCCCCCTGCGCTGCAATCAGCCGATGCGCTGCCGCGATGGGTGGTTGCGCTATGCCATGACACCGCAGTGACATAGATGCAGATCAATAGCCGCTGGCCGCTGCCGCGCTAGAGTGACCGGCCCTGTTGGCTGAGCGCTTTATCCATGGCACCGACTCCGCGTTACCCCGAGCTGCTCTCGCCAGCCGGCACCCTGAAGAACATGCGTTACGCCTTCGCCTATGGCGCGGATGCGGTGTATGCCGGGCAGCCGCGTTACAGCCTACGGGTGCGCAATAACGAGTTCGACCACGCCAATCTGGAGGCGGGCGTCCGCGAGGCGCACGCCCAGGGCAAGCAGTTCTATGTGGTGGTGAATATCGCGCCGCATAACGCCAAGCTGAAAACCTTTCTGCGCGATCTGTTGCCGGTGGTGCTGATGGGCCCGGATGCGCTGATCATGTCCGACCCTGGGCTGATCATGCTGGTGCGTGAACATTTCCCGCAGATGCCGATTCATCTATCCGTGCAGGCCAATGCGGTGAACTGGGCCAGTGTGAAGTTCTGGAAGCAGCAGGGCTTGAGCCGGGTGATTCTGTCGCGTGAGCTGTCGTTGGAGGAAATCGCCGAGATCCGCAGCGAAGTGCCGGGCATGCAGCTAGAGGTGTTTGTCCACGGCGCGCTGTGCATGGCCTACTCCGGGCGCTGCCTGCTGTCGGGCTATATCAACAAGCGCGACCCCAACCAGGGCAGCTGCACCAATGCCTGTCGCTGGCAATACCAGGCCACTCCGGCCGGCGAGAACGAGCTGGGCGAGGTGGTGCAGCTTGTTGAGCCGACCTTAGGCGTCGGCGCCCCCACCGAACAGCTGTTTCTGCTGGAAGATGCCAGCCGCCCAGGCGAACAGATGGCCGCCTTTGAGGATGAGCACGGCACCTACATCATGAACTCCAAGGACTTGCGCGCGGTGCAGCATGTCGAGCGCCTGGTGCAGATGGGCGTGCATTCGCTGAAGATCGAGGGGCGCACCAAATCCCACTACTACGTGGCGCGCACTGCTCAGGTGTATCGCAAGGCCATTGATGATGCAGTGGCCGGCAAACCTTTCGACAAATCCCTGATGAATACCCTGGAGTCCCTCGCTCATCGCGGCTACACCGAGGGCTTTTTGCGCCGCCATGTGCACGATGAATATCAGAACTACGAGCGTGGCAGCTCGGTCTCCGAACAGCAGCAATTTGTTGGTGAACTGACCGGCGAACGCCGTGGTGAGCTGGCCGAGGTTCGGGTGAAAAACCGCTTTGCCATTGGCGATGGCCTGGAGCTGATGACGCCCCAGGGCAATCTGCGTTTTGGCCTCGAACAGCTGGAGAGCCGCCAGGGCCAGGCCGCAACCGTAGCGCCGGGTGACGGCCATGTGCTGTACCTGCCGGTGCCGCCTGAGGTGCAGCTGGAATATGGCCTGCTGATGCGCGATCTGTAGGGCGCTGCCCTTACATCGAATGTGCCCGCTGACGGCGGCGACTATTGAGCTGTTGTAATAGCGCTGGCAGGTTGTCGAGGTGCTGCTGGCGCGCCTTGCAAAATAGAATCAGCGCGAGTTCGGCGGTGACCAGGGCGTCGGCGCTGGCATGGTGACGCTGCTGTACTTGCAGGCCGAAATGCGCGGTCCAGTCGTCCAGTCCGGCGTGGGGCAGGTTGGCTTTGGGGCAGACCAGCGGTGCGATCTCGGCGACATCGAAGAACGCATGGCGTAAGCGGTAGCCCAGGCTCTGCTTGAGGGCGCGGGCGAGCATGCGCTGGTCGAACTCGGCGTGGAAAGCCAGCAGCGTACTGTCGCCGACAAACTCCATAAAGCTCAGCAGCGCCTCGATTGGGTCCTCGCCATTGGCGATTTCGTTGGGCGCGATGCCATGGATCAGCGTGCTGGCGCTGGCCTGATGATTCAGGCGCTGCAGGGTGCATTCGAACTGCTGGCTAAGGTCGATGGCGCCGTTGTCGATTACCACCGCGCCGATCGACAGTACCTGGTCGCGGCGCATATTCAGCCCGCTGGTTTCCAGGTCGAGGATAACGAAGCGCTGCTGCTGCAGTGAGCGTTCGTTGAAGGCGCAGGGCTCGGCCAGCTTGCTACGCCGCTCCAGCTGCAGTTGGGTCAGCGCCGGGCCACGCCCGCTAAACCAGGTGAACTTGCTCATAGTTGGTACCTCACGGCCAGGCTGCTTTGCAGCCGTTGCGCCTGGCGGAAGGACTCGCGCAGGATGCGTCGGTCGAGGTGGTTGAGATTATCGGGGTCGACCCGGTTGGAGTAGGGCAGGCCATCGCGCGCTTGCAGTTGGTGCTGCTGCATTCGCGCCTGTTGAATGTAGTGATAGGCCTCCTCATAGGCCGCGCCATCCTGGGTTTCGATCACCCCTTGCTGGGTCAGCGCGCGCAGGCGCTCCAGGGTGTTGCAGGCGTCCACGCCATGGGCCAGAGCGAGCAGGCGGGCGCCGTCGACAAAGGGTGTAAGGCCCTGCACCTTGAGGTCCAGGGTGTCCTTCTCGGCGCCTTTGCGCGCCACTACGAAATCGCGAAATACCCCAACCGGTGGGCGCTGGCGCAGGGCGTTTTCTGCCAGCATGCGCTGGAACAGGCTATTGCCGGCCACCTGCTGGAGCAGGCCTTGGCGCAGTTGCTCGCAACCCTGTGGCTCGCCCCATACCGCACGCAGATCGAAGTAGATGCTCGAAGCCAGCAGATTCTCCGGGGTGGCCTCCTGCACAAAGCTGCTGAAGCGCCTTGACCATTCGTGGCGCGACAGGCATAGCTCAGGGTTGCCGGCCATGATGTTGCCCTTGCACAGGGTAAAGTCGCACTGCGCCAGGCGCAGGTTGATCTCATGCGCCAACGGCAGCAAGCGGCCGCGAATGGCGGCGGCCTCAGCTGCGTCGGCGGCTTCGAAGAGGATGCCGTTGTCTTGGTCGGTGTACAGGGTTTGCTCGCTGCGCCCCTCGCTGCCGAACACCAGCCAGGTAAACGGTACGCCAGGGCCGCCCAGGTCTTCCAGAGTCAGCTCGATCACCCGGCAGACGGTGTGGTCGTTGAGCAGGGTGATCAGCTGGGTGATCTGCGTCGAGCTGGCGCCGTGGGCGAGCATGCTGTCGACCAGTTGGCGGACATCGCTGCGCAGCGCCGCCAGGGTTTCCACCCGTCCGGCGTGGCGAATGGTACGCGCCAGATGCACCAGATCGACCCGCTGCAGGCTGAACAGATCACGCTCGGAAATCACCCCGCACAGCTGGCCATGCTCAACCAGGCAAACGTGGGCGATATGCCGTTCGGTCATGGCCATCGCCGCATCGAAGGCGCTGGCATCCGGCGGCAGATGGAAGGGTGATTGGGTCATCAGGCGGTCGATGGGTTGGGTCAGGTCGACGCCATCGGCCACCACGCGGCGCAGGTCGCGTAGGGTGAAAATGCCCAGCGGTTTCAGTTTGGGATCAACGATCACGATGCTGCCGACCTGCTGCTCGTGCATCAGCTTGACCGCATCGCGCAGCGGCATGTCCGGGGCGCAGCTGATCGGGGTGCGCATGGCCAGTTGGCCGAGGCGGGTGTCGAGGGAATATTGCGCGCCGAGGGTTTCCACCGCGCGCATCTGCACCTGCTGGTTGACCTGATCGAGCAGGCTGCTGACCCCGCGCAGAGCAAAGTCGCGCAGCGGGTTGGACAGCGAGAACAGCTTGATAAAGGCCGGCTTGTTCAGCAGCAGGCAGAAGGTGTCTTCGGCGGCTAGGTGTTCGGTGCGGGTGGCGCGCTCGCCAATCAACGCGGCCAGCGGGAAGCATTCGCCAGTGGTGATCTCGAAGGTGGTTTCTGTGCCGCGCCTTGCCGAGTGCGGACGCTCGCCGTGCACGCGGCCCTGTTTAACGATAAAGAAGTGCTCAACCGGGCCGTCAGTCGGCTTGATGATGGTTTCACCTTCGCCATAAAAACGCAGCTGACAGTTCTCAACCAGATATGCCAAGTGGGCGGTATCCATCTGGTTGAACGGCGGGAATTTCTGCAGAAAGGCCATGGTGCCATGGATGTTCTGCAGCACCGCCGTCTTGCCTGCCTGGGCGATTGCGTCTGCGCTGCTCATGGGCGGCCTCAAGAGTTTGCTATATGGGCATGATCGGCCTTTGCTGTCGCACGAGCCATTGGACGTAAGTCTAGACGGCAGGCTCCGCCTGGAATGGCCAGTTGTTGGGTACTTGTGCGTAATAAAAAACCGCCCCGAAGGGCGGTTTTTATGTGGCTACAGCTGCGGGTTACAGGCCGTTGGCGGCTTTGAACTCGCGGCGGCGGCGGTGCAGGACTGGCTCGGTGTAGCCGTTTGGCTGCTTGGCACCTTCGACCACCAGTTCCAGGGCAGCCTGGAAGGCGATATTGCTGTCGAAGTTCGGTGCCAGTGGACGGTACAGCGGGTCCGCTGCGTTCTGACGGTCAACCACCGGCGCCATGCGCTTGAGGCTGGCAACGATCTGCTCTTCAGTGGCGATGCCATGACGCAGCCAGTTGGCCAACAGCTGGCTGGAGATGCGCAGGGTAGCGCGGTCTTCCATCAGGCCGACGTCATTGATGTCCGGCACCTTGGAGCAGCCGACGCCCTGGTCGATCCAGCGCACGACATAACCGAGGATGCCCTGCGAGTTGTTGTCCAGTTCGTTCTGGATCTCGTCAGCCGACCAGTTGGTGTCCTTGGCCAGCGGGATGCTCAGGATGTCGTCGATGGACGCGCGCTCACGCTTGGCCAGTTCGGCCTGACGGGCGAACACGTCGACCTTGTGGTAGTGCAGCGCGTGCAGCGCGGCGGCGGTCGGCGACGGTACCCAGGCGGTGTTGGCACCGGCCAGTGGGTGAGCGATCTTCTGCTCGAGCATGCCGGCCATCAGGTCGGGCATGGCCCACATGCCTTTACCGATCTGCGCGCGACCTTGCAGGCCGGTGGCCAGGCCGATATCGACGTTCCAGTTCTCGTAGGCGCTGATCCACTTTTCGGCTTTCATGGCGGCTTTGCGCACCACGGCGCCGGCTTCCATGGAGGTGTGGATTTCGTCACCGGTACGGTCGAGGAAACCGGTGTTGATAAACACCACGCGCTCGCTGGCTGCTTTGATGCACGCCTTGAGGTTGACGGTGGTGCGCCGCTCTTCGTCCATGATGCCGACTTTCAGGGTATTGCGAGTCAGGCCCAATACGTCTTCAACGCGACCGAAGATTTCGCTGGTGAAGGCGACTTCTTCCGGACCGTGCATCTTCGGCTTAACGATGTAGACCGAACCGGTGCGGGTGTTCTTGCGGCTGGTGTTGCCATTCAGGTTGTGCACGGCGATCAGGCTGGTGAACAGCGCGTCCTGAATGCCTTCCGGAACTTCGTTGCCTTGGGCATCGAGGATCGCCGGGTTGGTCATCAGGTGGCCGACGTTACGCACGAACAGCAGGCTGCGACCGTGCAGGGTCAGCTCACTACCATCGGTCTTGGTGTAGACGCGATCCGGGTTCATGGTGCGGGTGAAGGTCTGGCCGCCCTTGACCACTTCTTCCGCCAGGTCGCCCTTCATCAGGCCGAGCCAGTTCTTGTAGATCACCACTTTGTCGTCGGCATCGACGGCGGCTACGGAGTCTTCGCAGTCCATGATGGTGGTCAGCGCAGCTTCCATCAGCACGTCTTTAACGCCGGCCGCGTCGGTCTGGCCGACTGGGGTGCTGGCGTCGATCTGGATTTCGAAATGCAGGCCGTTGTGCTTGAGCAGTACGGCGATTGGCGCATCGCTTGCGCCCTGGAAGCCAACCAGTTGTGCGTCGTTACGCAGGCCGCTGTTGCTGCCGCCTTTGAGGCTGACAACCAGCTTGCCGGCTTCGATGCGGTAACCGGTGGAATCGACGTGCGAGCCAGCAGCCAGCGGCGCGGCATCGTCAAGGAAGGCCCGGGCGAAGGCGATTACCTTGTCACCACGAACTTTGTTGTAGCCGCGGCCTTTCTCGGCGCCGCCTTCTTCGCTGATCACGTCAGTGCCGTAAAGCGCGTCGTACAGCGAGCCCCAGCGGGCGTTGGAGGCGTTCAGCGCGAAGCGCGCGTTCATCACCGGCACAACCAACTGCGGGCCAGCCAGACGGGCGATTTCTTCGTCGACGTTCTGCGTGGTGGCCTGGAAGTCAGCTGGCTCTGGTAGCAGGTAGCCGATTTCCTGAAGGAAGGCTTTATAAGCTGCTGCGTCATGCGCTTGGCCAGCGCGGGCTTGATGCCAGCCGTCAATCTGCGCCTGAATCGCATCGCGTTTGGCGAGCAGCGCACGGTTTTTCGGGGCCAGGTCATTGATGACCGCTTCGGCACCCGCCCAGAACGCCTC
Source organism: Gammaproteobacteria bacterium (assembly GCA_018827205.1). GTDB lineage: Bacteria > Pseudomonadota > Gammaproteobacteria > Pseudomonadales > Pseudomonadaceae > Aquipseudomonas. Next base: position 11,767 of record JAHJXZ010000167.1, on the reverse strand, counting down.
GGCAGCAATGCCGGTCCCGGGGATGGCTTCGTTATTCACGAAGTCGAACAGCACTTTGGCAACCTGCAGGCTGCCTACTTGAACGCGTTCAGTCATCACTTGCCTCACTCTGCTCAGCTCTACTCAATAGCCGCGTCGGACATGGGAAATACGTCATGTAGTCCGAGGCGCGGCATACTACATCAAGATCCGGGGAAAATCAGTGGGTGCGCGTCGCTCTGCGACCAAGAAGTGCTTTGCAGTCACTGTGTGTGGCGTATTGTCGCGGTAAGCTTTGAATATTGTTTCATAAAAGTTAAAAAACAGTACACAGTTTATTGCGCGTGTTTCTCGCTCTGCTTGCCTTGGCATGCCTGCCTATACTGCAGCCCCACAGTTTAGGAGTGTGATCACCATGCATATACAGGCAGCCACAGCAGCAGATCTGGCCGAGCTGGCCGAGCTGTTTGGCGCGTATCTGCGCTTCTATGAGGTGGCTAAACCTCAGGCGCAGGTGCGGGACTTTCTCGCCGCGCGTCTGCACAACAGTGATTCGACCATCTTGTTGGCTCGTGATGAGCGGGGGGCGGCATTGGGCTTTGTTCAGCTCTATGCGTTTTTCTCCTCGCTGGCGCTGCAGCCAGCTTGGTTGCTGAGTGATCTGTATGTCAGCGAACAGGCACGCCGCCAAGGCGTTGGCGAAGCGCTGATGAATGCGGGCCGTGCTCATGCTGAAGCCACTGGCGCCTGCGGTTTGCAGTTGGAGACGGCAAAGAGCAATCTGCCAGGACAATCCCTCTACGAACGCCTGGGTTATGTGCGTGATGAGGTGTTTTATACCTATTGGCTGGCGCTCAAATAAGCCTCGTATAAGGAGCTGTTTATGGATCATCTGGTATTGACGGTTATTGCCCAGGATCAGCCAGGGCTGGTCGAGCGTATCGCTCAGTGCATCAGTGAGCACGGCGGCAACTGGCTAGAAAGCCGTATGTCACGCATGGCCGGGCAGTTCGCCGGGATTCTGCGGGTCGATGTGCCACTGGATGCGCACTCCGGTTTGGTTGCGGCGCTGGAGGCGTTGCAGGGGCAGGGCATTCGAGTGCAAGTCGCCGCAGGCGGGATTGAGCCGGCAAGCGTTTGGCAGGCGATTCGCCTGGAACTGGTGGGCAATGATCGGCCAGGTATCGTGCGCGATATCACCCGCCTGCTTAGCAGCCATGGCGTCAACCTGGAAAGCTTGAGCACCGAGGTGGTGCCGGCGCCCATGAGTGGTGAACTGCTATTCCAGGCCCAGGCGCTATTGGGCGTGCCGCAGAGCCTGAGCCTGGAGCAGTTGCAGACGCACCTGGAAACCCTGGCTGATGATCTGATGGTTGAGCTGAAGCTGCAGGCCGAAGAGTAATGTCGAGGTTTATCCACGATCTATGTGGATAACTCTGTGCGTAGCATGAGGAGCCCCGGAGCACTGCCTAGTGCCCTGGGGCTTTTTGCTAAGTGCTTATTTTTTAAGCGCTTAGCAGCTGGTTGTGCACAAAGGTCGGGGATGCTTCTGTGGATAAGCCGGGGGCAACTGGCTGCAGCCCAGGCGCGCTGTAAGCTGCAGTCGGTTGTCTGTTTTTTAACCAGGTTGGCGTTTACGCAGCGTCAGCCAGGCATCCACGCTATAGATCGCCAGGCCGGCCCAGATGCAGATAAAGGCCAGCAACTTGCTCTGGTCGAAGTGTTCGCCGAACAGGAAGATCGCCTGCAGCAGCACCAGGGTTGGCGCCAGGTACTGCAGAAAGCCTAGGGTGGTGTAGGGCAGGTGCCGTGCCGCAGCATTGAAGCACACCAGTGGCACCAGGGTGATTGGGCCTGCTGCTATCAGCCAGAGGGCCTCTGGCGTGTTCCAGAAATCGGCTTGAGTGCTCATCGCTGCCGGGTTGAGGAGTAACCAGCCGATGGCCACAGGTAGTAACAGCCAGGTTTCCACTACTAACCCGGGCAGGGCTGCCACCGGAGCCTGTTTGCGAATCAATCCGTAGAAGCCAAAAGTCAGCGCCAGCACCAGTGATACCCAAGGAATGCTGCCAACCTGCCACAGCTGTTGCAGCACCCCTAGTGCGGCCAAGGTCACGGCCAGCCACTGCAGTCGACGTAAGCGCTCGCCGAGAATCAGCATACCCAGCAGCACATTGATCAGCGGATTGATGTAATAACCCAAGCTGGCTTCCAGCATGCGACCGTTATTTACCGCCCATACATACACCAGCCAGTTGCTGGCAATCAGTACGCCGCTAAGGCCCAAAACGGCGAAGCGCTTGGGGTTGTCGCGCAGCTCACGCAGCCAGCCGGGGTGCTTCCAGACCATCAGCAGCAAGGCTCCGAACACGGCCGACCAGAGTGCCCGATGTACGATGATCTCCACCGCCGGAACGCTTTGCATGGCTTTGAAGTAGAGCGGGAAAAGACCCCAGATGATGTAGGCGGTCAGGCCTAGTATGTACCCGCGACGCGGGTTGGCGGTGGCCATGCAGGGTCCTTGCTTAGGAGGCTAACTAAAAGATCTTGGATTCTAGTCGCGAGGGCAGGGACTTGTCTGGTTGTTCAGCTTTGCTGTCAGGATACTGCCCGTAATTAGTGTAAAGCTGGCGTTACGGGGAGTCGGCAACTGTTATGGCTGGAGCGCTACGCGATGCGACTGTAGTACTGCCCAGTGTTAGCGCGCCGCTGTAGCTAAGTAAGTTGCCAAGTAGCGGCAGGCTGAAACCGACATAAAACTGATAGCGCCCCTCTTCAATTCGCTTGTAGGCCTCGGTACGCGGCAGTAGCCATAGCGGGAGGCGAACACCATGTAGCCAGGCCTTGAGTGGTCGCCAGTACCAGCCACCCTGATGAACATCCACCGCCAAAGCCAGTTTCAGTGCGCCGGTTGACTCCAGCCAGTGGCCATTCGGCCAGCTACCGCTGGGTTGAAAGCGTGAGAAGAGCATGGCGCTATCGGCAAAGCAGCGGTTCCAGTGCAGCGTGTTGTCGCTGTCATGAATATCGACCTGGAAGTCGACGCGCGCCTGCTGCGTAGGGATGCCCAGTTGTTTGGCCAAGCGTGCGCCGATGAGGCCAGCAAGGCCGCGACCAAATTTGAGATCGACTTGTCCCTGCAGCTTGCCACCCTGCTGGTGTAGCTGTTGCAGCAAGGGATGCAGCTGGGTAAACCCCGCTGCAAACCAGCGTTCGACGGTAGACATAGAGAGTTCCTTTCTCGCGTGGGTGTTTGCTGGGGTTCAGAACAGCTTTAGCGGCTCTTCATCCAGTGCCGACAGCTGCTCACGCAGAATCAGGATCTGATCGCCCCAGTAACGCTCGCTGCCGAACCAGGGGAAGCTCATCGGGAAGGCTGGGTCGTCCCAGCGCCGTGCCAGCCAGGCGCTGTAGTGCATCAGGCGCAGTGCGCGCAGCCCCTCAATCAGCGGCAGTTCGCGCTGATTGAAATCGTGAAACTCCTGGTAGCCATCCATCAACTCTGAGAGCTGGCCGAGGCGCTCATGACGTTCGCCAGCCAGCATCATCCATAAATCCTGTACCGCCGGCCCCATGCGACAGTCGTCGAGGTCGACCATGTGGAAGGTCTCGTCGCGGCACAGCAGGTTGCCCGGGTGGCAGTCGCCGTGCAGGCGTATCGCCTGCACTGGGTTGGCGGCGAACAGTACATCCAGACGCTTGAGCAAATCGCGTGCGACGGACTCGTAAGCAGGCAGCAGGCTGCGTGGAATAAAGTTGCCATCCAGCAGCGTTGCCAGCGATGCATGACCGAAGTTGCTCACCTGCAAAGCTTCACGGTGGGCAAATGGTTTGAGTGAGCCGACCGCGTGCAGGCGGCCGAGCAGTTGGCCGAGGCGGTACAGTTGGTCGAGGTTGCCGGGCTCTGGTGCGCGGCCGCCGCGACGCGGAAATAGCGCAAAGCGAAAGCCGGAGTATTCAAATAAGGTTTCGCCATCGCGCACCAGGGGCGCAACCACTGGCACCTCGCACTCGGCCAGCTCGAAGGTGAAGCTGTGTTCCTCGCGAATCGCTGCATCGGTCCAGCGGTCTGGGCGATAGAACTTGGCGATCAGTGGCGTTTCGTCTTCGATGCCTACCTGATAAACGCGGTTTTCATAGCTGTTCAGCGCCAGTACGCGGGCGTCGCTGAGGTAGCCGATGCTCTCCACGGCATCCAGCACCAGGTCGGGTGTGAGTGCGGCAAATGGATGGGACATGGGCTACTCCGGTGAGTTGGCCGCAAAGTGTAACCCTTCTATCGCCGACAATGGCCGGCAGCGCTCAATCCCCCGGCTTTGGCGTGCGCGCCAGGCAATACACATCGACTCGCGCCGCACCGGCTTTCTTTAGTAGATGCGCCAGGCTCTCGGCGGTGGCGCCGGTGGTTAGCACATCATCGACCAGCGCCACATGCAGACCACTGACTTGGCTACCCGGCGCCAGAGCGAAGGCCTTGCGCAGGTTGCGTTTGCGCGTGGCCGCATCCAGTTGTTGCTGCGCCGGGGTGTCGATCACCCGCTGCAGCCAGTCTTTTTGTAGCGGCAGTTGCAGTGGGGGGCTCAACCATTCGCTCAGTAGGGCGGCCTGGTTGAAACCACGCTGACGCTGACGTTTATCCGCCAGCGGCACGGGTAGCAGCAGATCAGGTTTACGCAGGCCGTCATCGAAGGCATGGCGCAGGTGATGTGACAAAAGCTCGCCGAGCAGACGTCCCAATGGCCACTTGGCCTGATGCTTGAAGCGAGTAATCAGGCTGTCGATGGGAAAGGCGTAGCGCCAAGGAACCTCAACCTTGGTAAAACTCGGTGGTTTTTTCAGGCAGCCCCCGCACACCAACCCATGGCTGGGTAATGGCAGCGCGCAAACCTGGCAATGTCCACTCAACCAAGGCAGTTCTGCCTCGCAGTTGGTGCAGATGGGCAGCGTGCCATCTGCAGCTTCATCGCAGAGTAAACAGACTTGTTTGTTTTTTAGCCAGTTGTAAACCTGGCGTGGCGAGTGAGGTTGACAGCGCATAAGCCTTCCATAACTATGCCGAACATCCGTGTCGTGCTTGCTCAGCGTAGCAAGCCACTGCCAATAACAAGGAATAACCGATGAGCGCTACTACCGCTGCCAATCTGCGTCACGACTGGACTCTCCCTGAGGTCAAAGCGCTTTTCGAGCAACCGTTCAACGACCTGCTGTTCGCTGCGCAAACCGTGCACCGCGCGCATTTTGATGCGAACCGTGTGCAGGTTTCGACCTTGCTCTCGATCAAGACCGGCGCCTGTCCAGAAGACTGCAAATACTGCCCGCAGTCCGGCCACTACAACACCGGCCTGGAAAAGGAAAAACTGCTGGAAGTGCAGAAGGTGCTGGAGGCCGCCGCTGAGGCCAAGGCTATCGGCTCCACGCGCTTCTGCATGGGCGCGGCGTGGAAGCATCCGTCTGCCAAAGACATGCCTTACGTGTTGAAAATGGTTGAAGGTGTGAAGGCCCTGGGCCTGGAAACCTGCATGACTCTGGGCAAGCTCGACAAGGAGCAGACTCAAGCCCTGGCCGAAGCGGGCCTCGACTACTACAACCACAACCTGGATACCTCGCCGGAGTTCTACGGCAACATCATCACCACCCGTACCTACGGCGAGCGCCTGGAAACTCTGGCCTATGTGCGTGATTCGGGGATGAAGATCTGCTCCGGTGGCATCCTCGGCATGGGCGAGTCGCTGGACGATCGCGCTGGGCTGCTGATTCAGCTGGCCAACCTGCCGGAGCATCCGGAGTCGGTGCCGATCAATATGCTGGTGAAGGTCAAGGGCACGCCACTGGCCGATGAGCAGGACGTTGACCCGTTCGACTTTATTCGCATGCTCGCCGTCGCGCGGATCATGATGCCGCAGTCGCACGTGCGCCTGTCCGCCGGTCGCGAGGCAATGAATGAGCAGATGCAATCTCTAGCCTTCCTCGCCGGCGCCAACTCGATCTTCTATGGCGAGAAGCTGCTGACCACCGCAAACCCTCAGGCCAACAAAGATATGGAGTTGTTTGCCCGCCTCGGCATCAAGCCGGAAGAGCGCGAAGAGCACGCAGATGAAGTGCATCAGGCCGCTATCGAGCAGGCCCTGGTCGAGCAGCGCGACTCCAAGCTGTTCTACAACGCTGCGGTCTGACTGCTGTACGCGCCTCACTCCTATATCCGGAGTGGGGCGTTAATGCCTCCTCCGAGATAGCCATGAGCTTCGATCTTGCCACTCGCCTCGCCGAGCGCCGCACCGCCAACCTCTATCGCCAGCGCCCCATGCTTGAATCGCCGCAAGGGCCGTTGGTGCAGGTCGATGGTCGGCAGCTGCTGGCCTTCTGTTCCAACGACTACCTCGGCCTGGCTAATCACCCGCAAGTGATCGAAGCCTGGCGCGCCGGCGCGGAAAAGTGGGGGGTGGGCGGCGGCGCATCGCATCTGGTGATTGGCCATAGCACGCCGCACCATGAGTTAGAAGAAGCGCTCGCCGAGTTTACTGAGCGGCCCCGGGCGTTGCTGTTTTCTACCGGCTATATGGCCAACCTCGGTGCGGTCACTGCGTTGGTCGGGCGGGGCGACAGTGTGTTGGAGGACCGCCTTAACCATGCCTCCCTGCTGGACGCCGGCTTGCTCAGCGATGCGCGGTTTTCCCGTTATCTACACAACGATACGGTGAGCCTGGCCAATCGCCTGCGCAAAGTATCTGGCAATACTCTGGTGGTCACCGACGGCGTATTCAGCATGGACGGCGATCTGGCCGACTTGCCTGCACTCTGTGCCGAAGCGCGTCGCGCCAATGCCTGGGTGATGGTCGATGATGCCCATGGTTTCGGCCCGCTGGGCGCCACCGGCGGCGGGATTGTCGAGCATTTCGGTCTGGGCGCAGATGATGTGCAGGTACTGGTTGGCACCTTGGGTAAGGCCTTCGGTACCGCCGGCGCGTTTGTCGCCGGCAGCGAGGAGCTGATCGAAACCCTGGTGCAGTTCGCTCGCCCCTATATCTACACCACGAGCCAGCCACCGGCGCTGGCCTGCGCCACCCTGAAAAGCCTGGAATTGCTGCGCAGCGAGCACTGGCGACGCGAGCATTTGAATGCATTGATCAAGCGCTTCCGCGAAGGCGCCCAGGCCATCGGCCTTGAACTGATGGACAGCACCACGCCGATTCAGCCGATTCTGATCGGCGACAGCTGCCGCGCCATGCAGCTGTCACAGATGCTGCGCGAGCGCGGTCTGCTGGTTACCGCGATTCGACCGCCCACCGTACCATCCGGCAGCGCCCGCCTGCGCGTGACCCTGTCCGCCGCCCATAGTCTTGAACAGCTGGAGCTGCTGCTGGAAGCGTTAGCTGAGTGCTGGCCGCTGCTGACTGGCGAGGCAGCTGCACATGCGTGATCGGCTGATTCTGTTACCCGGCTGGGGCCTCGGCACTGCGCCGTTGCAGGCGTTGGCTGATGCCTTGCATGGCCTCGATTCACGCCTGCATGTGCAGATTGAGCCGCTGCCTTTACTGTCCTCCAGCGACCCCGCCGATTGGCTGGACGAGCTGGACGCCAGCTTGCCACAGGACGTCTGGCTCGGTGGTTGGTCACTCGGCGGCATGCTCGCCGCTGAGCTGGCGTCGCGCCGTGGCGAACGCTGCAGTGGCCTACTGACTATGGCCAGCAATCTGCGCTTTGTGGCTGAGCCAGGTTGGCCTGCAGCGATGTCTGCCGAGACTTTTAACGCTTTCCGTCAGGGCTGCGCCGTTGATGCGTCCGCCACCCTGAAACGTTTTGCTCTGCTTTGTGCCCAGGGGGCGGCGGATGCTCGCGGCCTGTCGCGGCAATTACAGGCGACGGCTCCGCAGGCGCAGCCCGAGCTGCTGCTGGCCGGGCTGGATCTACTCGCGAACCTGGATGCGCGGGCCGCGTTGCAAGCCTTTGTCGGGCCGCAACTGCATCTGTTCGCCGGTCAAGATGCCCTGGTTCCCGCAGGTGCCGCGCAAGCCTTGCTGGCGCTGCTGCCGGATGTCGAGGTTGGCCTGATTGATAACGCTAGCCACGCCTTTGCCCTGGAGCGTCCGCATGAAATTGCTGCGGCGATTCAGGCGTTCCTGCATGAGGCCGGTGATGACTGATTTGGCCCATGACCCACACGGCGGCCTACCGGATAAGCGTCAGGTAGCGGCGTCGTTCTCCCGCGCGGCTGAAAGCTACGACAGCGTGGCAGCTCTGCAGCGCGATGTCGGTCAGCAGTTGCTGGCGCAGTTACCGGCCACGATCAGCCCGGAGCGCTGGCTCGACCTGGGGTGCGGCACGGGCTATTTCAGTCGCGCCCTGGGCGCGCGGTTTCCGGCCAGTCAGGGCGTGGCCCTGGATATTGCCGAAGGCATGTTGCAGCACGCTCAGCCGCTGGGCGGCGCGCAGCAGTTTATTGCTGGCGATGCCGAGCGTTTGCCGTTGCGTAACGAATCCTGCGACCTGCTGTTCTCCAGTCTGGCGCTGCAGTGGTGTGCGGACTTTACCGCTGTGCTTAGCGAAGCGGCGCGCGTGCTCAGGCCTGGCGGTGTGTTGGCATTTAGCAGTCTGTGCGTCGGCACCCTGCAGGAGCTGCGCGACAGCTGGCTGGCGGTGGATGGCTTTATTCACGTCAACCGCTTCCGCCGCTTCGAGGATTATCAGCGCCTGTGCAGCGACAGCAGCTTGGCGCCGCTTGCCTTGCACGTTACGCCTGAAACTCTTTATTACCCGGATGTGCGCAGCCTGACCCATGAGCTAAAGGCCCTCGGCGCGCACAACCTCAACCCCGGCCGGCCAGGCGGTTTGACCGGGCGGGCGCGCATGCTGGCGCTGCTCAATGCCTATGAACAGTTCCGCCAGCCGCAAGGCCTGCCGGCGACCTATCAGGTGGTTTACGGCGTGTTGCGTAAGGATTGATATGAGCACGGCTTTTTTCGTCACCGGCACCGATACAGAAATCGGCAAAACCACCATCGCCGCCGGCTTGCTGCATGGGGCGCGTTTGGCCGGCTTATCCACGGCTGCTGCCAAGCCGGTGGCTTCCGGCTGCGTGCGGACGGTTGATGGGCTGCGCAATGATGACGCACTGGCGCTGCTCGGCGAATGCACCCTGGCGCTACGTTACGACGAGGTTAATCCGCTGGCATTCGAGCCGGCGATTGCCCCGCATCTGGCCGCGCGCGAAGTGGGTGTATTGCTGGATGTTGCCGCGCTGCAGGGGCCGGTGCAGGTGATTCTGGATAAGCATGCGGACTTTACCCTTGTCGAAGGCGCGGGCGGTTGGCGCGTGCCGTTAGCTGGGCAGGCGTCCTTGTCTGATCTGGCAGTTGCTCTGCAGTTACCGGTGATTCTGGTGGTTGGCGTGCGCCTGGGCTGCATCAATCAAGCGCTGCTGACGGCAGAAGCAATCCTGCGTGACGGCCTGACGCTGGCTGGCTGGGTGGCCAATCTTGTCGACCCGCATACCTCGCGCCTTGAGGACAATCTGGCCACCCTGGCCGAGCGTTTGCCTGCGCCCTGCCTAGGCTATGTGCCGCGCCTGGCCGAGGCCACGCCGGCTGCGGTTTCTGGCTATCTCAACCTCAGCTTATTGCACCGTGCGCTATAAGCCGGGCAAGTGCCATAGCCTTTTGCTTGTACGTTTTTCGAGCAATTTCTGCTTCAATTGAATCGTTAGTGGTTTGCCATAGCGGAGCTTGGGCATGGAAATTTCTGGAAGCGCCTTCAATTCGGGCATCAGCACCATTCAATCCGGCCAGCGTCGGGTCGATCAGGCTGCGGCGGATATCGCCAGCAATGCGGTTACCCAGCCGCAGCAGCCGAACTCCACGCCGCCGGCCAATCAGGTCAATCCTGCGCCCAGCTCGGCCGAGCAGACTCGTCCCGATCTGGCGGAAAGTCTGGTCGCCCTGCGCCAAGGTCAGAATGAGGCGGAAGCGGGTGCCAAGGTGGTGAAAACTGCCGATGAGGTGCTCGGTACCCTCATTGATACAACGGCTTGATACGCTTGCCCCGAGCGTAGTCCGGCTCTGTTGCGGAGTTTTAGCGATCAGGGGCGAGGAGTCATTGCATGCAGATTGGTGGCGCAACGTCTTATCCTGCGCCTGCAGCAACTCTACTGCCGGCTCGCTCTCTTGCGTCCAATGTTTCCCCTGATGTGTCCCCCGATATCACCCGTGCCGTCCAGGCGCCGGTAACCGCTGGCCAGCCGTTAGCCGACGAGCAATCGGCTTCCGCGCGTGAAGAGGCCGACAAGCCTGCCGACGCCTCGGCAAATTCTGATAAGTCCAAAAGCCCCGAAGGCGAACCCAGCCCCCAGCAGCAACGTAGCGAGCAGCTGGAAATCGCCAAGCTGGTCAGTCGTGATCAGGAGGTGCGCACCCACGAGCAAGCGCACGCTGCCGTTGGCGGTCGCTATGCCGGCGCGCCGAGTTACACCTATGAGCGCGGGCCTGACGGTAAACGCTACGCGATTGGGGGGGAGGTTGGCATCGATACCGGAGCCGTGCCGAATAATCCTGAAGCCACCCTGAGCAAGATGGAATTGGTCATTCGCGCGGCTCTGGCTCCTGCCGAACCCTCTGCGCAGGATCGCCAGGTGGCAGCGCAGGCGCAGGTAAAAATGGCCGAGGCCCGTGTGCAGCTGGCGCAGCAGCAGCGCAGTGAAGCGCAGGCTGCCATTGATGCGCGTGCCGAGCAGCGTAAAGAAGATGAGAAGCCTGCCGAGGATGACAAATCCGCTGCTGCGACCCAGCAGGATCAGCCACCACCACCTAGTCTTGATCTGTACAAGCAGCTAAGTGGTTTGCAGGCGCCGGCCCCGGTTGTCGATCTGGTGGCCTGAACGGCGCTTGGGGTGCTTGACATTAAATAGGCATAAACGTATGTTTCAAACGCTTGTTTGATTAGCTCGGTTGCCAAGGGGCAGGCGAGCACCGGGATTGCTCCCGAAAACGACCGAATAACCGGTCACCTACACACTAAGAATCCACCGCAGAGGTCAACCGCTATGCCTGATTACAAGGCCCCCTTGCGTGATATCCGTTTCGTACGCGACGAATTGCTCGGCTACGAAGCGCATTATCAGAGCCTGCCTGGCTGCCAGGACGCTACTCCGGATATGGTCGACGCCATCCTTGAAGAAGGCGCCAAGTTCTGTGAGCAAGTGCTGTCTCCACTGAACCGTGTAGGTGACACCGAAGGTTGCACCTGGTCCGCCGAAGGCGTGAAAACCCCTACCGGTTTCAAAGCAGCCTATAAGCAGTATGTAGAAGGCGGCTGGCCGAGCCTGGCTCACGACGTTGACCATGGTGGCCAAGGCCTGCCTGAGTCCTTGGGTCTGGTTGTCAGCGAAATGGTCGGCACCTCGAACTGGTCGTGGGGCATGTACCCAGGCCTGTCGCACGGCGCGATGAACACCATTGCCGAGCACGGTACTGACGATCAGAAGCACACTTACCTGACCAAACTGGTATCCGGTGAGTGGACTGGCACCATGTGCCTGACCGAGCCGCATTGCGGCACCGATCTGGGCATGCTGCGTACCAAGGCTGAGCCTCAAGCTGACGGCTCGTACAAAGTATCCGGCACCAAAATCTTTACCTCCGCTGGTGAGCACGACATGGCCGATAACATCGTCCACATCGTTCTGGCCCGCCTGCCGGATGCGCCGCAAGGCACCAAAGGCATCTCGCTGTTCATCGTGCCGAAGTTCTCGGTTAACGCTGACGGCACCGTTGGCGCACGTAACGCCGTTTCCTGTGGC